>NZ_JBFBAG010000072.1:0-47313 GCF_040682155.1 Amycolatopsis sp. NPDC051371
CGATCCCGACGGTCGCCTCGGCGTCGAACCGCTGCCCGTCCGGCTCGATCCGCATCGGCCGGGCCAATGACCCGGCGGACGCCGGCGGGACGACCTCACGCACCCAACGCCACATTGGGGCGCTGGGGGCCAGCCATGAAGGACGTGAGCCGTCCTCAAACCTGATGGGTGACGTGCCCATCGAGGATCGTGGCCGTCACCGGAAGCGCCCGCAGGTCCGCGGGTGACAAGAGAGACGGGTCCGCCGCCGTCACCATCAAGTCCGCCACGTCCCCGACCGCGATCCCCCGACGTCCGCCCGAGGACGCTGCCAGCGCCTCCTCGAACGGCAGAGACTGCTCCGGGTGCCAAGCCGGCCGGTCATCATCGGTCCGGAACACCGCCGACGCGATCCCGTCCCACGGGTCCAGCGGCGCGACCGGCGCATCGGACCCGAACTCCAGACGGGCACCCGATTCCAGCAGCGAGCGATAAGGGAAAGCCCGCGAAGTCCGCCCATGCCAATGACGATCGGCGACATCGCGATCATCCGGCTGATGAGCCGGCTGGACCGCCGCGATCACCCCCAGCGAAGCGAACCGCGAGACGTCGGAAGGAGAAAGCAACTGCGCGTGCTCGATCCGCCCAGGACAGCCCACCGACTCGAAAGCGTCCAACGCGATCGTGTTCGCCTGGTCGCCGATCGCGTGCACCGCCGGGACCAGCCCATGCGCGGAAGCCCGCTGCATCAACGGAACCAGCGCGGACGGTGGCAGCTCCAGCAGACCCGGCGACTCCGAACCCGGGTAAGGGTCATGGCAAAAAGCCGTCCGGGTGTTCAGCGAGCCGTCCACGAACAGCTTGAACGGGCCCACCGTCAGCAGCCCGCCCGAATCCGGGAGGACGTCGCCCGTGCGGTGGCCGCGCTCGATCGTCTGGTCCAGCAGGAACCGCGCGATCACGCAGGAAATCCTGGCCGCCGGCGCACCTCGGCGCGTCCAGTCCGCCACCGTGTCCGCGTACTCGTAGTCCACGATCCGCGTCACGCCCCGCGCCGCCGCCGCGGACACCGCTTCCGCCACCCACGCGTCCTGGACGTCGATCGCGGCCGTCGGGAGCTGGGCCGTCGCGCTCATGCAGTCGTTCTCCAGCAGCACGCCCGTCGCGTGGTCGCGGCCGATCAGCTTCAGCGCCGCCGGGCTCAGCCACAGCGTGTGCAGGTCCGCGCCGAACAACGCCACCGCGCGCCCGGGCAGCGCCCGCTGCAGGAGGTCCTTGTGCGGCCGGTCCGGCCAGAGCGCGTCGCGGAACCCCGCGCCCACGACCAATTCCTCCGCCTGCGCCGGCGTCGCCAGCAGGTGCGCGAGCAGCAGCTCGATCGCCTCGCCCGCCGAGCGCGCCGCTTCCAGGGAGATCCGGCGGCGGGACGTCGCCCACTGCACGAGGTGGGCGTGCGCGTCGACCAGCCCCGGCAGCAGCGTTCCCCCGTGGCCGTCGACGACCCGCGCCGCGAAACCGGTCGAGCCCGGCTCGGTGATCGCCGTGACGCGACCGTCGTTGACGCGGACGTCCGCGAGCTCTCCGCCGAGCCCCGGCCGCACGCGGCGCAGCAGTAGATCGTCCATGCGGACCAGCCTGCCAGCTCGGCCCATCCGGGTGAAGCACAGAGTGAGACGGGAATGAGATGGGTATCAGCTACCGTTGTAAGAGATGGCAGCCGTCGCCCGCCGAAGGGTCAGGGCCGGTCCATGGGCGCCGCCCTCATAAGCCGCGCAGGGTTCGACTCCCTCGGTTGCCACTCGAGTCTCGGGGCGAGGCCTGTGCGCGGAAAGCGCGCACCGGGCCTCGCCCCGCGGTGTGCCCCGGGGGTCGAACCCCCGGACCCCCGCCAGGAGGGCAAGCCCCCTGGACCCCCACGGTGGTCACCTTTCGCTGTCAGCCCACCGGCATGTCACGACGGCGCAACGCCGCCAGACCACCGACGCCGGCCGCCGAGGCGATCGCCACCAGCCAGATCGCCGGGGCCACCGAGAACGTCCCGCCCGGCAGCCGCGCCAGGTGCTGGAACGGCGAGATCCCCAGCACCACGTCGTTCCACTGCAACGCCGTCCCCACCAGCGACAACAGCAGGAACGCGCCCAGCAGCCCCCAGGCCGCCGCGGCGAACCGCGGCAGGAAGCCGACCAGCAAGGCCGCCGAACCGGCCAGCACCCACACCGCCGGCAACTGCGCCAGCGCCGCCGGGACCAGTGAAGTGCCGTACGCCGCGCCGGTCGCGAGACCGGTCATCGCCAGCAAGAAAGCCGGCCCCAGCAAGGCGAACGTCAGGTGCGCGAGCGCCCAGCCGATCCGGCCGACCGCCGTCGCCAGCAGCGGTTCCGCCCGGCCCGCCGCCTCTTCGGCACGCAGCTTCAGCGTCGCCTGCACCGCGTAGCCCGCCGCCGCCAGGCCGAACAACGTCATCGTCCCGGCCAGGTACGCGTCCGTAACCGCGCCTCCGCCGCCGAGGCGCGAAAACACGTCCGCGACGGCCTGGTTGTCCCGCATCATCTCGGCGACGTTCTTCCCGACTCCGCCCATCAGCAGCCCGACCAGCGCCAGGCAGACGGTCCAGACCAGCAGCGTCCCCCGCTGCAGCCGCCAGGCCAGCGCCAGCGGCGACCGCAGTGACGCCTTCGCCGTCGCCCGCCCCAGCCGGGCCGGGAGCAGCGCCGCGCCGAGGTCGCGACGCGCGGACAGCGCGACGGCCAAGGCCACCAGCGCCCCGGTGAAGACCAAGGCCAGAGCGAGGACCCACCACTGTTCCCCCGCGAACGGCCGCATCCGGTGCGCCCAGCCGATCGGCGACAGCCACGCGACCCAGCCCGCCGAAGCGCTGCTGTCGCCCGCCGCGCGCAGCAGGAACGCCAGGACCAGCACGCCGATCCCGATCCCGCGCGCGCCGCCCGCACCCCAGGTGAGCTGCGCCGCGACCGCCCCGACACCGGCGAACACCCAGCCCACCAAGGAAAATCCGAGCCCCAGCGCCAGCGCGCCGGCCGGCGAGACGCCCTGCGCGGCAAGACCGAAGCCGACGACCAAGCCGTACACCAGGCACGCCCCGCAAGCACAAAGCACCGCCGCCGCCAGCCCGGCGTGCCGTCCGACGACGGTCGCGCCGGTCAGCTCACGACGGCCCGCCTCCTCCTCGGCCCGGGTGTGCCGGACGACCGTGAGCAGGGCGATCAGCCCGACGACGACCGGGACGAACCCGCACTGCCACGCGAGCAGGTTGCCCACCGACGAGCCGTATAGCGGGCCGTTGCGGACGACGAACGTCGCGCTGGATGCGTTGAGGTCGTAGAAGTGCTGCCGCGACGCCGCATCGGGGTAGGCCGCCTTGATCGACGACAGGTAGCCCATCGGTGCGACCGCCAGGCACACGATCCACAGCGGCATCAGCAGCCGGTCGCGGCGCAGGATCAGCCGCAGCAGCGACCAGGTGCCGGTCATCGCGCCGCTCCGACCGGCTCGTCGTGGCGGTAGTGGCGCAGGAACAGCTCCTCGAGCGTCGGCGGCCGGCTCACCAGGCTCCGCAGCCCGGCTTCGGCGAGGTGGCGCATCACGTCGTCCAGCGAAGACTGGTCGACGGACAGGTGGACGTGCGAGCCGTACACGCTCAGGTCGTGCACGCCCGGCAGCGACGACAGGCTGTCCGGCACCCTCGCGAGCGACGCGTCGATCGTGATCCGGCCCAGGTGCCGCAGCTCGGCCAGGGTGCCCGATTCGACGGTGCGCCCGGCCCGGATGATCGTGACGCGGTCGCAGAGCGCCTCCACCTCGGACAGGATGTGCGAGGACAGCAGCACGGTCCGGTCGCCGCGTTCCCGCTCCTCCGCGACGACCTGCCGGAACACCTCTTCCATCAGCGGGTCGAGCCCGGACGTCGGCTCGTCGAGCACCAGCAGCTCCACGTCGGACGCCAGCGCCGCGACCAGCGCGACCTTCTGCCGGTTGCCCTTCGAGTACGTCCGCCCCTTCTTGCGCGGGTCGAGGTCGAAGCGCTCGACGAGCTCGGCGCGGCGGGCGGTGTCGAGGCCGCCGCGCAGCCGGCCGAGCAGGTCGATGACTTCGCCGCCGGTGAGGTTGGGCCAGAGCGTGACGTCGCCCGGCACGTACGCGAGCCGCCGGTGCAGCTCGGTGGCGTCGGTCCAGGGGTTCCCGCCGAGCAGGGTGGCGCGGCCGCCGTCGGCCCGCATCAGCCCCAGCAGGACGCGGATCGTGGTGGTCTTGCCGGCGCCGTTCGGCCCGAGGAAGCCGTGCACCTCGCCGGTGTGGACGGTCAGGTCGAGCCCGTCGAGGGCTTTCGCGGAACCGAACGCCTTGGTGAGGCCGTCGGCGGTGATCGCTTCGGCCATCGTCATTCCTTTCGTTCGTAGGCGGCCAGCGCTTCGCGGGCCTTTTCGAGGACTTCGGCGTTGGCGAGCGGGTTCATGAACAGGTGCCCGGCGGCCATCGACATCCGCAGCATCGCCTCGTGGGTGCCCGGCTCCTCGCCGAGCGCGCGGGCGATGTGGTCCTGCAGGATCATCAGCCCGCCGGTCATCGCGGCGAGCGCGGCGGCGACGCCCCGCGGGTCGGGCATGTCCATGCCCTGCTGGCGGAAGTAGCGTTCGGTGCCGTCGACGATCTCGGTGAACTGCGCCTCGGCGGCTTCGGAGCCGTCGACCATGGCGCGGCCCAGGTAGCGCCGGAAGAGCAGCTGGCGGGCGTCGAACGTCGGGAGGAACCCCGGGTTCGCGACGCCCTTCGCCAGCACCTCCTCCTTGAACTTCAGCAGCTCGTCGAAGACGTACGTGTCACACGCCTCGCGCAACCCGTCCTTGGAGCCGAAGTGGTGGCGGATCAGGCCGCCGGAGACACCGGCGGCCTGGGCGATGTCGAGGATCGACGTCTTCTCCATGCCGCGCTCGGTGAACAGCCTGATCGCCGCGTCGCGGATCCGGGCCCTCGCCGTGAAGTCTTCCGTGCTCATCAGCAGTCCTATGCGTGCGTGTAGTCGACTACACGTGAATGTAGTCCCCTATACGCACACATAGCAAGAGTGGACGTCTGACCGCCGGAAGTCACATCCGGTTGCCGCCCAACCGGTCAGCCGATTAGGCCATTCGGCTCGCAACCAATTGCGGGTAATGGGCTAACTGTCTTATTGCTGACGAAGATCCCACGAGGTGTACTTCACGGACGCATCACTTCACGAAGGGTCCACTCAGTGACTGACCACAGATCTCGCTGGAGACGGCGGGCCGGGATCACCGTCCTCGCCACCGCACTCGGCGCCTCCGTCCTCGGCGTCGCCGTCCCCGTGGCGTCCGCCCAGCAGGCCCCGCCGACCGCGGGCGCGGCCGACGGCAAGACCCTCGACGAGCACGACCGCGCGCTCGTCGCCGAAGCCGAGAAGGCCGGCAAGCCCGACGTCACGCTGCTGATCGCGGCGGAAAAGGGCCAGACCGGCGCCGCCGTGAACGAGCTCAAGGCGCTCGGTGGCGTCGTCCAGTCCACCGACACCAAGCTCGACTACGTCAAGGTCAGCGTCCCCACGGACAAGGCCGAGAAGGCCGCGAAGCTCAAGTCGGTCAACGCCGTCGACGTCGACGGCCTCGTCTACCGCGACGACCCGAAGACCGATGGCGCGCAGGACCCCACGCCGCAGCCCGCGCCGGGCAAGAACACCCCGCGCGTGAACCCGTACCTGCCGACCGGCGACACCTACGCGGCCCAGTTCGGCCAGGTCCTGCCCAACTGGGACGGCAAGGACACCACGGTCGCGGTGCTCGACTCCGGCGTCGACCTCGACTCCCCCGCGCTGGCCACCACCAGTCACGGCGAACGCAAGATCGTCGACTGGTACAACGCCAACGCCACCAACTCCGGTGACGGCACCTGGGTCGCGCAGTCCACCGCGACCTACAGCGGCACCTTCACGGCGAACGGCAAGAGCTGGAAGGCCCCGGCGACCGGCGGCCCGTACACGTTCGGCCTGTTCACCGAAACCGCCGGCGACCTGGGCGGCGCGGACAGCGAGACCGGCGGCGACATCAACCGCGACGGCGACCGCGCCGACTCCTGGGGCGTGCTGCAGGACAGCGTGACCAAGGAGGTCCGCGTCGACCTCAACGGCAACGGCGACTTCTCCGACGAGAAGCCGATGACCGACTACGCCAAGAAGTACGACGTCGGTTTCTTCGGCACGGACAACCCGGCGACCGACATCGCCGAGCGGATGGCCTTCGTGGTCCAGACCGACAAGCCAGGCTTCGTCGGCATCGGCATCGCCGGCGCCGAGCACGGCTCGCACGTCGCGGGCATCGCCACCGGCAACGACCTGTTCGGCGGCAAGATGGACGGCGCGGCCCCGGGCGCGAAGGTCCTGGCGGTCAAGGTCTGCCTCACCGGCACCGCCTGCACGTCCTCGGGCCTGATCGACGGTGTCGTCTACGCCGCCAGTCACGGTGCCGACGTCATCAACATCTCGATCGGCGGCCTGCCGGCGCTCAACGACGGCAACAACGCCCGCGCGGAGCTCTACAACCGCACGATCGCCGAGTACAACGTCCAGATCTTCATCTCGGCCGGCAACAGCGGCTACGGGGCGAACACCGTCGGCGACCCGTCGGTGGCCACGGACGCGATCTCGGTCGGCTCGTACATCACCAAGGAAACCTGGCTCTCGAACTACGGCTCGAAGACCCAGAACGCCGAGTCGCTGCACCCGTTCTCCTCGCGCGGCCCGCGTGAAGACGGCGGCTTCAAGCCGGACATCATCGCGCCCGGCGCGGCGATCTCCACCACCCCACGCTGGGAGGCGCCGAGCCCGGTGGCCGGCACCTACAACCTGCCCGCGGGGTACGCGATGCTGCAGGGCACGTCGATGGCGGCGCCGCAGGCGACCGGTGCGGCGGCACTGCTGGTGAGCGCGTACAAGGCGACGCACAAGGGCCAGCGGCCGCCGGTCGCGCAGCTGCGCGCGGCCATCAAGTCGACCGCGCGGTTCGTGCCGGGCATCGGCGCGTACGCCCAGGGCGCGGGCCTGTTCAACGTCCCGGCCGCGTTCGTCGCGCTGTCGCTCAACCCGAAGCCGGACGCCGTCGCGACGTCGGTCGAGGTGCACACCACGCTGTCGGGCCTGCTGGCCACCCCGAACACGGGCGTGGGCATCCACGACCGCGAAGGCGTGACCACGGGCAAGGCGTACACCCGCACGTACACGATCACCCGCACGACGGGCTCGGCCAAGCCGGTGCCGTACTTCGCGCGGTGGACCGGCAACGACGGGACGTTCTCCTCGGCGTCGACGGTGGTGCTGCCGCTGAACACGCCGGTGAAGTTCGACGTCAAGGTGAACCCGAAGAACGCGGGCGTCCACTCGGCGCTGCTGTACCTGGACAACCCGCTGACCATCGGCATCGACGTGCAGACCCTCAACACGGTCTTCGCGCCGCAGGAGTTCACCGCCGCCAAGGGCTACCAGGTCGACGTCTCCGGCAAGATCGCCCGCAACCAGGCGACCAGCTACTTCGTGCGGGTGCCGCAGGGCGCCAGCGCGCTGAAGGTGGACCTGGACGCGGGGGCCGGAGCTCCGGGCAAGGGTCAGGTGCGGTTCCTGCGCTACGACCCGACCGGCGTGCCGGCCGAGGCGAGCACCTCGACGACGTTCTGCTACCTCCCTGACGCGGGCGCGGGCTGCCCCGGCGGCACGCCGACCAGCCGGACCATCGCCAACCCGCTGCCGGGCGTGTGGGAGATCGTCGTGGAAGCGCGCCGGACGTCCGATGTGGACAATGCGGCGTACAAGCTGTCGGCTTCGGTGCTGGGCACGACCATCGCGCCCAACCCGGACACCATCGCCTCGGCCACGCTGAACACGCCGATCGCGCGGTCCTACACCGTGACGAACACCCTCGGCGCGTTCACCGGCAAGCTGAACGGCGCGACGCTCGGCAGCGCGAAGGTCTCGCGGCCGACGATCGCCGAAGGTCAGCAGCAGCAGTACCAGATCGCGGTGACGCCGGGCTCGACGTCGCTGACGGCCACGATCGGCAAGACGTCCGACGTCGGCGCCGACCTGGACCTGGTGCTGTACAACTGCTCGACCGGGTCCTGCGTGGTCGCGGGCCAGAGCGCGGACGGCGACTCCGAGGAGTCGGTGACCGTGGCCAACCCGGCCGCGGGCGTCTGGATCGCGCTGGTCGACGGGTACGCGGTGCCCGCCGGCTCCACCGAGTTCGACTACCTCGACGTGTTCACCAACCCGGCGTTCGGTTCGGTCGCGGTGACCGACGCGAACGCGGTGCGGGCGTCCGGTAGCTCGTGGACCGTGCCGGCGACGGTGACGGTGAACGCCGCCCCGGCGGCGGGCCGGATCCTGCGCGGTCAGCTGACCGTGCAGACCGACACGGGTGTCACGGTCGGCTCCTCGCTGGTGCTGGTCAACTCCGTGAGCTAGTCCCGCTCATCGGAAACCGCCCCGGGTTCACCCGGGGCGGTTTTCGCTTTCCCGGTGGGCTTCCTGGTGGGTTCCCGACGCAAGTTTGCGTATGTCCGGTGAACTGTTGCCCTCGTTCGGGATGCGTCCGTATGGTCTGGAACACTCCGAATCCACCGAGGGGTTTCCGCATGCGACGGATTTCGACGTTGTTCGCCGCCCTGCTCCTGCTGGCCGCGACCCTGCCCGGCATCGCGCACGCCGCCGCGGCGCTTTCCAGCCGCACCCACCTGTTCTACTACCCTTGGTACGGCAACAGTTCCGGCACTTACCGGCACTGGCAGCAAGGCGGGCACACGCCACCCGACGACCTCGGCGCGAACTTCTACCCGGTGCTCGGCCCGTACGACTCCGGGGACTTCTCCGGCGCCGTCGAGCAGCACATGCGGTGGATCGAGCAGTCCGGCGCCGGGGTGATCGTCTACAGCTGGTGGGGTCAGGGGTCCTATGAGGACGGTCTGGCGGCCGGCGTGCTGGAAGCCGCGGCGCGGCACGGGATTCGCGTCGCGTGGCACCTGGAGCCCTACGGTGGGCGGACGGCGGCTTCGACGGTGTCGGACATCGACTACCTCCTCTCGCGATACGGTTCGAGCCCGGCGTTCTACCGCGAGGGCGGGCGCGGCGCGTTCTATGTCTTCGAAAGCCTGCGCATCACCGACTGGACGCCGCTCGACCAGGTGCGTTCGTCCGCGATCGTGCTGGCGCAGACGACCGACACGAGCAAGGTCGCGCACTTCGGCGGGATGTACACCTACGACGCTATCGCCGGGGCGACAGCGCCGGGCTGGCGCGAAGCGGGCGCATACTGCGAGGCCAACGGCCTGGTGTGGGCACCGTCGGTGGGCCCGGGGTACGTCGACGACCGCGCGGTACCAGGCAACACGACGCCGACACTGGGCCGCGACAACGGGGCGACGTACGACCGCGAATGGCAGAACGCGCTTTCCGCCCAGGCGGACTGGGTTTCCGTGACGTCGTTCAACGAATGGCACGAGGGCTCGGTCATCGAGCCTGCTCGTTCGTCGCCGCCGGGTTCGGGGTACGAGACTTTCGTCGGCGCTTACGGGACTTCCGGCGCGGCGTCGGAAACCGCCTACCTCGACCGGACGCGCTACTGGACCACCCAGCTCGCCTCCCTTCGGTGAACCTCGCGCTGTGAACGACCCGTTCACCGCGCCCGACCACATGAACGAGTCGTTCATGACATCGGGGCGGGCCTACGCCTCCTGAGCCCGGTTCACGAACGGCGCCGGGTCGGCCAGCACCCGGTGCACCACCCGGCCCGCCGCCCCCAACGTCGCCGCGTCACCGCCGAGGCGTGACGCCGACAGCACCGGTGGCGCGCCCCGCAGGCCGCCGAGCCGCGCGGACAGCACCTCCGACACCGGGCCGGACAGCCACGGGTACAGCTGCGTGAACACCCCGCCCAGCACGATGCGGTCCAGGTCGAGGAGGTTCACCGCCGACGTCAGCGCGACGCCGAGGGCGCGTCCGGCCGCATCGCACGCCTCCAAAGCCGCCGCGCCGCCCTGCTCGAGAGCCGCCAGGAAGTCCGGCACCGACTCCGCGTTCCCCGCGGCCAGCAACGCCTCCTGCCCGGCGAACGTCTCCAGGCACCCGCTGCCGCCGCACCGGCACGGCGGGCCGCCCGGCGCCACGACGACGTGGCCCAGCTCGCCGGCCAGGCCGCGCGCGCCGGCGAACAGCGTGCCGTTGACGACCAGGCCCGCGCCGATACCGACTTCGCCCGACACGTAGAGGAAGTCCCGCTCGCCGTCGCCGAACCAGAGCTCGCCCAGTGCCGCGAGGTTCGCCTCGTTGTCCAGCTCGACGGGGATCGGCAGCCGCAGCAGGTCGGCGGGGCGGACGTCCTGCCAGCCGAGGTTGGGGGCGCTGAACAAGACACCGTCCCCGACGGGACCCGACACCGCCAGCACCGCGCCCGCGACCTCCAGTCCGAGCCGGTGGGTCTCGGTCAACGCCTCCGACGCCAGCGCCTGCAGCTCGGCGAGGACCTTCTTCGGCCGTGAGCCGCGGTTGTCCCGCTCGCGGCGGGCGGCGAACCGGATCCCGCCGGTGAGGTCGAGCACCCGCACCGCGAGGTAGTCGACGTTGATCTCCAGCCCCAGCGACGCCACACGCGCCCCGCTGAGCACGACCTCCACGCCCGGCCGGCCGCGTTCGCCCGCCCGCGCGGGGCCGGTCTCGGCCAGCAGGCCCGCGTCCACCAGATCGCCGACGAGCTTGCTCACCGTGGACTTGGTCAGGCCGGTGCGCTCGGCGAGCGCGGCGCGGGTCAGCGGGCCGCCGCGGCTGACCGCGCCCAGCACGACCTCGAGGTTGCGGGCGCGCATCTCCTCGTGCCGCACGGCCTGGGTCATGTGTCCTCCTGCCGAGCACTTTAACCGGCCCCTTGACGCCCGGGACCCCCGCGGCGCATATTTAGTCTACAACGTGAACTAAATGAAAGGACAGTCATGAGCGACTACGCTCCCCAGCCGGCCGACAAGTTCACCTTCGGCCTCTGGACCGTGGGCTGGCCCGCGAACGACCCGTTCGGGGTCGGGACGCGGCCGCCGCTGGACCCGGTGGAGAGCGTGCACCGGCTGGCGGAGCTGGGCGCCTACGGCGTGACGTTCCACGACGACGACCTCCTGGCCACCGAGCCCGACCGCGACAAGGCGATCGAGCGGTTCCGCAAGGCGCTCGCCGAGACCGGCCTCAAGGTGCCGATGGCGACGACCAACCTGTTCACCCACCCGGTGTTCAAGGACGGCGGCCTGACCAGCAACGACCGTGACGTCCGGCGCTACGCGCTGCGGAAGGTGCGGCGCAACGTCGACCTCGCGGCCGAGCTGGGCGCGGAGACCTACGTCGTCTGGGGCGGCCGTGAGGGCGCCGAGTCCGACGCCGCCAAAGACGTCCGCGCGGCGCTGGACCGCTACAAGGAGGGCCTCGACTTGCTCGCCGACTACGTCGTCGAGAAGGGCTACTCGCTGCGGTTCGCCCTCGAGCCCAAGCCGAACGAGCCGCGCGGCGACATCCTGCTGCCGACCATCGGGCACGCGCTGGGCTTCATCTCGCAGCTTTCGCGGTCCGAGATGTTCGGGCTCAACCCCGAGGTCGGGCACGAGCAGATGGCCGGGCTCAACTTCGTGCACGGCATTTCGCAGGCGCTGTGGCAGGGCAAGCTGTTCCACATCGACCTCAACGGCCAGCACGGTCCGAAGTACGACCAGGACCTGATCTTCGGCCACGGCGACGTGAAGAGCGCGTTCTTCCTGGTCGACCTGCTGGAGAACGGCGGTTACGAGGGTCCGCGGCACTTCGACTACAAGCCGCTGCGCACCGAGGACCCGTCGGACGTGTGGGTGTCCGCCGCGGCGAACATGCGGACGTACCTGATCCTCAAGGAGAAGGCGGCGAAGTTCCGCTCGGACCCGGAGGTCGCCGAAGCGCTGGCGGCGTCCCGGGTCCCGGACCTCTCGACGCCGACGCTGGCCCCGGGCGAGTCGTTCGACGACCTCCTGAAGGACGACTTCGACCTCGACGCGGCGGCTCAGCGCGGCTACCACTTCACGCGCCTCAACCAGCTGGCCCTGGAGCACCTCTTCGGCGTCCGCTGACAGCCGTGAAGGCCACCTTGAGGAACTACAAGTTCGTCAAGGTGGCCTTCACGGACCTCCTAGGACACTGTGAGCGTGTCGATGTCGAACAGGGAACCCGCGCCGCCGTGGAAGACCAGGTGGAGCGGGCCCGAGCCCGGCGTGACACTGGTGGAGACCGTCCGGAACGTCTCCCAGCTGCCCGTGTTCGGCACCGCGACCGTGCCCAGCAGGGCGCCGGTCGCCGAGCCGTCGCGGATCTCGATCGTGCCGCCCGCTCCCGCGGAAGACACGACCGCGCTGAACCGCGTGATGCCCGCCGTGCTCACCGAAGCGAACCCGGCCCAGTCGCCGTTCTCGATGTAGCCGAGCGTCTGACCACCGCTCGCCGGGGCGTGCGGAGCGACCTGCACGCCCGAGCCCGACGTGAACGACTCACCCTCCACCGTGGTCGCCGGGGAAGAACCGCAGTCCGCCGCGACGACCCCGGCGGCGTAACGGATCCCGCCGAGCAGCTCGGTCCGGAACGCGGTGTCCGAGTACGACTCGATCGTGTGGCCGAGCCCGGTGTAGAACGCCCGGCCACCGCCCTGCGGGTGGCACCACGTGATCGGGTGGTCGGCACCCATCTCGCCGCCGGTGTAGCTGGACTCGTCCAGCGTCTGCAGCACGTGCACGCTGCCCCGCGGGTTCGTGCGGTAGTTGTACAGCTCGTCGGTCCGGTTCCAGACCGCCGGCAGGTGCGCCGTCGCCGGGTGCGCGTGGTCCTCGGTGACGAAGTTCGCCGCCTGGATCGCCGGGTGGCTCTTGAACCAGGCGCCGACGAGCTGCCCGTACCACGGCCAGTCGTACTCGGTGTCCGCCGCCGCGTGGATGCCGAGGTAGCCGCCACCACCCTCCACATAGGACTCGAACGCCGCCTGCTGCGTGGCGTCCAAGACGTCACCGGTGGTCGACAGGAACACCACCGCCTTGTACTTGGCCAGCTCGGCGGCGGTGAACACCGAAGCGTCCTCCGTCGCCGTCACCCCGAATCCCTGCGCCGCGCCCAGCTCCCGGATCGCCTGGATCCCCGCCGGGATCGAGTCGTGCCGGAAGCCGGCCGTCTTGGAGAACACCAGCACGTCGTACGCGGGATCCACCTGGGTCGGCATGCTGCTCAGGCTAAAGGTGTCGATGTCGAACAGGGAACCGGAAGCGCCGCGGAACACCAGGAACAGCGGCCCGGACCCGCTCGACACCGACGCCGTGACGGTCTGGAAGTTCTCCCAGCCGCCGGTGTTCGCCACCGCGACCGTGCCCAGCAGCGTGCCGGTGGCCGAGCCGGAGCGGATCTCGATCGTGCCACCCGGGCCGTCCGACGACACCCGCACGGTGAACGACCGCGCGCCCGACGTGCTCACCGACGCGTAGCCGGCCCAATCACCGTTCTCGATGTAGCCCAGGGTGTTCCCGCCGCTCGCCGCGGCGTGCGGGGCGATCTGGACCCCCGAGCCGGACGTGAACGACTCGCCTTCGACCGCGCCCGCCTGGGCGGCGGTGGTGAAGGTGAAGGCGTCGAGGTCGAACAGGTTGCCCTGCCCGGTGACGCCCTTGAACACGAGGTACAGCGTCGTCGTGCCGGCCGGCCGGTTCGCCAGGTTCGCCGTGACGTTCTGGAACACCTCCCAGTCCCCGGTGTTGGCGACGGCCGCCGATCCGAGCAGGGTGCCGGTCGGCGAGCCCGCGCGGACCTCCAGCGATCCGCCGGGGCCGCCGGACGACACCCGCGCGCTGATCGACGACGCGTTGCCCAGCGCGTACGGCGTGAACGAGATCCAGTCTCCGTCGTCGGTGTACCCGACCGTCCGGCCGCCCTCGGCCGAGCCGTGGTCGGCGAGCTGGATCCCGGACTGCGCCGAGAAGTGCTCACCCTGGCGGTGCCGCGGCTGGAGCTTGCGGACGCTGTGTGACGTCAGCCCGCCGTTGTCGGTGTACTGCGCGTCGAAGACGCCGAAGATGTTCGCCGCGGCGTCGTGCTCACCGTCGACCGGGACGGCGATCGAGCCGCTGCACCCGGTCGCCTGGGTGATCTGGTGCTGGTGGCTGTCGTGGCCGAGCAGGTACGTGACCTTGACCTTCGAGCAGTCGAGCGGCCCGTCCTCCGGGTCGCTGCCGGTCACCTGGAACGGCACGGTGTCCCCGAAGGAGAACAGCTGTCCGTCCGCCGGAACACCCAGGGAAACCGAAGGCGCGGTGTTCCCGACCGTGACGACCAGGCTCGCGGTGCCGGTCAGGCCCTCCGGATCCGACACCGTGAGCGACGGCGAATAGGTGCCGTTGGTCGTGTAGGTGTGCGCCGGGTTCGCCGCGGTCGACGTCTGGCCGTCGCCGAAGTCCCAGCGGTAGCTCAGCGCCCCGCCTTCGGGATCGCTGCTGCCCGCGGACGAGAAGTTCACGGTCAGCGGGTTCGGGCCGGACGTCTTGTCGGACGCGGCTTTCGCGACCGGGTTGCGGTTGGTGCCCGCGAGGTACTCGATCCGGTAGAGCGCCTGGTTGTCGTCGCCGGTGCCGTAGTCGAGGACGTAGAGCGCGCCGTCGGGGCCGAACGCCATGTCCATGACCTGCGTGCCGGTCCAGGGGAAGTCCTCGATGCCGCCGCGGGTGCCGTCGGCGTTGACGGTCACCGCCTTGATCCACTTGCGCCCGTACTCCCCGGCGAAGAACTTGCCGTCGAGGGACTGCGGGAACTTGACCGTGGACGTCGAGGCGGCGTCGAACCGGTAGACCGGGCCGCCCATCGGCGACTCCGAGCCGCTGCCGAACTCCGGCGGCGAACCCTCGTCGCCCGCGTACTTGATCCACGCGGCCTTCGGCACCGGCAGCTTGGCGAGGCCGGTGTTGCGGAACGAGGAGTTCGTCGGCCCGCCGGCACAGTCGTACTTCGCGCCGGACGGCCCGCTCGGGAACGTGAAGTGGTTGTACGTCTCGGTCGTCGTGTTCGAGCCGGTGCAGTACGGCCAGCCGAAGTTGCCGGCGGAGGTGATCCGGTCGAACTCGACCTGGCCCTGCGGCCCGCGGTTCGGGTCCGTGGTGCCGGCGTCCGGGCCGTAGTCGCCGAGGTAGACGACGCCGGTCGGTTTGTCGACACTCATCCGGAACGGGTTGCGGAAGCCCATCGCGTAGATCTCCGGCCGGGTGCTCGCGGTGCCCGGTGCGAAGAGGTTGCCGGGCGGCACCGTGTACGTCCCGTCGGCCTGCGGGCGGATCCGCAGGAGTTTGCCGCGCAGGTCGTTCGTGTTGCCGGACGAGCGTTGCGCGTCGAACTGCGGGTTGCGCGTGGTCCGCTCGTCGATCGGCGAATAGCTGTCGGAGGAGAACGGGTTCGTGTCGTCGCCGGTGGTGAGGTAGAGGTTGCCGGCGGCGTCGAAGTCGATGTCCCCGCCGACGTGGCAGCACTGGCCGCGGTCGTTGGCCACCTTCAGGACGACCTTCTCGCTGGCGAGGTCGAGGGTGTTGTCCGTCTTGAGGACGAACCTCGACAGGTGCAGCTCGCCCTTGAACGGCGCGAAGTCGGCCTCGGTGCCATCGGTCGGCGCGTCACCGTCCGGTGTGGACAGACGCGGCGAGTAGTACAGCCAGACGTACCGGTTGGAGGCGAAGCCGGGGTCGGCGGCGACGCCCTGGAGGCCTTCTTCGTCGTGGGTGTAGACGTTCAACTTGGCCGCGACGGAGGTCGCGCCGGCCGCGGTGGTGACGCGGACGGTGCCGTCGCGGGAGGTGTGCACGACCGAGCGGTCCGGGAGGACGGCGAGCGACATCGCCTCGCCGAGCTCGGCCGCGCCGGTGGCGAGGGCGACCTGCTGGTAGTCCGCGGGCGGGATGTCCGCGCGGGCCGGGGTGTCGACGGTGAGCAGGAGGCCGGCGCTCAGCACGGTGGTGCCGAGCAGCCTCGCCCACTTCCGTGGAGGCAAGGACATGCGGGTTCCTTCCTGGTTTTGAGCGTGCTTCGCCCCGGAGTGGCGCGAAGCCGGTTTCGATCACCTTCCGACGGGGCTGGCGGTCACCCGTTGAACAGAAGTCTCGGCGCGTGCCGCACCGGACGACACGCGTACTCGGATGGACGACACGCGTGCCTGGACGGACGACACACGTGTCCGGAGGGTCGACACGCGTGATCAGAAGGTCGACACGCGTACCGAGGTCGGGGCAGCGGCACGGCGGCGGGCCGTACCACGAACCGGTGCCCTGAATGAGTCATTCAGGTCTTGGGAGGTCCTGAATGACTCATTCAAGACCTTTGGCGAGTCGCGATACCTTATTTCTTCGAGGAGAAGGCGGCGTCGAACGCCGCCGTGGGTGGGGTGAAGTTGAGCTTGCGGACGAACTCCAGCGCTTCCGGTGCGCCGATCAGCCGGTCCATGCCCGCGTCCTCCCACTCGATGGAGATCGGGCCGTCGTAGCCGATGGCGTTGAGCATCCGGAAGACGTCCTCCCACGGGACGTCGCCGTGGCCGGTGGACACGAAGTCCCAGCCGCGGCGGGGGTCCGCCCAGGGCAGGTGGGAGCCGAGCCGGCCGTTGCGGCCGTTGAGCTGCTTGCGGGCCTCCTTGCAGTCGACGTGGTAGATGCGGTCCTTGAAGTCCCACAGGAACCCGGCCGGGTCGAGGTCCTGCCAGACGAAGTGCGACGGGTCGAAGTTCAGTCCGAACGCCTCCCGGTGGCCGATGGCTTCGAGCGTCCGGACGGTGCTCCAGTAGTCGTAGGCGATCTCGCTCGGGTGCACTTCGTGGGCGAAGCGCACGCCGACTTCGTCGAAGACGTCCAGGATCGGGTTCCAGCGATCGGCGAAGTCGGCGTACCCGCGCTCGATCATCGACGGCGGCACCGGCGGGAACATCGCCACCGTGTGCCAGATCGACGAGCCGGTGAACCCGACCACCGTGGACACGCCGAGCTTCGCCGCGGCGCGGGCGGTGGCCTTCATCTCCTCCGCCGCCCGCTGCCGGACGCCCTCGGCCTCGCCGTCGCCCCAGATCCGCGCGGGCAGGATGGCCTCGTGCCGCTCGTCGATCGGGTGGTCGCAGACGGCCTGGCCGAGCAGGTGGTTCGAGATCGCCCACACCTTGAGGTCGTACTTGGCCAGCGTCTCCAGCTTCGCCTGGACGTAGCCGTCCTCCGCCAGCGCGCGATCCACTTCGAAGTGGTCGCCCCAGCAGGCGATCTCGAGGCCTTCGTAGCCCCAGCCGCTCGCCAGCTCGCACACCTCCTCGAACGGCAGATCGGCCCACTGCCCGGTGAACAGGGTCAACGGTCGTGCCATGTCCAGACCTCCTGGAATGCGGTTACTCGGTACGGACAGCCGCCGCGAGCAGCAGCTCCTTGACTTCGGTGGCGCGGACCTTCTCGCGCGCGAGCGAGGGGTCCGAGCACAGCAGCACCGGCCCGTCCTCGGGCGCGTCGGGCAGCCGCCCGTGACTCCCGCGGACCGGCGCCGGGTCGAGCGGCACGACCTGCATCGAGTACCGCAGGCCGAGCTTCTTGCGGGCCAGCGCGGACGCCGCCTTCAGCTTCACCGCCGGGTCGTTCGGGTCGAAGAACAGCTCGGCCGGGTCGTAGCCGGGCTTGCGGTGGATTTCGACGGTCTTCGCGAAGTCCGGCGCGCGGTCGTCGCTCAGCCAGTAGTAATACGTGAACCAGGCGTCCGGCTCGGCGATCGCGACCAACTCGCCCGCCCGCTCGTGGTCGATACCTATTCCTGTCTGCCCGTCACGGTCGAGGACGGCGTCCACTCCGGACAGTCCGGCGACGACGTCCCGCACGCGCGGGATGTCGGCGGGGTCGGCGACGTAGACGTGCGCGACCTGGTGGTCGGCCACCGCGAACGCCCGCGACGTCCACGGGTCCAGGTACTCCATGCCCGCCTGGACGTACACGTTGAGCAGGCCCTCGCGGCGCAGCGCGCGGTTGATGTCGACCGGCCGGCTCGCGTTCGTGATGCCGTACTCCGAGAGTGCGACGACGGTGTGGCCACCCGCGGCCGCTTGATCGAGCAGCGGCTTCAACGCGGCGTCGATCTCGCGGGCGGCCGCCGCGGCCTGGGGTGCGTCCGGGCCGAAGCGCTGGAGGTCGTAGTCCAGGTGCGGGACGTAGACGAGCGTGGTGTCGGGCTTGTCCTCGGCCATGATCTTCTGCGCCGCCGCGATGATCCACTTCGACGACGTGATGGCGGCCGTCGGTCCCCAGTAGGTGAACAGCGGGAACTCGCCGAGCGCGCCGACCAGGCGGTCGTGCAGCTGGGGCGGGTGGGTGTAGGCGTCCGGAGACTTCTTGCCGTCGGCGTGGTAGATCGGCCGCGGGGTCACCGTGAGGTCGACGTCCATGCCCATCGCGTACCACCAGCAGACGTTGGCGACCTGGTGGCCGGCCTGCGCGCGGCGGGCGGCGTCCCAGAACTTGTCGCCCTGCACCAGCCGGTTGTGCTGACGCCAGAGGAAGATCTCGCCGAGGTCGCGGAAGTACCAGCCGTTGCCGACGATGCCGTGCTCGGCCGGCTGCAGCCCGGTGAGGAACGTCGACTGCACCGAGCACGTGACGGCCGGGAACACGGTGTCGAGCTGCGCGGTGAAGCCGGGTTCGGCCATCTTGCGCAGGTTGGGCATGTGCGGGAGCAGCCGCGGCGTCAGCCCGACGACGTCGATGACCAGCAAACTCATTCCGAAACCTCTTTCAAGCCCAGTTCGACAAGGGAACGCCGGGTCCAGTCCAGCTCGGCCGCGATGCCCGCGACCAGCCCGGCGTCGTCGGCGGGTGCGTCCGGGAGCACCTGCCAGGTGTAGGTCTCGACCTCGACGTGGTCGGTGCGCGCGCTCGCGCCGCCGAACAACTCGGCCAGGGTCCCGGCCAGCACCGGCCGGGTCGACGTCAGCGGCGGGGCCGGGTCGGCGTGGAGCGGCACGTGGAAGTGCACGCGCCACGGCGCCTCGCCCGGAAGCTCACCGGCCAAAGCGAGATCGAGGTCGTCGGCGCCCGGCGGAGCGCCTTCGTTGCTCTGGTGCAGGAACCGCGGTTCGACGAACGACTCCAGGGCCTTCCGCGTCGCCGGGTCGACCGGGTTCGCGGCCTCCAGCGCGGCCGATGCCTGGAGCTTGACGACGTCGAGCCCGGCCGCTTCGAGCCGGCCCAGCGCGGCCGCCGGGTCCTCGAACCCGACCGCGAGGTGGCACGTGTCGAGGCAGACGCCGAGCCAGTCCTTGTCCACTTCGGACAGCAGCGACGCCGCCTGGGCGGTCGTCTCGATGACGCACCCGGGCTCGGGCTCGAACGCCACGCGCACCGGACGGTCCTGCTTCGCCAGCCCCTCGGCGAGCAGCTCGAGCTGGCCATGGTCGTCCCGCCATTCGGTGCGCCAGCCGAGCGGCAACGTCGAGACGCTGCCGCGCACGGCGTCCTCCGGCATCAGCTCGGCGAGCAGCCCGGCCAGGTCGAGGGTGTACCGCGTCCGCTCGGGCGTGGACCAGTCCGGCCGGTAGACCTTGTGCTTGACGACCGGGTCGTGGAAGCCCTGGTACGGGAACCCGTTGAAGGTGACGACTTCCAGGCCGCGCGTGGCCAGCTCGCCGCGAAGCCGGGACACCGCGCCCGCGTCGGCGACCAGCTCGCTCGCCACCGGCCGGGCCAGCCACAGGCCCAGCCCGAGGCGGTCGACGCCCAGGCGTTCCCGCACCGGCTCGCCGAAGCGGGCCAGCTGGGTGAGCACGCCGTCGAGGTCCTCGGCCTGGTGCACGTTGGTGCAGTAGGCGAGGTGGACGACCGTGCCGTCGGAGTGCCGGAACCTCACTTGCGCGCACCTCGCAAGATCGAGTTGCCCGCGAACTCGGCGTCCGCAGTATCCGATTCCAGAGCGAGCCGCCCGCTCTGGCCGTAGAACTCGACGGGGTTGCGCCACAGCACCCGGTCGACGTCGTCCTCGGTGAAGCCGGAGGCCAGCATCGCGTCGCCGGTCTTGCGGGTCTTGAGCGGATCGCTCTTGCCCCAGTCCGCGGCCGAATTGACCAGCACGCGCTCAGTCCCGTATTCGCGCAGGATCGCCACCATCCGCTCTTCGTCCATCTTCGTGTCCGGGTAGATCGAGAACCCCATCCAGGAGCCCGACTCCTTGACCATCGCGACGGTCACCTCGTTGAGGTGGTCGAGCACCACCCGCTCGGGCGCGATGCCGGACTCGCGGACGACGGCGATGCTCCGCTCGGTCCCGGCCGCCTTGTCGCGGTGCGGGGTGTGCACCATCGCGGGCAGCTCGTGGTCGATCGCCAGGGCCAGCTGCGCGGCGAACGCCTTGTCCTCCTCGGCGGTCATCGAGTCGTAGCCGATCTCGCCGACCGCGACCACGCCGTCCTTCTCCAGGTAGCGCGGCAGCAGGTCGAGCACCGGCGCGCAGCGGGGGTCGTTGGCCTCCTTGGGGTTCAGCGCGATCGTGCAGTGGTGGGCGATGCCGAACTGGCTCGCGCGGAACGGCTCCCAGCCGACCAGCGCGTCGAAGTAGTCGGTGAAGCTGCCGACGTTCGTGCGCGGCTGACCCAGCCAGAACGCCGGTTCGACGAGCGCGCGGACGCCGGCGGCGTGCATCGCCGCGTAGTCGTCGGTGGTCCGGGAGCTCATGTGGATGTGCGGGTCGAAGATGCGCATCAGGCGTCCTGTTCGTTCAGCAGCGGGAGGAGGTCGGCGGGCACGGCGCGGCCGGCGGCGGTGCGCTCGGCGGCGAACGACCGCATCATGCGCAGCAGCTCCTCGTCGGTCCGGCGGTCCAGCCCGGCGACCTCGGCCAGCGGGATGCCCATGAAGACGCACTTGAGGACGCCGTGGCGGTAGGCCGAGTCGTCCAGGTGCTCGGCGGCGTACTCCCCCATCGCCGCGGTGACGAGCCGGGTGTCGTTGGTCCTCAGGGCGTCGGCGACCAGTTCGAGCCCGGCGTCGCCGATGTCCACAACGGACAGTCCACGGAGGACGGCCCGTTTCTCGGCGGCGTCGCCGTAGCGGTAGAGGTCCGGCATCTCCGCGGCCGCGCCCGGCGCCGCCTGGAGCAGCCGGACCCGGGCCACGTCGTCGACCGTCCAGCCCGGCGTCTCCGCCGGACCCCGGCCGACCCGGCGGCCGACGCCCGGGAACAGCGTGCGCAACGCCGTCGCGTCGGCGGCGACGTCGTGCAGTGCCTTGTCCAGCCAGGCATTCACGTCGCCACCGCCTTCCGCAGGAACTCCAGGGACTCGCGGGCAATCTGCGGGGCCGCGTGGCTGTCCCGCGGCAGTTCCACGGCGACCAGCCCGGGGTACGGCGACAGCGCTTCCAGCACCGGCGGGAAGTCGATCTCGCCCCGCCCGAACTCCAGGTGTTCGTGCGTGCCCCGGCGCATGTCGTCGATCTGGACGTTCACCAGCCGCGGCAGTGCACGCCGGACGCAGTCGGGCACCGACGCGGACTCGTTGCACCGGCAGTGCCCGATGTCCAGCGTCAGCCCGAACCGCTCCGGATCGCCGAGCCGTCGCGCCAGCTCGAAGTAGCCGTCGAGGTCCTCGACGAGCATCCCGGGCTCCGGCTCGAACCCGAGCTTCACGTCGTGTTCGTCGGCCGCCTTGAGCACGTCGGCACACCCGGCGACCAGGTGGTCCCAGGCGTCCTCGGTGGTGAGATCGGCGGGCTTGTTGCCGCTCCAGAAGGACACCGCTTCGGCGCCCAGGTCCGCGGCGATCTCGACCGCGCGGGTCAGGAACTCGATCCGGCGCGCGCGGTCGGGGTCGAGGAACGTCGGCGAGTGCTTGCGCCACGGGTCCAGCAGGAACCGGGCGCCGGTCTCGATCACCACGGCGAGCCCGAGCCGGTCGAGCTCGGCGGCCAGCGAGGCGACGCGGCGGGCGAGGTCCGGCCCGAACGGGTCGAGGTGCTGGTGGTCGAGCGTGAGCGCGACGCCGTCGTAGCCGAGGTCGCCCAGGACGCGCAGGGCGTCGCCGAGGCGGTGGTTGGCGAAGCCGTTGGTGCCGTACCCGAACCTCATGTCGGCGACACCCTCCGGCTCAGCGCCCGCGCGATCGGGAACGCGGCGGCGACGGCCAGCGCCGAGCGCCACGCGCCGGTGCGGGCGATCAGCCCGGCCTGCAGCGGGATCATGCCGTGGATCCCGGCGCCGACGGCCCGGCGGATCTTCGCCGCGGCCGGGTCGCGGACGGCGTCGTACTGCGCCCGCCCGGTGGTCAGCGCGTACGTGCCGAGCAGGGCCGAGGCCAGCGGGCCGACGCGGCCGGCGGCGACGCGGACCCCGGCCGTGGCGGCGAGGGTGGCCGCCGGCAGGGCGGGCTTCGCACCGTCCACTTCGGACCTTGACAACGTCGTCACCGCGTAGGTGTGCGCCCCGACCGTCAGCGCCGCCGGCACGGCCGCCCGGGCACCACCCGCGCCGAGCAGCACGTCCAGGGCCCGGGCCGCGGCCATCGCGGCCGGCCCGAACACGGTCTCCTTGAGCACGAAGTCGTACGCCCAGACGGTCGCGGCCAGCGGCAGCGCGACGCGCAGCGCGTGCTTCCCGCCGGCGGCCGCGGCGATGCCCAGCCCACCCGCGGTCAGCCCGGTCGCCACGCCGAGCGCGGTCCCCGGCTTGATCCGGCCGGACGGAATCGGCCGCTCGGGCCGTTCCATCGCGTCGAGGTGGCGGTCGGCGTAGTCGTTGAGCGCCATGCCCGCCCAGTAGATGCAGACGGACGCGCCGGTCAGGGCCAGCGTCCGGCGGCCGAAGGGCCAGCCCGAGGCGGCGGCCCCGGCGACGGCGTCCCCGGGCACGGTCAGCGCGGCGGGCGCGCGGACGAGCTCGACGAGCGCCTTCACCGGTTCGCCCACTCGCGCAGGGCCGCGTACTGCGACGCGAGGTCGTGCGGGCCGTCGCCGACCGGGTCCTTGAAGAAGAAGCCGAACTCGGCCACCGGCCCGGCGACGCCGTCGCGGCACGCCTTGCCGGTCAGCCGGGCGAGGTCGAGCACCAGCGGCGCGGCGAGCGCGGAGTCGCAGCCCTGCCAGGTGAGCTGCAGCGTCATGCGCGTGCCGAGGAAGCCTTCGAACAGCACGTGGTCCCAGGCGGTCTTCCAGTCGCCGAGGGCCGGGACGTAGTCGATGTGCACCTCGCCGTCGACGTCCCGGCCGAGGTTCTGCGACAGCACCTGCTGCTTCGACGCGTTCTTGCTCGACGCCGCGCCCGGGTCGGCGAGCGTGGCACCGTCGCCACCGCCGAGCAGGTTCGTGCCCGACCACGATCGGACGTCCAGCGCGCGCTGGGCGAACATCGGCGCGAGCACGGACCGCAGCAGCGTCTCGCCGGTCTTGCCGTCCCGGCCCGCGTACGGCTGCCTGGTCGCGCGGGCGAGTTCGTCGAGCGCGGGCAGCCGCGCACCGGTGGAGGGGGTGAAGTCGACAAAGCCACAGCCGGCGCGGAAAGCGGCGTAGGCGTACATCGCGCTCGGCGGCAGCACGTCGTCGTCCAGCGCCGCTTCCAGCGCGGCCAGGGAGGCGTGCGCCGGGTGCGGCGCGCACGGCGGTTCGGTGGAGGAGACGTTGAGGACGACGACGTGGTCCAGACCCTCACCGAACGCCGTCAAGTCGGCGATGATCCGGTCGATCGCCGCACGTCCGCCGCCGTCCGGTGCCGGGCGTAGCCGGGCTTCGGCGGCTTCGAGGTCGGCGCTGATCGGACCGGGCAGCGTCGACGGCAGCACGCCCGCCGCCACCAGCTGCTCCGCCCGCTTGACCAGTGGTGTGCCGACGAGGTCGTGACCGCCGAAGACCAGATCTCCCAAGCCGGGCAACGGCGCCCCGGCGAAGTCCGGCAGTTCGGTCACGCATCCCGTGCGCGCCGCCAGTCCCGCCCGCATCGCGGCGGCGCCGGCGATGGCCGTGGTGGCCACCGATCCCCGCGCCCCGATCAGCCAGACACCGATCTTCCCCATGCTGTTCCTCCAGTTCGGCAGATTCAGCCCGCGCCGTTCGCCCCCGGCGAGACGCGGGTCAAGACACTGCTCGCCGCGGTGCGCCCGCCGGCCGCGGCGAGCGCGGTCCCCCCCGGGCGCGCAGAGGTCCACCCGGACTACATCGCCGCAGTCGATCAAGTGTTTCCCCGCTCCCACGCGAAGACCGCGGAGCACCGGGTCGCCGTGGCCGGCGATTCCCGGCCCGCCGGGTCTTCGGGCCCACTCACCGGCGATGGCTCGGCCGGCCGGGCCGGGCTCCTGGCCGATACCGGTCACCTCCACGAAGCTCATCCGCTGTCCCTTTCCGGCCGCACCGGCACCAGTGCCGGATCGTCGAACACCGCCTGCAGCGCGACATGCGCGCCGCCGCGCGAAGCCGCGGAAAACCCGAGCCAGGACAGCTCGACGCGGCAGCCCCCGATGCCGGGGGCGATCACCCGGGCCGCCAGCTCGGTCAGCATCGGGCCGAGCAGGTACGGGCCCAGCTGGGCGAAGTAGCCGCCGAGCAGCACCACGCGCGGGTTGAAGACGTTGACCAGCACGGCCGCGCCGACCCCGAGGCCGGTGCCGACCTGCGCGAGCGCGTCGAGCGTCCGCTTGTCCTTCAGCTCGGCGCGGCGGCGGATCATGTCGAGCCGTTGTTCGAGGTCGAGCGACGGGTCGTGCACCGGGTCCGCGGGCGACGCGGCGAGCCGCAGCATCCCGGCCATCCCGACGAGCGTCTCCCAGCAGCCGCGGCGCCCGCACCCGCAGACGCGGCCCGCCGGGTCGACCTGGATGTGCCCGACCTCGCCGGAGAACCCCTCCGCGCCGCCGAGCAGCCGGCCCCCGGAGATCACGCCGCCGCCGACGCCGATCTCGCCGGTCAGGTACACGAGGTCGGCGGTCCCGGCCATGCTGCCCATGGCGTACTCGCCGAGCGCGCCGAGGTTCGCGTCGTTGGCCGTGCGGATCGGGAACGACGGCGGCCCGAGCCGCCGGGTCAGCCGGTCGGTGATCCCGCGGACCACCGGGACGTCGGTCCAGTGCAGGTTCGGCGCGAGGGCGACGGTGCCGCTCGTGACGTCGACCAGCGCCGGGATGCCGACGGTCACGCCGGCCGGCGTGACCCCGAGCCGGCGGCATTCCCGCAGCGCCCGCGCGGTCAGCTCCGCGCCCGCGTCGAGCACCTTCGCGACGGGAAGCGCTTGGACGTCGAGCGCCACGCGTTGTTCGAAGAGCACGGCGCCGGTGAGGTCGAGGGCGAGCGCGGTCAGGTAGTCGACGTTGATCTCGACGCCGATACCGCCGACGCCGCGGCCGTCCAGCTCGACGATCGTGCCCGGGCGCCCGACCGCGCCGGCGCGTTCCCGCTCCCCTTCGCGGGCCAGCCCGCGCTCGACGAGCTCCGCGACGAGGCTCGAGACGGTTCCCTTGTTCAGCCCGGTGTCCGCGGCGATCGCCGCGCGCGAGCGGGGTCCCGCGTCCCGCAGGTGCCGCAGCACCAGCGCCAGGTTGCTCCGGCGGACGGCGGCCTGGTCGGCCGGGCGCACCGGTTTGAGCGAGAAGGAGGAGTCCACGCCGACACCACCCCGGTTCGTCTGGTGGTTCAACAAATTAGGTGCGGCGAAACGATCGGGTCAACGAGGGCGCGCGGCGACTTTCGTGGACAAAAGCCACAGAAATCGTTCTGACCAGCGAAACTATCGAACGCAGGCAGCAAAAGGGTCCCTCGGATGGAGCAGGGGTTCGGGTGCGCGACCACCCCAATCCCGCCGCCGAACGGGACCGCCGTTGGTCGTGTACCGCTGATCGGGACCGTGCCGGGTTTCGCTCCGGACCGCTCGAAAGTGTCGGCGCAGCACCGAAACTTTCCGCAACTCCCGCCGGCGCCCCAAGGTGGCCTTCGGTGCGTTCAACGCACCCAAGGTGGCCTTCGGTGCGTTGAGCGCAACCAAGGCCGCCTTGGGGCGCTCGGGTCAGGGGGCGAAGGTGAGTGTGCCGAGCGCGGCGACCAAAGGCGCCAGTTCCGGCAGAGCCTCGGCTTCGGTCAGCGCTTCCGCCAACGTCGTGTCGTGGGTCGGGCGCGCCGCCGTCAGCAGGGCCCGCCCCGCCGGCGTCACCTCCGTGTAGATGCCCCGGCGGTCGTCCGTGCAGAGGTAGCGGGCCAGCAGCCCGCGGCTCTCCAGGCGCGTGACCAGCCGGGTGGTCGCCGACTGGCTGAGCACCACCGCGTTGGCCAGCTGGTTCATCCGGAGGTGGAAGCCGTCCTGGCGGCCCAGCGCGTCGAGCACGCTGTACTCGCTCACCGACAGCTCGTGGTCGCGCTCGAGCGCGCGCTGCAGCCGGTCCTCGATCCGCGCGTGCAGCGCGGCCAGCGTGCGCCAGCCCTGCGCGCGGGCTCCGACGGCGTCGTCGTCCAGTGACACGGTTCACCTCTCCCGGACTTGCCGCATACGTCTGCGCGCGGCACCATCAAGCCTGCGCAATATACGGCGCGTGCAACTATCTCGGACGCTTGTAGTTGCTCACGCCCGTAACCAGTTTACCTCCGGAAGAGGGAAGTCCATGCCCGCCGCTCTGCTCGCCCGCGCGATCAGCGCTTTCGGGATCGGCGCGCGAGTCTTTCCGGGCCTTCGCCCTGGGCCGGGGGCTCCGCCACCCGGAACCCCCGCAAGAGGGTGGGCCCGCCGCTGCGGGCCCGCGTGATGGCCAAGGCCGAAGGCGCCCCGGCGCTGGCGTCGGCGGCGAACATCGCCGCGTTCACCCTCGGCAACGCCGGCGGCGCGTGGCTCGGCGGCCAGGCCATCGAAGCCGGCCTCGGCTACACCGCGCCCAACTGGATCGGCGCCGTGCTCGCCGCGGCGGGCCTCGCCGTGGCGCTCGTCTCCGGCCTGCTCGATCGCAAGGCCCCGGCTAGTTTCGCAGCCGGGGAACGGGTACCCGCCCGATGAACCACCCACCGAAAGGAACCCTCGTGACCAGCGTGCCCGTGATCGAACTCAACAACGGCGTGCGGATGCCCCAACTGGGCTACGGCGTGTTCCAGGTCCCGGACGACGAGACCGCCACCGCCGTGAAGGCCGCGCTCGAAGCGGGCTACCGCAGCATCGACACCGCCGCCGTCTACGGCAACGAAAAGGGCGTCGGCCAGGCCTTGGCCGGTTCCGGCATCGCCCGCGACGAGCTCTTCGTCACCACCAAGCTGTGGAACTCCGCCCAGGGCTACGACTCGACGCTCAAGGCGTTCGACTCGAGCATGGACAAGCTGGGTCTGGAGCAACTGGACCTGTACCTGATCCACTGGCCAACGCCCGAGCGCGACAAGTACCTCGACACCTGGAAGGCGTTCGAGAAGCTGCACGCCGACGGCCGGGTCCGCGCGATCGGCGTGTCCAACTTCCAGCCCGCGCACCTCACGCGACTGCTCGACGCGGCCGACGTCGCGCCGGCGGTCAACCAGATCGAGCTCCACCCCTACCTGCAGCAGCAGGAGGTCCGCGAGTTCGACGCGAAGCACGGGATCGCGACCGAGGCGTGGAGCCCGCTGGCCAAGGGCGGCTCGCTGCTGGGCGACCCGATCATCGCTGACCTGGCGGTGAAGCACAGCCGCACGCCGGCGCAGATCGTGCTGCGCTGGCACCTGCAGCTGGGCAACGTGGTGATCCCGAAGTCCGTGACGCCGTCGCGGATCGAGGAGAACTTCGACCTGTTCGGATTCACCCTGGCGGAGGAGGAACTGGAGTCGCTGACGCCGCTGGACCGCGGTGAGCGCACCGGCCCGGACCCGGACACCTTCAACGCCGCCTGACCCGCCCGGGAAAGCCGTGAATGGCACATTGAGGGACTCAGAGTCCCTCGATGTGCCATTCACGGACTTGCGTCACTGCTTGCGGGCGACTCCGCCCAAAGTGAGGAAGTTCAGCTCGCTCAGCGGGTGGATGCGGGGGCCGTCCGGCCACCATTCGTGCAGGTAGACCAGCCCCGGCCGGAGTATTTCGGTGCCCTCGAAGAACGCCGTGATCTGCTCCCGGGTGCGGTGGACGCTGCCCAGCCCGGTGCCCTGGAAGCTCGTCTCCAGCAGCCGCGCCAGCTCCTGGCGCGGCGAGTCCTCTTCGGGGTCGAAGTTGTGCGTGAGCAGCAGGTACGAGCCGGGCGCGAGCGCCGCCACGTACTCCGCGACGATCGACTTCGCGCGCTCGAAGTCGTCGATGTGGTGGACGATCGACGTCAGGATCAGCGCCACCGGCCGCGAGAAGTCGAGGTAGTCCTTGACGACGTCGTCGGCCAGCGTCTCCGCCGGGTGGGTCAGGTCGGCGCCCGTCACGTGGGTCAGGTAGTTCTCTTCGAGCAGCGCCCGGCCGTGCACCTGCACGACCGGGTCGTTGTCGACGTACACCACCTGCGCGTCCGGGTTGTACCGCTGGGCCACCTGGTGGGTGTTCTCCGCCGTCGGCATGCCCGAGCCCAGGTCGAGGAACTGGTCGATGCCGCGTTTCCCGGCGAGGAACCGGACCGCGCGCACCAGCCAGTCGCGGTGCTCCTTCGCCATCGTGCGCGCGCCGGGCGCGATCGCCAGCAGGCGCCGCATCGCTTCGCGGTCGACCTCGTAGTGGTCGTGGCCGCCCAGCAGTGCGTCCGACAACCGGGCCAGGCTCGCCTTGGAGAAATCGAGGGAAGCGGAGCCGCCCTCGGTTCCGGACCGCAGGTCGCCAGGCGTCATCGACTGTTCTCCCTCGTCGTGTGGCGCCGGCCCCTGCCCGGGCCCGGCCACCTGTGTCCGGCAACGGACAGTGCTCAGACTACGACATGCCGTTCACCAAGTGAACCGGGCCGAAGGGCCTTGACTGCCAGGCACAACTACCCGATCAGCACTTCGCGCCAGTGGTGTCCGCCATCCGTGGTCCGGTACAGAGCGGATCCGCCGTCGGCGTCGGGCTGGCCGTCGACGACCACGCCGGTGCCCCGGCCGGGGAAGTCGAGATCGGTCAGGCTGAGCCCGCGGTCGGACAG
Organism: Amycolatopsis sp. NPDC051371; assembly: GCF_040682155.1. Taxonomy (NCBI): domain Bacteria; kingdom Bacillati; phylum Actinomycetota; class Actinomycetes; order Pseudonocardiales; family Pseudonocardiaceae; genus Amycolatopsis; species Amycolatopsis sp. NPDC051371. Next base: position 29,088 of record NZ_JBFBAG010000072.1, read on the forward strand.
CACGGTCGTCGTCCAGGTGCGGCCGCCGTCGGCGGTGCTGTGCAGGAACCCGGTGCCCCCGCCCTCGGCCGCGACCGTCGCGGACGCCGGTGAGGCCGCGCCGAAGCCCTGCGTGATCCCGGCGAAGGGCGCCGCGTCAGCCCCGCTGAACGTCCCGCCGAGCTTCGGCGCGTGCCGCAGCTGCCGCTCGGTCGCCCCCGGCTGCGGCGAGCCGGGGCTGCTGCTGCAGAGCGCCACGACCTGCTGGTCCCGCACGCCGGCGAGCGAAGCGACCGACCCCGCCGGGCACGGCGGTTCGGCCGGGGCGAAGCGGACGCCGTCGCGCGAGGTCCAGTACTTCTCGGTGCCGTAGTCCGCGCCGAGCGCGACCTGCAGGCCGCCGCCGACGGCCAGGTCGCCGTAGGTGATCCCGCCACCGGCCGCGAAGCCGGGCACCGGGGCCAGCACCGGCGAGCCGGCGACGCCGGAGTACAGCCGTGTCGAACCGTGGCCCTCGCCGAAGGTGGTGAGGACGGCGAAGACCCGGCCGGCGGTTTCGGTGATCTTCGAGAGGTAGTAGGGCTCCCGCGCGCCGGCCAGACCGACCGGGTGCCAGCTCGCGCCGCCGTCGCGCGTCGTGCGCACGTGGACGCCGTCGCTGACGTACGCGACGCGGTCGCCGGCGAACGTCAGCGCGACGTGGTTGTGGTTGTCCGGCAACGCCATCGGCGGCGCGCCCAGCCGGCGCCAGTGCGTTCCGCCGTCGGTGGTGCCCAGCAGCGCCGGGCACCACGACTTCGCGCACGGCGAGTACCCCAGGACGTATCCCGTGTCCGGGCCGGTCCAGCTCGTCGAAGCGGGCCGGAACCCCGTGGGGACAACGGTTTCCGCCGTCGCGGGCGAGACGGACACGGCGAGGAGGGTGAGGACGGACGCGAGCAGCGCCGGGATTCTCATGATCACGTGGACGTGCCGCGCGGGGCGGGGTTGCCCGCCCCGCGCGAGGTTCCACCGCGCGGCTCAGCGCGCCGCGGCCAGCCGCGCGTCGAGCTCCGCGAGGTCGGCCACGAACCAGACGTTCCGGCCCCGGTTGGACTCCCGCACGACGTCCCGGAAGGCGGTGCTCGCCTCGACGTGCTCGCGGACGTCGCCGAGCAGCACCAGCCGGAAGCCGTACTGGACGATCTTCGAGAAGAAGTGCCCGATGAGCTTGGTGTGCATGTCGAAGAACCGCGCGGGGAACCGCTCGACCGGCACGACGAGGACGTCCACCCCGTGGCCGTAGGTGGCGCCGACGAGGTCGACGGCGTCCTGCTCGGTGGCCAGCTCGGGCCCCTCGGACGGCACGAACCACACCCCGGTGCCGTGGCGCTGGTCGATCACGAGGCTTCTCCCCTCAGGAATTCCGCGGCGGTCCCGGCCCAGCCGGGCAGGAAGTGCCCGGCGTCTTCGGCCAGCCGGACGTCGGCGTCCGGGAGGGCCTGCCGCAGCTTCGCCGCGGCGTCGCGCTGGTCGAGCAGGACGTCGTGCGCGCCGAAGTGGGCCTGCACCGGCATCGTCAGTGCGCGCAGCCGCTCGACCGGGACGACCGGGATCGGCTCCAGCCGCGGCTTGAAGTGTTCGAACGTCGCCAGGGTGAACTCGCCGACCGCGCGCCGCCCAGGGTCGGCGGGACCGCCCTTCGCGACCATGGCCAGCGAACGCCGCCGTCCCCAGGCGCCGAACAGGCTGTAGGCGCCGAACTTGAGCAGCGGTGCGACCCGGCGGCGGCCGATCCCGGCCGGGTTGACCAGCACCAGCGCCGTCACGCGGCCCGGTCGGCGCAGCGCGTGGTCGAGCGCCCACCAGCCGCCCAGTGAGGCGCCGAGGAAGGCCGCGCCCGGCAGGTCGAGCGCGTCGAGGACGTCGTCGAGCCACTCGGCGTAGGCCGGCGACCCGAGCGGCGGCCGGGCTTCGACGGTCCGGCCCGGCTCCCCGGGCGCGTCGACGGCGTACACGCGCAGGTTCTCCGCGAGCGTCGCGATGTCGGGCAGCCAGTGCGCGGCGGTGCCGCCGGAGCCCTGCAGCGCGACGACCGGCGGGGCACCTTCCGGGCCGGAGACCACGGCGAAGGTGTCGCCGAGGCGGGTCTCGAGAGTGCGTGACTCGAACGACACGGGCCAGCGGCCGAGGAGGGCGTCGTAGCCCCGCCGGACCGCCTCCGCGCCTTCGGCCGAGCGGTAGACGGTGGTCATGTCAGGCCCTCGGTGAACGAGGCCACGAAGCGCAGCAGCTCCGCGCCGGCGGCGAGGTCGCCGAGCACGATGATCTTCATGGTGGCGCGCTCCTTGTCGTAGACGGTCTCGACGCGCAGGGGCCGCTCACCCCCGTCCCGCGGTCCGTTCACCGACGCGACGACCACGGTGGCGATCCGGTCGGCCGTCGCCCGGTCGACGCCGGTGACCTCGGCGACGCCCGAAAGTTCGGCCACGGGCCGGTCCGGCCGCGGTTCGGCCACCGGCAGCCCGGTGAAGGCCTCGAGGTCGTCGGCGGCGATCCGGTACTGCTTGCCGATCCGCACCGCCTTGAGCCGCCCGTCCCGCACGTAGTTCCGGACCGTGCGGACGTGCAGCCCGAGCTTCGCGGCGACCTGTTCGACGGAGAAGACCTCCTGCGCCATGACCCTCCTTATGTTCCTCAAACTACCCTACCATGTCAACCCTCAGGGAAGTTTAGGGAACTTGCGGTTCACCCACCCGGGTCGCGGGTATTCCCCGGTGTTGGTCCCGCTCGCCCAGATACGTCCACATCGGACAGTCGAAAGGACGGCGACGTCGATGCCGTATCCCCCGCCCCCCGAGCCCTACGAACCGCCGTACGAACCGGCTCCGGCCGAAGAAGTCGTGGAGCGCACCCATCCGCGCATCCGGATCGTGCGCACGGTCAACGCCCTCATCCACCTCGTGTGCGCGGTGTTCGCACTGGTGCTCGCCGTGCACATCCTGCTGGTGTTCGGCGAGGCGAACGCGGCGAACGGCTTCGCGCACCTCATCTCGGAGTGGTCGTCCGGGGTCTCCCTCGGCCTGCGCAACCTCTTCACCCCGGACTCCGAGAAGTTCCGGGTGTTCTGCAACGACGGCCTGGCCGCGGTCATCTGGCTGGTCATCGGGGCCGTGCTGACCGACGTCATCACGCGCATCGGCGTGCCGGGACCCAAGCGGGTCTGGTATCGCCGCCGCAGCTACTACGGCTGATACGGGAGAAGCCGCCCCGGTCGCGACCGGGGCGGCTTCTTCGTGCGCTGGATCAATTCTGCCGAGGCTGTTCGGCGACCGTTTCGACGGGCTGCGGTTCCGGCCGGACCGGAACCTCGGCGACGTCGGCGGCCCGGGGAGCGGGGAGGTCTTGGGCGGCGACCACGTCGAAGTGCTCCCGGCACCAGCGGCCGTAGCGGCGAGCCTGCACTGTCATTGTGTCCACCTCCTCTCCGCGGGCGATCCTGGTCACACCCTCAGCGTCCTCCGACGGGGCGCCGAAAGCCAACAGATTTAAGCGGGACTTAACACACGGCCGGGTGAATGTCTACAAAGGACCTCAGCCCGCGAACTCCCGCACGACCGTCCGGCAGAACGCCGGCAGGTCGTCCGGGTTGCGGCTCGAGACCAAGCCGTTGTCGACCACTACCTCTTCGTCGACGACGGTGGCGCCGGCGTTACGCAGGTCGGTCCGGATGCTGGGGTACGAAGTCAGCGTGCGGCCACGGACGACATCCGCTTCGACGAGCGTCCACGGACCGTGGCAGATCACCCCGACCGGCTTGCCCGCCCGCACGAAGTCGCCGACGAACTTGACCGCTTCGCCGTTCGTCCGCAGGTTGTCGGGGTTCATCGTGCCGCCCGGCAGCAGCAGCGCGTCGAAGTCGCCGATGCCGACGTCGGCCACCTTCCGGTCGACGGAGAACTTGTCGCCCTTGTCGATGTCGCCGTTCATCGCCTGGATCTCGCCGGAGTCCAGCGACACGAGCTCGACCGTGGCGCCCTCGTCCAAGACGGCCTGGCGCGGCTGCTCCAGTTCGACCTGTTCGACGCCGTCCGCGGCCAGGATCGCGACGCGGCGGCCTTGCAGTGCGTTCGCCATGAGATTCCTGTCGTCGGGATCAATGCACGAACGAATTACCCGCTCCCGAACTGGCCAAACTCGGTCTGCCTGGAGGTAGATCAGTCCGAGCATTCGATTGCCAGCACGGCGATATCGTCGTGGGCCGAGCTGCCGAGCCAGTCGCGCACGGCCTGCCGCAGCCGCCGCACGACCTCGCGCCCCGGCTGGCCCGCCGCGGTCGCCAGCACCGCACGCAGCCGGTCGTCGCCGAACAGCTCCGTCGGGTCGTGCCGGTTGCGGGCCTCGGTGATGCCGTCGGTGTAGAGCAGGCAGACGTCGCCGCGCTCCAGCCGCACCTCCGCCTCGGCGAACCGGGCCTGCGGCGAGATCCCGACCAGCGTCCCGGGGACGGTGACCTCTTCGACCACGCCGCCCCGGCGGACGATCAGCGGCGCGGGGTGCCCGCCGGAGGCCAGCGTCAGGCCGACCCCGCCGTCGGACGGCCGGGCCGTGCCGAGCACCAGCGTGGCGAACCGGCTGCTGCCGCCGGCGATGAGCAGTTCGTTGAGCAGGCGCAGCAGCGTCCGGCCGTCGCGCTCGACCATCGCGAGCGCGGTCAGCGCGTGCCGGACCCGCCCGGTCAGCGCCGCGGCCTCGGCGCCCTTGCCGCAGATGTCGCCGAGCACCAGGAACGCGCTGCCGTCGCCGTGGTCGAGGACGTCGAAGAAGTCGCCGCCGACCGCGAGCACCCCGGCGGCCGGCTCGTACCAGGTCTCGAACCGGGCGCCGTCGAGCTCGGGCGGGTCGACCGGGCGCAGCGTGGTCTCCAGGCCGCGCGTGGCTTCTTCCTGGCGGGCGTAGCGCTGCGCGTTGGCCAGCGCCGTCCCGGCCGCCTTGGCGAACTCGACGACCGCGCGGCCCTGTTCGGCGCCGAAGTCCGGGTCCGCCTTGCGGCCCAGCAGCAGGGCGCCGGTGACGCCGGCACTGACGCTCGGGCCCAGCGACACCACCGCCACCTCGGCGTGCCCGGCGAACCGGTCGGCGACGACCGAGGGCAGGGTGGCGACCTCGGGCGCGGGAACCGGAGCCGGCTGGGGCTTGCCGGTGGCCGCGAACGTCGCCGCCAGCACCGGCGCGACCTGCGCCGGGACCCGGCGGATCCGGCCGTGGCCGTGCGCCGACGGGCGCTCGCAGCTCCACCACTCCCACCGGCCGCGGGTGGTCGGCAGCAGCACGAAGACGGTCTCGGCCAGCGCGGACGCGGCCAGCTCGGCGATCACCCGCGCGGTGCCGTGGCGCCCACGCGCGGCGGCCAGCCGCGGGCCGGCCTCGGCGAGGAAGTCGCCGACGTGCCGCTGCGGGACGTCCTCCGCCGGGACGGTCCAGGCGTGCCAGCCGCCCGGAAGGGCGCGGATTCGGGCGGGACGACGATTACCCGCCACCTCGACGTGGCCGGAAGTCTCGGCGATCGGGTGCAGCCGCGGCTCGGCGCCGCCGGTCAGCGTCCGCGCGGCCGGGTTCGCCCAGCGCAGCACCCCGTCGGCGTCCTGGAGGAACACCGCGTCGCGCACGTCTTCGAGGACGGCCCGCCCGAAGGCGTCGAAGCCCGGCGGTGCGTCCTCACCGGTCATCGGTGGCAGGGCCGCCGAGGCCGGAGCCGGACGTGACACCATGCACGGACCTCCTGCCTCCGGACTGCTATCGCACGGCTACCGCGTGAGCGGGCGGACTGGCTCGAAGTGTAGGGCGAATCATGACACGCTGGGTCGAGGACCATGGCTGGCGCATGCGTGGTGGAGAGGGTCGGCACACATGACAACGGAATCCCAGAGCGAAGCGGCGGCGCTGGAGCGGCTGCTCGTGGCGGTGCGGGATCTCGGGGACGGCAACTTCCGCCGGCGGCTCGTCCCGCACGGCGACGGCATCTCGGCGCAGCTCGCGGTCGCGTTCAACGACATCGCCGAACGCAACCAGCGGCTGGTCAGCGAGCTGCTGCGGGTGCGCGCGGCCGTCGGCCAGGACGGCAGGCTGAGCGAGCGGCTGGAGGCCGAGGTCGGCCCGGGCGGCTGGAGCACCGCCGTCGACAGCGTCAACGGCCTGGTCGAGGACCTCACGCGGCCCACGATCGAACTGGACCGCGTGCTCGGCGCGGTCGCGGAGGGTGACCTCTCCCAGCCGATGACCATGACGCTGGACGGCCGCCCGCTGCAGGGCGCGTACGCGACGCTGGCGAAGACGGTCAACGGCCTCATCGCGCAGCTGTCCCGCTTCGCCGCCGAAGTGACGAGGCTCTCCGGCGAGATCGCCGGCGAGGGACGTCTCGGCGGCCAGGCGGTCGTCCCGGGCGTGTCCGGCACCTGGCGCGACCTGACCGACTCGGTCAACGGGATGGCCGACAACCTCACCGACCAGGTCCGCAACATCGCCCAGGTCACCACCGCCGTCGCGCGCGGCGACCTGACCCAGAAGATCACCGTCGACGCCCGCGGCGAGATCCTCGAGCTCAAGAACACGATCAACACGATGGTCGACCAGCTGTCGTCGTTCGCCGACGAGGTCACGCGCGTCTCCCGCGAGGTCGGCTCCGATGGCAAGCTCGGCGGCCAGGCCCAGGTCGCCGGCGTCGCCGGGACGTGGCGCGACCTCACCGACTCGGTCAACCAGATGGCTGACAACCTGACCGACCAGGTCCGCGGGATCTCGCTGGTGGCGACCGCGGTGGCCAACGGCGACCTGACGAAGAAGATCGACGTCGACGCCCGCGGCGAGATCCTGCAGCTGAAGAACACGCTGAACACGATGGTCGACCAGCTCTCGGCGTTCGCCGGGGAGGTCACGCGCGTGGCGCGCGAGGTCGGCAGCGAGGGCAAGCTCGGCGGCCAGGCCGAGGTGGCCGGCGCGGCCGGGACGTGGCGCAGCCTCACCGACTCGGTCAACGGGATGGCCGACAACCTCACCGACCAGGTCCGCAACATCTCGCACGTGACCACGGCCGTGGCGAAGGGCGACCTGACCCAGAAGATCACCGTCGACGCGCGCGGCGAGATCCTCGAGCTCAAGACGACCATGAACACGATGGTCGACCAGCTGTCCGCCTTCGCCGACGAAGTCACCCGCGTCGCCCGCGAGGTGGGCACCGAGGGGCAGCTCGGCGGGCAGGCGCAGGTCCCCGGCGTCGCGGGCACCTGGCGCGACCTCACCGGGTCGGTGAACTTCATGGCGAACAACCTGACCACCCAGGTCCGCAACATCGCCCAGGTCGCCACGGCCGTCGCGCGCGGCGACCTGACGCAGAAGATCGCGGTGGACGCGCGCGGCGAGATCCTCGAACTCAAGACCACGCTCAACACGATGGTCGACCAGCTGTCCGCCTTCGCCGACGAAGTCACCCGAGTGGCGCGCGAAGTCGGCACCGAAGGCAAGCTCGGCGGCCAAGCCACCGTGCCCGGCGTCGCCGGGACCTGGAAGGACCTCACCGACAACGTCAACTTCATGGCGAACAACCTGACCGACCAGGTCCGGAACATCGCCACGGTGACGTCGGCGGTCGCGAAGGGCGACCTGACCCAGAAGATCTCGGTCGACGCGCGCGGCGAGATCCTCGAACTCAAGACCACGCTCAACACGATGGTCGACCAGCTGTCCGCCTTCGCCGACGAAGTCACCCGAGTGGCGCGCGAAGTCGGCACCGAAGGCAAGCTCGGCGGCCAAGCCACCGTCCGCGGCGTCGCGGGCACGTGGAAGGACCTCACCGACAACGTCAACGTCATGGCCACCAACCTGACCGACCAGGTGCGCAGCATCGCCACGGTGGCTGCCGGCGTGGCCAACGGCGACCTGTCGAAGAAGATCTCCATCGACGCCCAGGGCGAGGTCGCGGCGCTGGCCGAGACGCTCAACGGCATGGTCGAGACGCTGCGCGCGTTCGCCGACGAGGTCACCCGCGTCTCGCGCGAGGTCGGCACCGAAGGCATCCTCGGCGGTCAGGCGCGGGTCCCCGGTGTGGCCGGGACCTGGAAGGACCTGACCGAGAACGTCAACTTCATGGCGCACAACCTGACCAGCCAGGTCCGCAACATCTCGCAGGTGACCACCGCGGTCGCGAAGGGCGACCTGACGAAGAAGATCGACGTCGACGCCCGCGGCGAGATCCTCGAGCTCAAGACCACGATGAACACGATGGTCGACCAGCTCTCGGCGTTCGCCTCCGAGGTCACGCGTGTGGCGCGCGAGGTCGGTACCGAGGGCAAGCTGGGCGGCCAGGCCGAGGTCGGCGGGGTGTCCGGCACCTGGCAGCGGCTCACCGAGAGCGTGAACCAGCTGGCCGGGAACCTGACCACGCAGGTCCGCGCGATCGCGCAGGTGGCGACGGCGGTGACCGCGGGCGACCTGACCCGGCACATCGCCGTCGACGCGTCCGGCGAGGTCGCGGACCTCAAGGACAACATCAACCAGATGATCGCGAACCTCAAGGAGACGACGAGGACCAACACCGAGCAGGACTGGCTGAAGACGAACCTCGCCCAGCTGTCCGGCCGGATGCAGGGGCACCGCGACCTGGCGTCCGTCGCGGCGCTGATCCTGTCCGAGCTGGCCCCGCTGGTTCGCGCCCAGCAGGGCGCGTTCTTCCTGGCCCGCGACGACGACCGCGACGGCACGGTGCTGGAGTGCATCGCCGCGTACGGCCTCGCCCAGTCCCGCGCCGGCCTGCGGTTCGCGATCGGCGAGTCGCTGATCGGGCAGGCCGCCGTGGACCACCGCACGATCCTGGTCCACAACGCGCCGCCGGAGTACGCGCTGGTGTCGTCCGGGCTCGGCTCGGCGGCGCCGGTGAACCTGATCGTGCTGCCGGTGCTGTTCCAGGGCGAGGTGCTCGGGGTGCTGGAGCTGGCCTCGGTCAACGAGTTCAGCACGGTCCACCAGGACCTGCTGGAGCAGCTGCGGCACACGATCGGCGTCAACGTCAACACGATTCTGTCGAACTCGCGGACCGAAGCGCTGCTCACCGAGTCGCAGCGGCTGGCCCAGGAGCTGCGGGCGCGGTCGGAGCAGCTGCAGGCCCAGCAGGGCGAGCTGCGGCGGTCCAACACCGAGCTGGCCGAGAAGGCCGCGCTGCTGGCCCAGCAGAACCGCGACATCGAGGTCAAGAACAGCGAGATCGAGCAGGCGCGCCAGGAGCTGGAGGAGCGCGCCGGGCAGCTGACGGTGGCGTCGCAGTACAAGACCGAGTTCATGGCGAACATGTCGCACGAGCTGCGCACGCCGCTGAACAGCGCGTTGATCCTGGCGAAGCTGCTGTCGGAGAACCCCGAGGGCAACCTGACGGAGAAGCAGATCCAGTTCGCGAAGACGATCTACGCGGCCGGGTCCGATCTCCAGCAGCTGATCAACGACATACTGGACCTGGCGAAGGTCGAGGCGGGCCGGCTCGACCTGCAGATGACCGACATCACGCTGCCGGAGCTGGTGGACTACGTCGAGTCCCTGTGCCGCCCGCTGACGGCGGACAAGGGCCTGGAGTTCGCGGTCCACATCGACCCGCCGGTGCCGGGCAGCGTCCACACCGACGAGCACCGCCTCCAGCAGATCCTCAGGAATTTGCTGTCGAACGCGGCGAAGTTCACCGACGAGGGCCGCGTCCGCCTCCACATCCGGGCGGCGGACCCGGCGGAGGTGGAGCAGGAAGCGCTGCGGAACGCGCCGGGCATCATCGCGTTCGCGGTCGAGGACACCGGGATAGGGATCCCGGAGGAGAAGCTGGCGGTGATCTTCGAGGCGTTCCGCCAGGCGGACGGCACGACGAGCCGCAAGTACGGCGGCACGGGCCTCGGGCTCAACATCAGCCAGCAGCTGACGGAACTCCTGGGCGGCGAGCTGCGCGTGGTGAGCGAGCCGGGAGCGGGCAGCACGTTCACCCTCTACCTCCCGGTAGCGGCCTCCAACCTGGTCGACCCGGCCGTGACGGCGTTGTCGTTGCCCCGCCTCCCGCCGGTCCCGAGCACGGTCCTGGTCGCGGCCCCGGACGTCACACCGAAGCGCTTCCACGGCGAGAAGGTCCTGATCGTCGACGACGACCTCCGCAACGTGTTCGCCCTGGCAGCGGTCCTGGAGCAGGCGGGCCTGGAGGTGGTCTACGCGGAGACCGGTGTGGACGGAATCCGGGCCTTGGAGCGCCACGAGGACACGGCGCTGGTGCTGATGGACGTGATGATGCCGGAACTGGACGGCAACGCGACGATCGCGGCGATCCGGGCGGAAGCGGCCAACGCGGACCTGCCGGTGATCGCGGTGACGGCGAAGGCGACCCAGGAGGACCGGGCCCGCACCCTGGCCAGCGGCGCGGACGACTACATCACGAAGCCGGTGGACACGGACAAGCTGCTGGACGTGATCGCCGCATCCCTCGAAGCGGACGCTGCGTCGTTCGGAGCGGGTGACGGGAATCGAACCCGCGTAGCTAGTTTGGAAGACTAGGGCTCTACCATTGAGCTACACCCGCGTGCCCCCGAGGTACCCGGGTGCGTGGTCAGCTTAGCGTGACCCGCTAGGCTGACCACACACCCCCCTGGGGGTGTCACGGGATGTGGCGCAGCTTGGTAGCGCATTCGCTTTGGGAGCGAAGGGTCGCAGGTTCAAATCCTGTCATCCCGACCGGATTCCGTGGGTGGGGTGTGCCCGCGGAACGCGCAGGCCTCCGGAATCCGGGTTGTATCGCGGGGGCCGAGCCCCCGGACCCCCACGGCGCCTTACTCGCCCGTTGGGAACTCTGCCGTCGCTGCGCCCTGCTGCCGGGTCGCCTACATTCTTGCGGCCACCTCCAGGCCTGGGCCCTTCAGATGTTCGTGCGCCGCTGGGCGATTTGTCAGCAGCAGGAGGAAGCCAGCTGCCGGGCCCGTTATTTCCGGGCCGGCGCCCACCGCCCAGTCCGCGTCCTCTGCCACCAGGCGCAAGCCCGCCAGCCGCTTGCGCGGGTTGAACGGGAATCTCAGCTTCCAGAGGCTGCCCAGTCCCGCCACCGCATCCTCCGGCGGGATCTCAGGCTTGTAACCCAGGGCCAGCGCTATGTCCTGCGTGTGTGTCAGGACGTCCATGATCGTCGAGTCCGCGCCTGCTCCCGGGGCCGGGGGCACCCGGCGGGAACCGGCGTACTTCCGGAGGTTCGCCACGATCTCAGTGGTTGGCTCCGCGCCCAAACGTCTGCCCGAGTCGGCGACCATGCGGTTGAAGTTGCCTCGGGCTCGCACTGCCTCGCGGAACCAGTCTCTGACGCCGAATCTCGCGTTGCCCTCCAGGTGGGCCGCGACGTCACGGACCCGCCAACCCTCGCAGAGGGACTGCCGCTCCCAGTCCTCCGGCGACAGGCCGTCGAGCAGGTCAGCCAGCCTCAGCCGGCCCTGCTCCACCCCGGACCACATCCGTGCTTCATCCATGCGGTGTCCTTGCTTCGGAGGGAACCGGCCGGGTTCGAGGATACGAGCGGGCCCGGCCGGGCGGTTGTTACGGATTGCTCGCTCTTCAGGGCAGCCACGCGGCTAACGTCGAGGCGATCAACTCTGGCTGCTCCTCTGGCGTGTGGTGGCCTGCCTTCACCGGGTGGTGGAGCTGCTCCAGTGACGCGAACGTCTTGGACATCCACTCGATCATCGGTTCGGTCAGCATCGTGTCGAAGCCTGGGTCGAACGTGATCAGGAGCTTCGGGGTCTCCGGGCTGGTTGCCAGCCAGCCGTCGAAAGCCTCTATGCGCGATACCACTGTGGCCGGTTCGCCGCCCAAGGGCATCGAACGGGCCCAGCGCAGCAATGGAATGCGGGACTTCGGGGTCGGATACATCTTCGCGTACTCCTGTGGGAGCGACGCCAGGAACTTCGCGATCATCGATTCGCCGATGCCGGGAGTTTTGATCGCGCGGAACACCTCTGCGCCTACCGGGGGGAACTCCTCCCACGTCATCGGCTTCAGGACCGCCTCCGTGAACGCCAGAGCGCGGACGCGTCCTGGGTGTCGTGACGCCCAGTCCGCCGCCAGTGCTCCTCCCCAGTCGTGGCCCACCAGGACCACATTCTCCAGCTCCAGGGCGTCGAACCACTCGTCCAAGTAACGCGCGTGGTCGGCGAACGTGTACTCGATCTGCGGCTTGGGTGAGTCGCCCATGCCGATCAGGTCCGGGGCCAGCCTGCGGCCCGGGACCAACGGCATTACGTTGCGCCACAAGTACGACGACGTCGGGTTGCCGTGCAGGAACACCACCGGGGCGCCGGTTCCGGCCTCCACATAGGACAAGGTCGTCATTTGAATGCCACCGCGTTGCGTGCTGCCCAGTCCGCGAACGTGCGCGGCGGGCGACCCAGTACCCGTGCGACGTCAGGGCTTACCCGCTGCTCCGCAGGCGATGGCGATCCCAGGATGTCCAGCGTTGCCTCCGCGACCTCCGCAGGCATGAAGCCCGACATGTCCGAACGCGCTTCCTCGCGCGTCTGCGGGACGAACTCGATCGGCTCACCCAAGGCCGTGCCGATGGCCGCCGCCTGGTCGCGTGGGGAGATCAGAGCAGGACCCGTCAGTTCGTAAGTCTGGCCGGCGTGCGAAGGATCCACGAGAACCGCAGCCGCCACCTCTGCGATGTCCGACGGGTCGATCACCGGGAGCGCCACGTCGCCGAACGGTGCGGCCAGCGTTCGCGAATAACGCACGCTTTCCGCCCACTGGAACGCATTCGACGCGAACCCGCCCGCGCGTAGCACCGTCCACTTCAGACCCGAGGCGCGCAGTGCATCCTCGAAGAACGAAGGGTGCCGACCGGTTCCGACGCCCTGCGACGACAGCAGCACCACCCGCGCCCCGTCGACCTGCGAGAGCACCGGTTCCAAAGGCCCCTGGAAACCCGGTGGCAGCAGCAAAAACACCGCCGTCGCACCGGAGAAGGCCGGACGCAACGACGATGCGTCCGACAAGTCACCCGGCACCGGCCCCTTGCGGGACACGGCCCGCACTTCTTCACCCGCCGCCGTCAAAGCCTCTACCAGCGGTCGTCCGACGTTTCCCGTTGCTCCAGTCACTACGATCATGCGGGCGACGCTACATTCCGACGTATAGTAGGTACCTAGAGGAAAGTAATGGATGGAGACGCCCAAAGTGACCGAGACCACACCCGAGCTGGCTTGTCCGATCACCCCCATCGTCGACATCGTCTTCAGCCGCTGGACGACGCCGATCCTGTGGTCGCTCAACGAATACGGGCGTCAGCGGTTCGTCGAACTGCAGCGCCGCATCGCCACCATCACCCCGAAGGTGCTCACCCAGCGGCTGCGGCAGATGGAACGTGACGGCCTGATCACGCGCACCTACCACGCCGAGGTGCCGCCGCGGGTGGAGTACGAGATCAGCGAGCTGGGCCGCAGCCTCGGCCCGATGTTCGCGACCCTCGCCGAGTGGTCACCCAACCTCGCGAAGGTCGAAGAAGCCCGCACGCACTACGACGACCGTTCGCGCAGCTCAGCCAGGTAGTCTTCCGCGGCGGCCACATCGGCTGCCGAGGCGGACGCACGCTCCCGATCGAGAGACGCCGTCAGGGTCTTCACCGCCTGCCCGACGTCGCCGCGAGAATCGCCCTGGACGACGGCGTTCTCCAGCGCCTTGCCCAGTTTTGTGGTCGCCGCCTGCGCCGGCGTCTCGGCCAGGGGGACGATCCGGATCCAGTTGCCGCCCGGGTCCACCACGCTGAACCCCGTCACCCCGCCCATGTTCTTGCGCGGGCGAGGCCGCGTCATGCGCGGGACCCCGGCCACCAGGAGCTTGCCGTGCACCGCGCGCATCCCCGCGGCGAACGCCTCGAACAGCGCGCCGACGTCGGGGACCTGCACCAGGCAGGTTCCGTAGGACTGCTCCGGGTCGAACCCGGCCATCCCGAAGAAGTGCAGGTGCAGGTCCTCGCGGCGTAGTACCACGTACGGGTTCGGGCGGAGCTGGCGGTAGGTCCGCTCGAACCCGAGCATCGCGTAGAACTCGTCGATCTCGTCGATGTCCGCGCAAGGCAGCAGCGGAGTCGTCACTTCACCGGCCATGGCCCCCTCTTCTCGTATGCCATACGAGAAGAGGTTAGGGCGAAACGTCCAGATAGTCCAGGTTGGCCGGGCCGTCAGCGGTCGTCGCGGTGAGCCGCACCGCGTGCGACCCCGCGGCCAGGGACAACGGTCGCGTCACCGTGCTCCACGTCGTCCACGCGCCGGTCGCCGGGAACGGCACGGCCGTGGCCACCACCGTGCCGTCGACCGCGATGTCCACCGGGCGCGCCGCCGTGGTGCCGTTGGCGTAGCCGAACGTCAACGCCGACGCCGGGCCGGTCACCTGCCATTCGACGTAGCTGCCGGCCGCGTTGGCGCCGTTCGCGAAGCCGGTCCCCGAGAAGCCCGCGTGGTTCGCGTCCACCGTGCCGCCCGCCGAGAGGGTCGCCGACTCGGCTTCGTAACGAGAACCGCCGGCGCGGGAAACGCGGTACAGCACGGTCGCGTGCGAGGGCACCGACGCGCTGATGGTCCCCGAAGTGTTCCGGACCGCCTTGCTCCACAGGTCCTTCAGCGTGTACGACGACGCGCCGCCGATGCCGGTCGCCGACGCCGTCGTGCTGATCGTCGCCGTCGAGCCGGTTTCGTTGGACAGCGCCACCGCGCGGTCGCCATTCGCCAGCACCTTGCTGTAGACGACCAAGCCGCCGTTCGCGCCGAGCACGGTCGCCTGCTTGCCCAGCGGGTCCTGGTCGAGCGCGATGACGTCGGCGTTCTTCAGGATCGAGAAGCTGTCGTCGGACACCTTCCGCAGGTCACTGCCGATGAGCAGCGGCGCCGCCATCATCGCCCAGAGGCTGAAGTGCGTGCGGTACTCGGCCGCGGTCATGCCGCCGTTGCCGACCTCCAGCATGTCCGGGTCGTTCCAGTGCCCGGGGCCGGCGTACTGCGCGAGACCGCGGTTCGTCTGCGCCTTGCCGATCATGCTCGACCACTTGTCGGAGATGTCGCCGGTGGTGCGCCACAGGTTCCCGACCGGCGCGGCCCACGTCCACGGCTTGTTCTGGCCCCACTCGCAGATCGAGTACGCGATGGCGCGGCCGGACTTCGCCAGCGCGTCCCGCATCGCCTTGTAGCGCTGCTGCGCGTCGACGCCCTGGTTGTTGCAGTTGTCGTACTTCAGGTAGTCGACGCCCCAGGAGGCGAAGAGGTTCGCGTCCTGCTGCTCGTGGCCGAGGCCGCCGGGGAAGCCGGCCGTGTTGCACGTTTTCGTGCCCGCGCTGGTGTAGATGCCGAACTTCAGGCCCTTCGAGTGCACGTAATCGGCCAACGACTTGATGCCACTGGGGAAACGCGCGGGATCCGGCACCAAGTTGCCCGCCGAGTTCCGCGCGGGCAGCGCCCAGCAGTCGTCGATGTTGACGTAGGTGTAGCCGACGTCTTTGAGCCCTTTGCTCACGAAGAGGTCGGCTATACCTCGGATCATCGTCTCGTTGAAGTCGGCCTTGCACTGCGTGGAGTTCCAGTTGTTGAACCCCATCGGCGGCGTGCGCAGGAGCCCGTTTTCCGAGGCGGAAGCCGGGGTCTGGCCCAGGACGGTGCCGCTGGCCGCGAGAGCGAACGCGGCGACCGCGACCGCCGTGCGCCGGAAGTAGGACATGCTTGCTCCCTGGTGGAGACATCGGAGGTCTACACCAGTTAGTAAAGAGTCCTGTTTAACCGCGCGTCAAGGTATCGTGTATCAGATATGAAATTGGGTTTCCGCTGGCCGGGACGCTACTCCGTCACCTGCCGGGCCGTCGCCATCGCGCGCTCGGTCTCCCAGAACGCCCGCATCGACGTGATCAGCCCGTCCTCGCCGACGCGGTAGACGAACACCCCGTCGGTGTCGACGCGGTAGCCGCCCGGCAGGTACGTCGTGATCGTGCCGACGTTGGCGCACTCGTCGCCCGCCGCGTGCGAGTCGCGGATCGTGAACTCGAAGCGCTCCACGTTGCCGATCGTCTTGTCCCAGAACGCGCTGATGCCCTCGCGGCCGTGGTGGCCCTTGCCCTCTTCGTCGAAGAACGACGGCCCGACCGGGTCCTCGACGACGCCGTCCGGCGCGAACAGGTCCAGCCACGCCTCCTTGTCCCCCGCCGTCACCGCGGTCATCGAGGCGAGCGCCGCGCGCCGCGCCGGTGGCTGCTCCTTGCCGGTGTCCCAGCTGACCTGCACGCCCATGGGAGTCACTCCTCGAACTTCGCGATGATCTCGGCCCCGAACTTGTGGATCGCTTCGAGCTTCGGCTCGACCGGCGCGTCGAACCCGACGCCGTCGAACACCCACGGCATGGTGATGATGTCCGTGACGCCCACCTCGGCCTGCTCGCGGTAGCCGTCGAGACCGAACTTGTCGATGCAGACGGCCTGGTACTCGAACGGGTCGTCGGCGCGGCCGCGCTCGGCCAGCAGCTCCTTCAGCCGGGCGATCGTGTCGCGCAGCTCGTCGAGCTTCATCATCGCCGACGACCAGCCGTCCGCGACGCGGGCCGCGCGCCGCAGCGCGACGTCGGTGTGGCCGCCGATGTAGAACGGCACCCGCTTCGGCGGCGCCGGGCTCATCTGGATCTTGTCGAAGTCGTAGAACTCGCCGTGGTACTCGACCATGCCGCCGTCGAGGATCAGCCGGAGGACGTCGATGGCCTCGTCGACGCGCTTGCCGCGCCGCTCGAACGGCACGCCGCAGTACTCGAACTCCTGCGGCAGCCAGCCGACGCCGAGCCCGAGGCCGAAGCGGCCGCCGGTGAGCACCGACGCCGAGCCGACCTGGCGCGCCAGCAGCACCGGGTTGCGCGAGCCGAGCTTCAGCACCGACGTGTAGAACTCGATGCGGCTGGTGACCGCACCCATCGACGCGGTCGCGACGAGCGGATCCACCCAGGGCGTCTCGCCGGTCCAGAACCGGCTGCCGTCGGGCGTGTACGGGTAGTCCGTGTCCACCGTCTCCGCGTAGAACAGCGAGTCCGGCAGGGCGATGGAGGCGAAGCCGGCCTCTTCGGCGGCCTGGGCGAGTTCGCCCAGCTGATCAAGCGGGTTCATCGCGATCGACAGGGTGAACTTCATGACGGAACTATAACGTGTTCTAGTTTCTTCGGCCAGTCCGCGCGGTGTGCCGGATCACGTCCCGGGAACCCTCCGCGTAACGTCCGCGTTGTCCGAATCAAAGGTGACTTCCGGTCACCGGGCACCGAGCTTCTGGGAGTGGTCCATGGGCACCGCGATCTTCCTGATCGTGCTCGTCGTCGTGATCGTCGGTGGCGGCCTCTATTTCTCGCGGCAGCGCGCCGCGGCCCGGCAGCGGGAACTCGACGACGCCAAGGCCGACGCCCGGCGCCTCGTCGAGCGGCTCGGCGGCCAGGTCCTCAACCTCAACGGCAACGACACCGCGTCGATGCAGGCGATGGCGGACGCCGCCGAGCGCTACAACGCGGCCGGCTCGCAGATGGAGCAGGCCCGCACGATCGAGCAGGCCCGGCTGGTCAAGGACACCGCCGTCGAGGGCCTCTACTACGTCCGCGCGGCGCGCGTCGCGATGGGCATGGACCCCGGCCCGCAGCTGCCGGAGGAGGCCGAGCGCGAGCGCGCCGGCAAGGTGACCGAGCGCCGCGACGTCGATGTCGAGGGCCAGCACTACGCCGCCTCGCCCGACGCGGGCCAGGACACGCCGTACTACTACCCCGGTGGCCGCGTGGCCGGGCGGCCCGTGCCGCAGGGCTGGTACAGCGAGCCGTGGTGGAAGCCCGCGCTCGTCGCCGGCGCCTGGGGTCTCGGGTCGATGTTCCTGTTCAGCGCGATGTTCTCCGGCATGGGCGGCATCGCCAGCGCCGGGGCCTGGGAGTCGGGCTACGACGCGGGCCAGCAGGACGCGCTCGAGTCCGGTGACGCGGGCGGCGGCGACGGTGGTGACGGCGGCGGCGACATGGGTGGCGACGACGGCGGCGACATGGGCGGCGGCGACTGGGGCGGCGGCGGTTTCGACGGCGGCGGCTTCGATGGTGGAGGCTTCGACGGCGGCGGGTTCGACTTCTGAGCCACGGCTTCAAGCGCCCCAATGTGGCGTTCGGTGCGTCTGCTGATCGGCTCCCCCGCGCTGCTCGACCAGGTGCAGAAGGCCTTCCCGCAGGCCAA
>NZ_JBFBAG010000073.1:0-45921 GCF_040682155.1 Amycolatopsis sp. NPDC051371
GTCTGGATCAACCGCCCAGCCGACGACGCCAGCCAGGAGACCGAACCCGAAGCCGCCTAACACCCACTGGTCTCACTCACCTTGACAAATTCCGACCCGGGGTGAACCGGACAAGATTGAGTCGTGTCCGCGACGGTGCTTCACCCGCGTAGTAGGTGTTGAAGTACACGTCGCCGGTGAACCACTCGGCGGGCCCCTTCGCGGTGGGGGTCTTGGGCTGCTTCTGCGTGCTCATTGGAGTGTGCTCCCTACTCTGTCTTTTCTGCTGCGGCGAACGCCTCGCGCGCGACCTGGATCGCCGACATGGCCTTGGGCCAGCCGGCGTAGAAGGCGAGGTGCGTGATCGCCTCGATGATTTCGTCCTTCGTGAGACCGTTGCCGAGCCCGATGCGGATGTGGGAGGCGAGCTGCTCGAAAGCGCCGGTCACCATCAGCGTCGAAATGGTGAGCAGGGGTGGGCATCCGGCCGGAACGAGTTCTCGATCGGCTTGAGGTTCTTCCAGAACTCGTTGACCGCTTCTTCGGGCATCGCGCAATCCCTTCGTCGGAACGTACGCGCCAGTGAACCTCGCAGTGGACGGGGTGTCTTTCCCGAACGGGACCTCGTCGTTGCCTGTTGCGGACATCGTCGCGCCGCGGACCGTAGGCTCCGGGCTGCGTGTCGCCAGTCGCTAAGTCGCGTACTGGCTCGTGGCCGAGTCGTACGACGGCACCCGCGATGTCGCCGTATGACGGAGGGCTGCCGAGATAATTGGCGGGTCGCAGGGTTCGTCGATGCGGCTCTCGCCGAGCTGCGCGACGAGGTCGGGGCGCTGGCGCAGCTGCTGGCCGAACCCTGGAAACTACAAGGGCCCCGATGGGCTCGTACAGCGCGAGCACGCCGTCGGTGTCCCCGGCCTCGGCGCGCTCAAGCCACAGTCGGCCCAGATCCTCGGGCTTGTGCGCCTTTCGCGACCGTGGTCGGTGACCGCCGGCTTCTAGGCCTGCGCCGGGTTCTGGGAGAACATGTACTTGTGGATGCGCCACCCGTCCGGGGTGCGACGCAGCACGAACAGCTCGCGGAAGTAGGCCTGGGTGCGAGTGCCGTCGGCCACGGCAATCACCGTGACGGGCTGCTCGGATCGGACGATCGCGATCTCGTCGTAGACCTCGGTCGAGACCACCTCCACGTTGACCTCCATCCCGATGGCGGCGAAGGTGCTGGCGTAGAAGGACTCAACGGCGTCGCGGCCGCGCAGGCTGGGCCGGTTCTCGGGGATGATCTCGGCCTCGTCGGCGTAGAGCCGCAAGATCGTGTCAGTGTCCTTGATCTGCATTGCTTGCATGTACGCCTCGACTACGCCGATCGCGTCGGCGGTGCTGTTGTTCGTCATGTGGTGCTCCTCTGATATTTGGTTGGCAACCCACACCACACGTGCCGGTGACGTGCCAACTTTCCGTTTGTGTGAGCCGGTCAGTACGCGACGTGGACGAGGCGGCGGGTGAGCTCGCCCCGTCGGTCACCGGCAAGGTCGATATCGAACCGCAGGTCCGCGCTGTCACAGTCCTGTCAGCCGGCGGAACGCTGCTCCGCGACCTGCTCATCACGTCTGCTCACCGCGTTCAGGGCGGCTGCGAGCGTGGCACGGCGATGCTCGTTCAGCACCCGGATGCACAAGGCACGATCCTGTGCGGCCAGCGCGTCGATGAGCTGCTCGTGCTGGTCGCTGATCTCTTCCTCGGCGGTCGTGACCACGTGCAGGAGGCGCAGCGGCTCGGCCAGTGCCCAGTACCGTTCCGCCTCGGCGACGAACACCTTGAGCGGTGACAGCTGGAACACCGCGAAGTGGAAGAGCCGGTTCGCCTCGTTCGACGCGGCGGGATCGGACAACAATGCCGTCGTCGAGAGCCTCGCGTTGATCTCGCGCAGCTGCGCGATCTCCTCGTTCGTGGGCCAGCGCGCCGTGCGGATGAGCTCGGTCTCCAGGAACTCGAGCAGAGCCACGATCTGGCGGAACTCCTCCGTGCTCAGATCGGCGACGAAGTAGCCCTGGTGGAGCCGGTGGGTCAGCAGGCCCTCGGTCGACAAGACGCGGAGTGCCTCGCGCAGGGGAACCCGACTCACACCCAGCCTCGCGGCCATCTCGTCCTGGCGAATCTGGTCACCCGGCTTGAGTTCGCCCTTCACCACGAGGGCGCGGAGCTTTCGAAGGGCGGTACCCGCAGCGCCTCGCGCTGCTCCGTCGATCTTCGCTGACGTTTCCACCCCTGCCACTCGACCTCCCATCGGTGCGCCCCTCGGGCCGGCTGACCACGGAGGACGCCATGATACTTGGCGTGCACCGGTTGCCCGGTCCACGTCGAAATACCCGGCCCCGCCCGTCACGTCTCGAGGCCGTAGATCCGCAGGGTCGGCTCCCCGGCACGGACGCGGCCGATGATGGCTTCCTCGCGGGCATCGCGGTCGGTGGACGCGCGCAGCACGTCGTCCGCTTCGGCGGCCGGGATCACAACGACTCCGTCCGTGTCACCGACGACGACGTCTCCAGGCCGGATCGCGACCTCTCCGATCCGGATCGTCGTCGACAGGGAGATCGCCGAAGTGGCGTCCTTCACCGTGCCCCGGATGCAGATCCCGGCGGCGAACACCGGCAGCCCGGCCGCGCGGAGGCGTCCGACGTCGCGGACGCCCCCGTCGATGACGAGACCTGCCAGATCGCGGGCCATCGCCGCCTCGTTGAGGATCTCTCCCCAGTAGCCGTACTCCAGATGTCCCCCGGTGTCGGCGATCAGCACCTGGCCCGGCTCCGCCGCGAGGATCGCGCGGTGCAGGCCCAGGTTGTCACCGGGCGCGAGCCGGACCGTGAACGCGGGAGCGTTGACGTACATCCCCTCGGAGATCGGCTTGATGCGCGATGGGAGCGCACCGCGCCGGCCCGAGGCCTCGTGGACCGTGGCCGAAGAGACCCCGCTGGGCTGGAAGCCGGAATCCGGCATGGTGCAGTCCTCACTTTCTTCGGTGTCAATGCTGGGCGCGCATGCCCGCCCGGCCGAGCTCAGAACGGGTACTGCGGGAGATCTCCCCGGACCGTGACCCATTGGGTCTCGGTGAACGCTTCGAGGTTGGCAGCCGCGCCTCCGTGCCGAGAGCCGGTGCCGGAGTCGCCGAGCCCGCCGAACGGTGCGTTGGGCTCGTCGTTGACCGTCTGGTCGTTGATGTGGACCAGGCCGGTCGGGACGCGCTCGGCCAGCGCCAAGCCGGCCATGACGTCGCGGGTCAGGATCCCGAGGGACAGCCCGTAGGGGGTCGCCGTCGCGAGCCGGACGGCCTCGTCGAGGTCGTGGAAGACGGTGACCGGGGCGACCGGGCCGAAGATCTCCGAGGAGAACGCGGGTACGTCCGGGGTGACCGCGGCGAGGACGGTCGGCTGGTAGAAGAGGCCGTCGTAGGTCCCGCCGGTCACCAGTTCGGCGCCCGCCTCGACGCTGCCGGTGACGAGGGCGTGCACTCGGTCCCGCTGACCCGCGTCGATGATCGGTCCGAGGGCCACGGGGCCCGTCGGGTCACCGACGGGAAGCTTCTCCGCGTGCGCGGCGAGGGCGCGGACGTAGTCATCGGCTACGGCGTGGTGGACGAGATGCCGGCTGGTGGCCATGCAGATCTGCCCGGCGTGGTTGAAGGAGCCGAACGCTCCGGCGGAAACGGCGGTCTCGAGGTCGACGTCGTCGAGCACGATCAAGGCGGAGTTCCCGCCCAGCTCGAGATGGACCCGCTTCAGGTGCTTGGCGGCGAGCCCGGCGACGGCACGACCAGCGCCGGTGGATCCCGTGAAGGCGATCACCCGGATCTCCGGCGCCTCGACGACGGCCGCGCCCACGGCGGCGTCACCGGGCAGGACGTGCAGCACCCCGGCGGGCAACCCGGCCTCCTCGAACACGCGGGCGAAGACGACTCCCCCGCTGACGGCCGTCCGCGGATCGGGCTTGCAGACCACCGCGTTGCCGAGGGCCAGCGCTGGGGCGATCGCGCGGATGGCGAGAACGATGGGCGCGTTGAAGGGCGCGATCACCCCGGCGACCCCGACCGGCACGCGACGGGCCATCGACAACCGCGGCAACGCCGTGCGGAGCAGCTGCCCGTAAGGTTCCGCCGCCAGCGCCGCGGCCGCGAAGCACTCCTCAGCGGCGACCTGGGTCTGGAACTCGGCGAACGGCCGGACCGCACCGGACTCGCGCACGAGCCAGGCCGCGATCTCCTGGGCGTGTTCGATGAACAGCTGTCCCGCCCGTCGCAGGACCGCGGCCCGCGCGACGTAGGGCTGCGCCGCCCAGTCCCGCTGGGCGTTCGCGGCAAGGCGGGCTGCCCTGCTCACGTCGGAAGGCGCGGCGACGCCCACCCGGGCCAGTTCGGCTCCGGTCGCGGGTTCGACGACGGGGGCCTGCCCCGCGCTCCCTTCGACCCATCCATCGGAATGGATCAGTCCTTGCCAGGCAGCGAGTTCCAGCAGCGACATCAGCGTCGGCCTTTCGTGTCGTGAGCAGGTTCGGAGAGCTGGAGCACCGGCTTGACGACGTCGCCCGCCCTGGACGCCTCTAACGCCTCGTTGATTTCGGCGAGGGGGAAGTACTGGATCAGGTCGGTGAACGGGAAGCGGCCCTGGTCGTGCAGTGCCAGGAGCGCGGGCACCAGTCGCGGGCTCTGGCTTTCCCCGCCGAGCGTGCCCACGATGCGCTTACCCCAGAGGGTGCTCAGATGGTCGGCGCTGAATTCCGCGCCCGCCGGCGCGGCCCCGATCAGCACGGCCGTACCGAGCATTCCGACGCTGTCGATCGCCTGCCTGATGACGGCCGGGATGCCCGTGCAGTCCAGGGCCGCGTCCGCGGTACCCCCGCAGATCTCGTGGATCGCCGGAACGACGTCCACGCCGGCCGGGTCGAGGACCTCCGTCGCCCCGTGCTTCGACGCCAGCGCGCGGCGAGCCGCGTTCGGTTCGACGACGACGATCGTGGTCGCCGGGGTCAGCCGGGCCGCCATCACGGCGGCGAGACCGACCGCGCCGGCGCCGAAGACGACGAGGCTGTCGCCCGGACCGAGGCTCAAGGTGTTGAGCACGGCTCCCGCTCCGGTCGCGATCCCGCATGCCAGCACGCCGACGGCTTCCGTCGGTGCGGTGGTCGAGAACGGGACCAGGCTGCTCGGGCCGACGATCGCGTGCTGGGCGAACGAGGATTGGCCGAAGAAGTGGCTGTGCAGCGGGGTGCCATCGAGCCTGCGCAGCGACGTCGAACCGTCGGCCCGTCCGCCCCCGATGAGCAGCGGCGCTAGCTGCAGGCAATAACGGGGTTGCCCGGCGAGGCAGTTGCGGCACTGTCCACACCACGGCCACCCGAGCAGGACGGTGTCGCCGACCGCATGACCGGTGACGCCGTCGCCCAGCGCTTCGATCCGTCCGACGCCCTCGTGGCCGAGCACTCCGGGAACCGGGAACGGCAGGTCACCCTGCTGCGCGACGGCATCGGTGTGGCAGACGCCCGAGGCGACCAGGCGGACGAGTACCTCGCCCGCCCGAGGTTCGTCGATCTCGACCTCCTCGACCGTGAACCGTTCCGCTCGGCTGGCGAGGACAGCTGCTGTCGTGCGCATGGACCACTCCGTCCTGCTCGTGGGGTTGCGGCGGTAAGACCCGGGACTCCCGCGCCGCCACGAGTCAGGATCGTATAACCATCTTGGCTGGATTGCTAGACGGATCCGTCGGGCCTTCTCGCTTTCAGGCGGACCACGAGGCAAAGGTAAAGGCTTACGTCGGGCAAGTTGATCACTCGTAAACGGCCTCTGAGCTGGCCTTATTCAGCTGAGCAACTCGATCGACCTCTCCACCTGGCGCCACGCGCCGCCGGAACGGACTCAGCTTTAGGGCTTGCCACAGACGCAGGATTGGATAATATTCTGGGTCTGAACCGCAAGGAGGCGGCACCCATGCTGGACAGCGACGGCGGCACTCGTGAGCCGCTGCAGGTACCGGTCCTCGTCGTCGGCGGCGGGCCTGCCGGACTGACCATGGCCCTCGAGCTCGCTCGGCGAGGGATAGACGGCCTGCTCATCGAGCGGCGTGGTTTCACCAACCACTACCCGCGTGCCCATCTGCTCAACGTGCGCACCATGGAGACCTTCCACGACGTCGGCGTGGCCGAGGAGATCTACGCGCAGTCCCCGCCGGAGGACCAGTGGCATCGCGTCGCCTGGTACACCTCCCTCGCCGGGCCGACACCCCAGCACGGGCTCAAGATCGGGCACGTTCAGGCGTGGGGCGGCGGAACCGATCTCGGCAACTACCGGCTGGCCAGCCCGCGTCCGTTCGCGAACCTGCCCCAGATCCGGCTCGATCGGATCCTGTGGGAGCACGCCGACCGATCGTGGCCCGGCCGGGTGCGCGGCCACAGCGAACTGATCGCGCTCGAGCACGACGGATCGGGAGTGACGGCCACGATCCGCGACACGCAGCGCGAGGAGACCTACCAGGTGCGGGCCAGGTACGTCGTCGCCGCCGACGGCGGCCGGACGTGCGCCGACCTGCTCGGCGTCGAACTGCTCGGGCCGCGCGCGCTGCTCGATCTGGTCAACGTCTACTTCTCGGCGGACCTCGCGGCTCACGCCGACGAGGAAGCGCTGATCACCTACTTCGTCAACCCGGAGGGACAAGGCAGCTTCTCGGGGGCACTGCTCGGGCTCGGCCCCGGGCCGTGGGGCGCCCGGTGCCGGGAGTGGTCGATGACGATGGCGTTTCGCGTCGGCGACCCGGCCGGGGAGGACGAAGCCTCGCTGATCGGACGGGTGCGTCGCACTCTCGGTGTGCCGGATCTCGACATCGATCTGCACGCCATCAGCCACTGGCAGTTCGAGGGTGTCGTCGCCGAGCGCTTCCGCGTGAGCTCTGTCCTGCTGGTCGGCGACGCCGCGCACCGGCACCCGCCAACCGGCGGGCTGGGGCTCAACACGGCCATCGGCGACGTCGGCAACCTCGCGTGGAAGCTCGCCGCGGTTTTGGACGGCTACGCCGACGACTCGCTGCTCGACACCTACGAAGCAGAGCGAAAGCCCATCGCCGCCCGCAACATCGAGCACTCGCTTCGCAACGCCGGCCGCCACGGTCCGGTCGCTGCGTCGCTCGGTCTGCGTGCGGGCATCGGCGAGGACGAGGGGTGGCGCGAGATCGCCGTCTGGGCGAGCGACACCCCCGAAGGGGAGCGTCGCCGAGCCGCCAGTGCGCAGGCCGTCGCGGCGAACGCCGAGGACTACAGCCAGCTCAACATCGAGGCCGGGTTCGCCTACGAGTTCGGCGCGGTGGTTCCGGACGGAACCGCACCGCCGCCCCACCACCACACGGCCACCCTCTTCGAACCCAGTGCCCGGCCCGGCCACCACATCCCGAACTGCCGGCTCGAGCGCCGCGGTGAGACCGTGTCGACCGTCGATCTCGTCGCCCCGACCGGCTTCACCGTGTTCGCGCCGGTGGCCGCGGAAACGTCGTGGAACGACGCCGCGGACCAGGCCGCGGCCGCCACGGGCTGCCCCGTGACAGTCGTGACGATCGGCTTGGGCGGCGACGTCACCGACCCAGGTGGCGAGTGGCCCGCGGTGTCCGGTACCCGGCCAGGCGGATGTCTGCTGGTACGCCCGGATCGGCACGTCGCATGGCGCGCCGCGGACGGCCCGGCGGAGCCCGATGCCGAACTGACCAGGATCGTGCGGCTGCTGCTCGCGGGCGGCGGACGGGAGATCCGGCCCGGCGACGACCCGCTGGCCGGGATCACCGAAGCGGGCGAGGCCCTGCGCACCGGCGGGGCCCGCGAAGCCCGGATCTTCACCAGCACCACCCCGGCCTAGCCGGCCGATCGAACCGCAGCCGACAACCCGAGGAGTGAGTCAACGATGACGCAGACCTTGCCCAGCACCGATATCGATCTCTTTGCCGACGAAGTGATCGCCGACCCGCATCCGACGTACCGCGAGCTGCGCGATGCCGGTTCCGCGTTGTGGATGTCCCGCTACGACTGCTGGCTCCTCCCCCGCTACGCCGAAGTCTTCGCGGCGCTGCGCGACCACGAGCGTTTCTCCTCCGCCTCCGGCGTCGGCCTCAACGACGTGATGAACCAGGCCACCAAGGGCGGCAGCGTCCTGTGCACCGACCCGCCCGAGCACGACCACCTGCGGCGGATTCTCGGTTCCCGGCTGACCCCCCGGGCGCTGCGCGGACACAGCGAGGACTTCCTGCGGCGGGCTCACCTGCTGGTCGACGAGCTCATCGAGAAGGGCTCCTTCGACGCGGTCGCGGACTTCTCCTCGGCATTCCCGCTCTCCGTCGTGCCCGATCTGCTCGGCGTCCCCGAGGACGGCCGTGAGCACCTGCTGAAGTGGGCGTCAGCAGCGTTCCAGGCCGAGGGCCCGATGAACGAGCGGACCCAGTCCTCCCTGCCGGACCTGCAGGAGTTCCTCGGATACATCACCGGTGTCGCCGGCGAGCAGAAGCTGGCTTCCGGCAGCTGGGGACACCAGATGCTGCTCGAGGCCCGCGCGGGCGAGATCGACGAGAAGATGCTGCCCCCGCTGCTCCTCGACTACCTCGGCCCCTCGATCGACACCACCATCAGCGCCCTGTCCACCGCGATCTGGCAGTTCGCCCTCCATCCTGACCAATGGGATGCGCTGCGAAGCGACCGCACGCTGATCGCGAACGTGGTCAACGAGGCAGTCCGGCTCGAAGCACCGATCCGGGGCTTCGGCCGGCATCTCACCCATGACTTCGACGCCGACGGCGTCACCTTGGCCGCCGGCGACTGGGTCTTCGTCAGCTACGCCTCCGCGAACCGCGACGAGCGACGCTGGGAGAACCCCGGCCGTTTCGACATCCACCGCGACACCGCGGGCCACGTCGGCTTCGGCTCCGGCATCCACAGCTGCGTCGGGCAGGGACTCGCGAAGCTGGAAGCCACCGCGCTGTTCACCGCACTCGCCGACAAGGTCACGCGCTTCGAGCTGACCGGCGAGCCGGTCTGGAACGTCCACAACATCCTCCGCGGCATCGCCACGTTGCCCGTGACTGTCCGGGTGTGACGCGTTCGCGCGGTAATTCCCGGAGTTCGATCCCCTCCCATTCCGAACCGACCGGAAAGGCACCCATGTCCAGGATCGTCGTCGATACGTCCCGTTGTGAGGGCCACGGACTGTGCGAAGGAATCGCACCGGACGTCTTCGTGCTCCACGACGAGGGCGCCGTCGAGGTCTTGATCAAGGAATCCGTCGCGGGCGGCGCGATCGAGGCCGCGGGCACCGCGGCGGCCCTGGCGTGTCCCGTGGCAGCGATACATGTGACCGGCTAGGCGACGCAGAAGGCTTGCGGACGAAGACATCGAGGACAAGTGAGGCACTGCGATGAGCCACCTCGCAGCTGACACCCAGTTCGCTCTCACGGTGCACGATCGCCGTGAGGTGACGGCTGACATCGTCGTGCTCGAGCTACGCGCGGCCGACGAAGGACCGCTTCCGGAATGGGAGCCCGGCGCGCACGCCGACTTCCTCATCCCGGGGGGCGTGACACGCCAGTACTCGCTGTGCGGGGACCCGGCTGATCGCATGACGTGGCGGATCGCGGTGCTCCGGGAGGAGAACGGTCGCGGCGGGTCTCGTTACATCCACGAAGAAATCCGAGAGGGCGGACGGATTCTCGCGCGCGGCCCGCGCAACCATTTCCCCCTGCGGCCGGCGGCCGGCTACCACTTCGTCGCCGGAGGGATCGGCATCACCCCGCTCCTGCCCATGATGGCGCAGGCCACCCGCGACGGAGTCGACTGGCAGCTGACCTACGGCGGCCGAAGCAAGCAGTCCATGGCGTTCGCCGACGAACTCGGCCAGACCTACCCGGGAAAGGTCACGTATCACCCGCAGGACGTCTGTGGCCTCATCGATCTCGACGGGCTGCTCGCGCGGCTCCCGTCCGGCACCGACATCTACGCCTGCGGTCCCGGTCCGCTTCTCGACGCGCTCGCCCACCGCACAGCCGCGTGTCCCGAACAGCTCCACGTCGAGCGCTTCGCCCCCGTCGAGGCGGCGAATCCGTCCGAGAACAGGGCTTTCGACATCGAGCTGGCTTCGTCCGGTCGAGTCCTCGCGGTCTCGCCACAGGAGTCGATCCTCGATGTCCTGCTCGACAACGACGTCTACGTCGATTCCTCCTGCGAGGAAGGAACATGCGGGTCCTGTGAGACCCGCGTGCTCACCGGAGACGTCGATCATCGCGACGCCGTCCTCAGCGCGGCCGAACGAGAAAAAGGCGAATCGCTGATGGTGTGCGTCTCGCGAGCCGCAGCCACCTGCCCGCGACTGGTACTCGAGCTGTGACCCGCGCACCGATCCGGCGGGCGATCGGCCACTTCCGCCGGGGCCGACGAAAGGCGAAAGACGCGTCATGAACGACGACACCACACAGAAATATCGCGCTGCTCGCGATCTGCTGCAGAACCTGTCCACCGACTACGCACGAGCCGTGGCGGAGTTCGCCTGGCCGGATCTCGGTGATCGGTTCAACTGGTCGATCGACTGGTTCGACGCCGTGGCGCGAGGCGTCGACCGGACGGCGCTGTGGATCGTGGAGGAGGACGGGTCGCAGGCCCGCTACTCCTTCGACGAGATGGCGTGCCGCTCGGACCAGGTGGCCGCGCACCTGGCCCGCCACGGTGTGCGCCGCGGCGACCGGGTGCTGGTGATGCTGAACAACCAGGTCGAGCTGTGGGAGGCCATGCTCGCGGTGATGAAGCTCGGCGCGGTCGTCCTCCCGACGACCACTGCGCTGGGCCCGGCCGAGCTGACGGACCGCGTCAGCCGGGGCGGCGCGAAACACGTGCTGGTCAACGCGGCCGACACCGGCAAGTTCGACTCCGTGCCCGGCGACTACGCCCGCTTCGCCGTCGGCGAGACAGCCGAGGTTTCGGGGGAATGGGTGGCCTACCGGGACGCCTACGCGCTGGTCGTACCGCCGGCCGAGCATCCGGGGACGGCGCCGTCGGACCCCCAGCTGCTGTACTTCACCTCCGGCACCACCAGCCGGCCCAAGCTGGTCGAACACACCCAGGTGTCCTATCCCGTCGGGCACCTCGCGACGTCGTTCTGGGTCGGGGCCAAGCCGGGGGACGTGCACCTGAACATCTCCAGCCCCGGGTGGGCCAAACACGCGTGGTCGTGTTTCTTCGCCCCCTGGATCGCCGAGGCCACGATTTTCGTCTACAACTACTCCCGCTTCGACCCGGCCGCACTGCTCGACCGGATCCGCCGGGCCGGGGTGAACACCTTATGCGCCCCGCCGACGGTGTGGCGGATGCTGATCAAAGCCGACCTCTCCGGCGGCCCCGGCGCGTTGCGCCAGTTGATGTCGGCAGGCGAGCCGCTCAACCCCGAGGTGATGGACCAGATCGAGAAGGTGTGGGGGCTCACCATCCGCGACGGGTTCGGGCAGACCGAGCTCCCCTTGGCCATCGGCAACGTGCCCGGTATGCCGGTCAAACCCGGCTCCATGGGACTGCCGCTGCCCGGGGTGCCGATCGTGCTGGTCGACCCGCTCACCGGGCGCCCCGCCGACGAGGGCGAGATCTGCGTGGACCTCGCCCGCCGGCCGATGAGCCTGATGACCGGATACTCGGGCGACCCGGAGCGCAACGCCGAGGCGATGGCCGGCGGCTACTACCACACCGGTGACGTCGCCTCCCGGGACGCCGACGGCTACATCTTCTACATCGGCCGCACCGACGACGTGTTCAAGGCCAGCGACTACAAGATCTCCCCGTTCGAACTCGAGAGCGTGCTGATCGAGCACCCGGCGGTGGCCGAGGCCGCGGTCGTCCCCGCCCCGGACGAGGTGCGCCTCGCGGTGCCGAAGGCCTACGTCGCCCTGGCCGCCGGGTACGAGCCGAACGAGAAGACGGCGTTCGAGATCCTCCGGCACGCCCGCGAAAACCTGGCGCCGTACCAGCGCGTCCGGCGCCTCGAGTTCGCCGAACTGCCCAAGACCATCTCCGGCAAGATCCGCCGGGTCGAACTGCGCCGCCGGGAAGAACACGCAGCCAACGGCGAGATCGCCGTGACCGAATACCGCGATGACCAGTATCCCGAGCTCCGCCGGTGAGGTCCGCGTCCGGCAGCCCCATGGCCACTTCCGAAGCGATACGAAGGAGCAGTCCGTGAACCAACACCAGCCGGCCGGCGAAGACACGCTCCGACGTCTGGGGGTGCTCGACACCTGCGCGGTGTCCGATGCCCTCGACGCACTGGGTCTCCACGGCGCCGTGCTCGGCCTGCATTCGGTCACCGGACGGCACCGCCTGGCCGGTCGGGCGGTGACGATCGATCTCGTCGACGCGGGACAGGTCGAGAGCCCGCGGCACCTCGGAACCGCCGCGGTCGACGCCTCGGGCCCCGGAGATGTGCTCGTCGTCGCTCACCACGGCAGGACCACCGTGGCCGGCTGGGGCGGCGTGCTGAGTGCGGGCGCCCGGCAGGCCGGAATCGAGGGAGTGATCGTCGACGGCGCGGTCCGTGACGTCGACGAGGCGACCGATCTCGAGCTCCCGGTGTTCGCACGGACCGGGGTCCCGCGCACGGCCAGGGCGCGGGTGGTCGAGCGGGCCTGGAACGTCAAGGTCGAGCTGGCGGGTGTGCCGGTGCACCCGGGCGACTACGTGCTCGCCGACGGGAGCGGGGTGGTCGTGGTCCCCGCCGCCGAGATCGAGGCCGTGCTCGCCAAGGCCGAGGCCGTGGCGGCCAAGGAGCGCGCCATGGTCGCCAGCGTGCGCGAGGGCGTGCCGATGGTCGACGTGATGGGCGCCGACTACGAAAACCTGTTGAAGGGCTGATGAACATGAGTGAGACGCTTCCCGGGTCCGCCACGGACCCCGCGGTGCGGGAACTGGCGCTGCTGGACACCAGCCACGTCAGCGACGCACTGGACAAGCTCGGCATCAACGGGCAGATCGCCGGGCTGCTGCCGCTGCAGCGAACCTCGCGCCTGGCCGGGCGGGCGTTCACGGTCCGGTACGTCCCAATCACCGGCACCGGCGGCACCGTCGGCGACTACATCGACGACCTCGCCCCGGGCACCGTCGTGGTGATCGACAACGCCGGGCGGCTCGACACGACGGTATGGGGAGACCTGCTGACGGCGACCGCCGCTCGCCGGGGCATCTCCGGCACGGTCATCGACGGGGTCTGCCGCGACTCCGACCGCGCCGTCGAGCTGGACTACCCCCTCTACGCCCGGTCGCGCTGGATGCGCACGGGCAAGGACCGAGTCCGGGTCGAGAGCTACGACGTGCCGGTCACCCTCGGCGGTGTGTGCATCGAGGCGGCCGACTACCTCGTCGGCGACGGGGACGGCGTCGTCTGCGTGCCGGCTGCCCGGGTACACGAGGTGATCGACGTCGCCACCGGCATCCGCGAGGCCGAGGAGGCCATCCGCAAGGCGGTCGAGGCCGGTGCGTCACTGCGCGAGGCCCGGCAGGCCAACGGCTATCACGCCCTGCAGACCCGGAAGGACCGACCATGAGGTGGCGCAACTCGATCGACGTCGAGGGCCTGCACCACGGCGGCGCCCCGATCCCGCAGGCCAGCCTCGTCGGGTCACTGCTGCTCTCCAGCGGGATCAACGGGATGGACCCCGCGGACGGCTCCATCCCGGAGGAGCCCGAGCGACAGGCCGCCCTCGTTTTCGACAACATCCGGCGAATCGTGGAGGCCGCGGGCGGCGACCTCGGTGACATCGTCAAGTGCACGTTCTTCGTGCGCGACCGCTCCCTGAAATCCCTGATCGACGAGCACTGGGTCAAGGCGTTCCCCGACCCGGCCGGCCGGCCGGCGCGGCACACGCTGGTCCAGGAACTGACCGTGCAGGCCCTGCAGTGCGAAATCGTCGCCAACATCGAGAGGCTCGCGAAGTGATCATCGACTCCCACGCCCACCTCGTCGCCCCGGACGGCCTCTACGCCTACCGGGCCAACCTGATCGCCAACGGCGGCTACCACTTCGGCAAGCCGAAGATCGCCGACGAAGCCCTGGCCGCCTGCGCGCAGGCCAACGTCGCCGCGCTCGACGAGGTCGGCACGGACGTGCAGTTGCTGTCACCGCGGCCGTACCAGCAAGGTCACTCGATGACGCCGGCGTCGCTCGTCGAACCGTGGATCGCGGCCTGGAACGACACCATCGCCCGCACGGTGCAGCTGCATCCGACCCGGTTCGCGGGTGTCGCCGGGGTGCCGATCCTGCCGGGCGAACCCGTCGAGCGAGGGTTCCGCGAGCTGGAGCGCGCGGTCAACGACCTCGGCTTCGTGGGTGTCATCGTCAACCCCGACCCGTACGAAGGCACCGGCCAGGCGCCGACGCTCAACGAGCCGTACTGGTACCCGCTCTACGAGAAGCTCATCGAGCTCGACGTGCCGATGCAGATCCACTCCGCGGGCTGCTACTCGGGCCGGGAGTCCTACAGCGAGCACTTCATCACCGAGGAGTCCATCGCGATCCTGTCCCTGCTGCGCAGCGACGTTTTCGAACGCTACCCGGACCTGCGGATCATGGTCTCGCACGGCGGGGGTTCGGTGCCCTACCAGATCGGACGCTGGCAGGCCGAGCGGCTGCTCCCGCTGCTGGGCGGCAGCCCGGAGTCCGAACGGTTCGAGACCTCGCTGAAGCGGTTCTGGTTCGACAGCGTGCTGCACAGCCCGCCATCGCTGGAACTGCTGCTCCGGGTCGTCGGGCCGGAGCGGGTGCTGTTCGGCACCGAGCGCCCGGGCAGCGGCTCGGCGATGAACCCGGACACCGGCCACCACTTCGATGACATCAAACCGGTCATCGACAAGATCGGCTTCCTCTCGGACGCGGACCGGAAGGCGATCTACGAGGACAACGCCCGCGCCCTGTTCCCGCGGCTCGTGGCACGACTCGACAAGTCCTGATCGCAAGCCGACCCGTACCCCAGCGGGTGAAGGAAAGGAGCCCGGTCGATGGCAGACGACCCTACGGGACTGCCGGCGGACACCACGGAAATCCCCGGGACGATCGTCTTCGACGGACGGCGCTCGCGGGAGGGCCTGCCGTTGAACAATCTCGCGATCACCCTGAACAAGAAGGCCGAGCGCGACGCGTTCGTCGCGGACCCCGAGGCGTTCATGGAGCGGTTCGGGCTGTCCGCCGAGCAGAAGGAGGCCGTCCGCAACCGGGACTTCCACCGCATGATCGAGCTCGGCGGGAACATCTTCTTCATCTACAAGATAGGCATGGTCGACGGTCTCAAGGTGCCGGACATCGTCGCGACGATGGCGGGCATGAGCACCGAGGAGTTCGTCGAAATGATGCGCAACGGTGGAAGGAACCCTCATGGCTGAGGTCATCGCCGGCTTCGGGGTCTCACACATCCCCGCACTGGGCGTCGCGATGGAAGGCGACGGGACAGGTCCCGCGGCAGCGGTCTTCGAAAAGTTCGCGCCCGTCCGCGAGTGGGTGCGATCGCTCGAACTCGACACGGTCATCGTGATCTACAACGACCACGCGTCGTCCTTTTCGCTCGAGCTGCTCCCGACCTTCGCGATCGGCGCGGCCGAGGCATACGCGCCGGCGGACGAGGGCTACGGCGCCCGCAACGTGCCGGTCGCCCAGGGCGACGCCGACCTGTCGTGGCACCTGATCGAGTCGGTGATCCCCGAAGGCTTCGATCTGGCCGTCGCCCAGAAGCTCGACGTCGACCACGGGCTGACCGTGCCACTGACGGTGCTGTTCGGCGCGCCACCGGAGTGGCCGGTCAAGATCGTCCCCCTCGAGGTCAACGTGGTGCAGCAGCCCACACCGTCCGCGCAGCGCTGCCTCGACCTCGGCGCGGCGATCGGCCGGGCCATCGCGAGTTTCCCGGGCGGCACCCGGGTCGGGGTCGTCGGTACCGGAGGGATGTCACACCAGCTGCAGGGCAGAAGGGCCGGACACATCAACAGCGAGTTCGACAGGATGTTCCTCACCGACATCGTGGACAACCCCCGGCGGCTGGCGAAGTTGTCGAACACCGACCTCATCCAGGAGGCGGGATCCGAGGGCGCCGAACTGGTGATGTGGCTGGTCATGCGCGGCGCACTCGGCGACAACGTGACCGAGGTGCACTCGGCCTACCACGTACCGGTCTCGAACACCGCGGCCGGCCTCGTCGCCATCGACAACCGCACGGCGACACGCTGATCCGTCCGAAGCCGACGGCCCGTGCGGCACGCACCGGTCACCGAAGTGCGTGCCGCGCAGGGCCTGCTTGCCGATCGAAATCTCCGATGAACGGGGTCTCGTCGGCGATCTGTTCCGCCGGTGCTTCGCCGACAGCCGCACGCGGTCGGCGGCTCCTCAGCGATCAGCCGGACGAGGCGGGCGGCGTCGGACCGGTGCACAGCCGGCCAACGGTTGCCGCCTTAAGCCATCACTGGGAGATGAGCGGACACCAACGATCAAAGGCGGGCCGCCGCCATCCCCGCGGAGACGGCTACATCCTGCCCGTGCTGGTCGCTCGTGCAGGATGGCGACGATCGGGCCAGTCGCCGACTCGTCGACGCCCGGCGGGAGTCCGTACTACTGCCCGCATCCGTGGGGAAGGCACCCAGCTCTACGAGGGCACCGAGGCGGAGCACCTGCAAACGCGGTCCGAGTCGGCGGAGCGGGGGCCGAAGTACCACCGTCTGCTGGCGGCGAGGCGTTTGGCGACTGACCGTGCAGTTCAAGTCGGGCGACACCGCGCATGCGGTGGAGCAACTCGACCGGATGCGGGCGCAGGTCTTCGCCAATCGCCCAGACGGCCGCCCGGCGGCGCGTGAACCTACGGGTCGTCCTCCGCGGCCTCGAAGTGGGCCGACCGCATCAGATGCCTGTGCAACGAGGCCGGCCGTGCTCTTCTCAGCGGTGGCGCGGACGAGGCAACAATGCGAAAGCGCTCTCCGCAATCGAGGTCAGGCGGGCGGGACTGTGGCCGGCCGCGCCCACGACATCGATGCCGCGGATGATGGTCAGCAGAAGGTAGGCAAGGTCGTCGGGATCCGCGTCGGGGTCGATGTCGCCGTTGCGTTGCGCCGCTCGCAC
This sequence comes from Amycolatopsis sp. NPDC051371, assembly GCF_040682155.1. Lineage (NCBI taxonomy): Bacteria > Bacillati > Actinomycetota > Actinomycetes > Pseudonocardiales > Pseudonocardiaceae > Amycolatopsis > Amycolatopsis sp. NPDC051371. The sequence goes on from NZ_JBFBAG010000073.1 coordinate 17,120, forward strand.
ACACTCGGCCACCGCCGTCGCGATCGCGGAGAAGCAGGCTTTGGCGGTGCGTTCCACCTCGGGGTCGGAGGCGCCGATCTCCAGGGCCATTTTGGCGGCGAAGCAGGCCGCTGCCGCCCGGTCGGGGGCGGGGGGTACGTCGTCGGCGAGTGGCACCCCGTGGACGGCGCGGAGCAAGTACCTGCGCAGTCGTTCCAGGGCGCCCTCGTCCGGTCCGGCGAGCGCCTTGGGCGCAAACTGCCCCAGCCGGGCGAAGTACCCGGTCATCGCCTGCAGCAGCACGCCGTGCTTGCCGTCGAACGCGGCATAGAGGCTGCCGCGACCCAGGCCGGTGGCGGCGCTCAGGTCGTCGACGCTCGTGCCGTTGTAGCCCGAGGTGCGGAACTGCCGCTCGGCGGCATGGAGGACGTGGTCGCGGTCGAAGCTTCGTGGTCTTGCCATACCCAGAAGGTAGCGCCGACCTGCCGTAATTGACAACTCAGTACAGAACTCGGTAGATTTCTGACAGTTCGGTACACAACCACCCTGAGCTCGCCGGACAGGACAGGACCCCCTCCAACCACCCCAGAACTCGAAGGGTTGACCGAACCATGATTGATGAGGAAAGGCAGGAGGCCATCGCTGTGGCGACTCCTCCGTACGCGAGCGACGCACTGGCCGAGGGCATCGTCGATGCGGTGGTGATCGGCGGGGGCGCCGCGGGGCTGAACGGTGCACTGATCCTCGCCCGCTCCCGCCGCTCGGTCGTCGTGATCGACAGCGGCTCCCCGCGCAACGCACCCGCGGAGGCCGTGCACAGCTTCATCGTCTTGGACGGCATCCCGCCGTCCGAGATCCTTCGACGGGGCCGGGAACAGGTCCGCCAGTACGGCGGACGCGTCGTCCACGGCGAGGTGGTCGCGGCCGAGTCTGCCGCCCCGTCGGCGGACGGGGACCTGCGGTTCACCGTCACCCTGGCCGATGGCCGCAGCATCACCGCTCGCCGCATCCTGGTGGCCACCGGCCTCACGGATGTACTGCCGGAGGTGCCCGGGCTCGCCGAGCACTGGGGGCACAGTGTGGTGCACTGCCCGTACTGCCACGGCTGGGAGGTGCGCGATGAGCCCATCGGCATCCTCGCCACCGGTCCGGCCTCCATCGGCCACGCGTTTCTGTTCCGTCAGCTGACCGAGGACCTGACCTACTTCACCCACGACACCGACCTGGACCAGGACAACCGCGCCCGCTTCGCCGCCCGCGGCATCCGCGTCATCGACACCCCGGTCACCGAGGTCGTCAACGACGAGGACGGCGCCCTCGCCGGGGTGCGCCTGGCCGACGGCCAGGTCGTGGCCCACCGCGTCCTCGCGATCGCCGCGCCGATGCAGGCCCGCACCCAGGGCCTGGAAGGCCTGCGCCTGCCGATGCAGGACCCGCCGAACAAAGGCCGCGGATTCGCCTCCGGCACGGCCGGCACCACCGAGGTGCCGGGCGTGTGGGTGGCCGGCAACGCCACCGATCTGGTCGCCCAGGTCGGCGCCTCCGCAGCGGCCGGCGCACTGGCCGGCGCCGACATCAACAGGATGCTGGCCACCGCCGACACCGACGCGGCCCTCCAACGGATCGCCGAGGTAAGCCCAAAAAACGCCGCAGGATGATCTTGAAGCCCTAAGATCTCTATGTGAAAGAGGATCTTCCGATGGTTTCCGACAACCTAGTACTCATCCCCGGAGCCGGCGGTGTGGGCCGCACGATCTTCGAGCAGCTGCGGACGCAGCAGGTGCCTGCGCGGTTCATGGTCCGTCGCGAAGACGAGCGTGCGGCTGAGTTGCGAGCGCTCGGCGCCGAAGTGGTCATCGGTGACCTGACCAAGCCCGAGACGGTGGCGGCCGCGCTGCAGGGGGTGCCCAGGATGTACTTCGGAATGCAGGCATCGCCGGACCATCTGCTGGCCGCGACGGTCGTCGCCTCGGTTGCGAAGGAGTACGGGAAGCTGGCGGCCTTGGTCGACCTGTCACAGATGACAGTGTCACAGATGACCGCCACCAGCACCGAGGAGTCGCACCAGCAGCGGCTGCACTGGTTGGCGGAGCAGGTCTTCGACTGGTCGGAGCTGCCGGTGGTGCATATCCGGCCGACTGCCTTCCTGGACAGTCCACTGTTCACCACGATGCCGGCACAGTCGATTCGGGAGAGCGGCACGATCGCGCTGCCGTTCGGCTCCGGGCGTACTTCGCCGATTGCCGTCGAGGACGTCGCACGGGTCATCGCGACCGTGCTGAGTGACCCTGCTCCGCACATCGGGCAGGTGTACGAGCTGACTGGTCCGCGCTCAGTCGGCATGCCGGAACTGGCCGACGAGTTCTCTCGCGGTCTGGGGCGTCCGGTGTCCTACGTGGACTTGCCTCGGGAGGCGTGGACCGCCCAGCTCCCCAAGCTCGGGATACCGCCGCACGTCGAACAGCATCTCGCCACCATGGCCCAGCTCCACCGCGACAACCGTTACGACCGCACCGCCGCTGACGTCGAACGCGTAACGGGCATCAGCCCTCAGTCGATCGAGGAGTTCGTGGCCGCCAGAAAGGACTTCTACCTGGGCTGAGCCCCCGGTGCAGCAGTAACAGCCAGGGCCCGCGTCGGGCCGGGGTGTTCGCGGGCGCGGCTGGGTGCCGGAGTCGACAGACACGGCCTCCTCCCGAACTGACGCACACCACACCTACGAGGTTAGGAAACAAATTCGAATGACAACTTCACGACCGGTCGCACTCGTCACCGGCGCAAACTCCGGCCTTGGCAAGTACGCCGCCCGCGGCCTGATCGACGCGGGATTCGAGGTAGTGGGTACCAGCCGCAATACCGCGGGACTGGACGGCGGCCAGGGGGTGACGTTCATCGATCTCGACGTCACAAGTGACGAGTCCGTCGCGGCAGCGGTTGAGGCGGTGATCGCGCAGTTCGGGCGGGTCGACGTGCTGGTCAACAACGCCGGTATGGGACTGGCCGGAGCCAGCGAGGAGAACACGATCGTCCAGACGCAGAAACTCTTCGACATCAACGTGTTTGGCGTCATCCGGATGACGAATGCCGTCCTGCCGCACATGCGTAAGCAGGGCAGCGGACGCATCATCAACATCTCGTCGATCTTCGGGTTGATGCCGGCGCCATACATGGCTGCGTACAGTGCGACCAAGTACGCCGTCGAGGGTTATTCCGAGTCCGTGGACCACGAGGTACGAGAACACAACATCCGGGTACTTCTCGTCGAGCCCGGTCCCACCAGAACCGGTTTCGACGACAACACCGCAAAACCGGACAACGCGCTGGCGGCATACGAGCGCCAGCGGGAGCGCTCCAACCAGGCAGTGGGCGAACAGGTCAACAGCGGCGACGATCCCGTCGTCGTGGCGAAGGCCATCGTGGCCGCCGCGACGGACTCCACCCCGAAAGCGCGCTATCCCGCAGGCTCAGCCCGCCAACTCAGCGCGATGCGTCGCTTTGCTCCCCGCCGGATCTTCGACAAACAGTTGCGCAAGTCCCTCGGCGTCCGGGGGTGACGAGCCGATCTGGCGTCGTTTCCGCAGATCGGCCACGCCGGAGAAGGTGGCCGACACCGATTCGAAAACCAGGTTGCTGCCGTCCGCTAGGAGCCGGGCGATGGTCGTTTTCCCGACGCCGGGCGGCCCCCACAGGACGGCGGAGCCGAGGCGCTGCTGGGCGACCATGCGGCCAAGCGGGGCGTCCGGGGCCAGGAGGTGGTCCTGCCCGACGACCTCGTCCAGTTGCGTGGGGCGCAGGCGGTCGGCGAGTGGCCGGGCGGGCTCGTCGTCGAAGAGCGGCAGGGTCGGTTCCATCGGACTCTCGGGTCGCAGGGGGGACGTGTGCGGGCGTGACCAGCGTTGCACGGAACACTGACGAGCGAGGGCTCAGCCGGCGGGGAAGCGCTCAGGGAGCACCGGGGCGGTCGCGTCGCGGCAGCCGCTCGACGACCAGGTCGTAGGAGCTCTCGACCGCGTCGGTGACCAGTCGTTTGGTGATGCCGGGTCCCGGCCCCAGCGAGATCCAGTGGCGTTTGTCGAGATAGCGGCCCGGGGTGATCGAGGCGTAGCCGCGTTCTTGCGCGCGGGCGTGTTCGGGTTCGCACTTGACCGTGATGATCTGGTCATCCGGATCGTCGGTGACGATCAGGAACACCTTGCCCGCCACCTTGTACACGTCCAGGTGCTCGGTGAACGGGTAGCCGTGGTCCGTCCCGGGCAGCGCGAGGGACGCCGCGCGCGCGGCGTCTTGGAGCCGGTCACCGCCCGCGCTCACCGGGCCGTCCGCGCGCCGCTGCCGTAGGTGTGCGGGTCGACGGGCTGCTGGGCCTTGGGCAGGTGCGAGACCACGAGCAGGTAGGAGTCGGTGACGAGTTCCTCGACCAGCGTCTCGTCGACGTCTTCCCCTGCCTCCAGCGTGATCCAGTGCCTCTTATTCATGTGGTAGCCGGGGGTGATGTGGCTGTTCTGTTCCCGCAGGGCGAGGGCCTCGCCGGGGTCCGCCTTGAGGATCACGACGGGGCTTCCCAGAACCTCGGTCATCAGCATGAACACCTTGCCGCTGACCTTGAAGACTTCCCAGCCGGGGCCGACGGGATGCTCCAGCCGGGCTCCGGGAAGTTCCTCCGCGCAGTCGGCGGCGGTCTTCTGCAGGGTCGATCCGTTCATGGTGATGAGCCTTTTTCGGGTAGTGACGGGCTGTGGTGGCTGCACGTCTCATCCTTCCCTCGAAGCCGATCAAGAGGACGGTAGGCTGCGGACACGTGATGGTCGACAAGCGACACTCCAGGTCAAACGAGCCGGTCGCGGTTCCGTTGTACGGTTTCCAGCCACCGGTCGGGACTCCGTACGGCCTTGAGGTGATTACCGTCGAGGATTTCTTCGCTCAGCACGACGCCTGGCCGTGGGATCCACCTCGTCCGGGCCGCGCCACCTTCCACTACCTGATCCTGGTCACCGAGGGAGAGTTGCGGCACGACGTCGACCACGTCACGCGGACCGTCGCGCCCGGCCAGTGGCTGTGGGTGCGTCCCGGGCACGCACAGTGCTGGCATCCGCCCGGCACCGCCCGCGGCCCGTTCATCCTGTTCGAGCCGGACGTGCTGACGCCCGCCACCGCGCGCCTGCTGGCCCCGCTCACCGCGCACGAGGCGCCCGCCGTGCTGAGCCCGCACCCCGATGACACGCTCTGGCTCCAGCAGACGGCGTTCCAGCTCCTCGACGAACACCGGGCGCTCGGACGCCGCCCTCTCGATGTCCACCACGCCCTGCGCCGCAGCCTGCTCGAATCGCTGCTGCTGCGCCTGGCCAATTCCCTCGGCGTCGCTGCCCCCGACCCGACGGCCGGCGGAAGCCGAGGTGACACCTACGGACGGTTCGTGGACGCCCTGGAGCTGCACTTCCGCGAGCTGCACCTAGCCGCGGACTACGCCGAACTGCTCGGCTGTTCGGTCCGCACCCTCAGCCGCGCCGCCCAGGACGCGACCGGCCACGGGGTGCGTGAACTCATCAGCGAGCGGCGGCTGCTCGAAGCCCGGCGCCTGCTGGGAGGCGCCCAGTGGGACGCCCGGGCCGTGGCCGTCCATCTCGGCTTCACCGATCCCGCGAATTTCGGCCGCTTCTTCCGCGACCGCACCGGTCTCACCCCGGCCGCCTTCGCGGCCCGCGAAGCGACGACTCACCCGTGACCAGGGCGCCGCGCCGACCCCCGCACCCCTGACTGGTCCGGGCAACGGGGCGCCCAGCAGGCCTTCCGAGCGATTCGGAGGCCCGCTCGGGTCGGGTCAGACCCAGTTGGGGACATGCTCTTCGGCGTAGCGGGCGCCGAATCCGCCGGTCGGGAGGATCTCGCGGATCGCGGCGAGATCGCCCTCGGTGAGGGCGACGTCCGCCGCATGGGCGTTTTCCTCCACGCGGGCTGCGCTCCGGGTGCCCGGGATCGGGACGATGTGCTCGCCTTGGGCGAGTAGCCAGGCCAGGGCGAGCTGGGAGACGGTGATGCCCGTGGCGGTGGCCAGCCGGCCGAGTCGGTCCACGGCTTCGACGTTCTTCTCGAAGTTGCCGGGCTGCCAGCGCGGGTTAGCGTTGCGGAAGTCGGTGGCGTCGTACTCTGCCGCGGGCTTCGCGGTACCGGTGATGAAGCCGCGGCCGAGGGGCGAATAGGGGACGAAGCCGATGCCGAGCTCCTGAAGGACCGGTAAGAGCTGCTCGACATCGCGCTCGAACAGCGAGTACTCGGTCTGCAGGACCGACACCGGCTGGACGGCGTGCGCGCGACGGACGGTCTGCGGGCCCGCCTCACTGAGGCCGAAGTACTTCACCTTGCCCGCGTCGATCAGTTCCTTGACGGTGCCCGCGACGTCCTCGATCGGCACGTCCGGGTCGACGCGGTGCTGACAGAGGACGTCGATCTGGTCGACGCCCAGGTAGCGCAGGCTGTTGTCGGTGACTGTGCGGATGTTGTCCGGGCGGCTGTTGAGGCCCAGGCCCTGCTCGGTCTGCGCAAAGCCGAACTTGGTGGCCAGCACGACCTCCTCGCGGAAGTCGCTCACCGCCTTGCCGAGCAGAACCTCGTTGTTGCCCGTGCCCCAGCCGTAGAGCTCGGCGGTGTCGAAGAAGGTGACGCCCAGCTCGTGGGTGCGGCGGATGGCGGCGATGCCCGCATCCTCGTCACCGGGGCCGTAGCCCATGGTCAGGCCCATCGAGCCGTAGCCGATCGCCGAGACGGTCAGGCCCTGGGTGCCGGGTGTTTCTGTGCTGCACGTGGATCTCCTCAGTCAAACCAAACAGGTCAGTTTTGAAAACAGCGCCCCGTGCCTCCTCGCCGGGCGCGAGTTCCGGGTCCAACGGGGGCCGGGTGGTCAGGGCACCGAAAAGTCAGCTGCTGTCTGGTCTGTCATCTGTTCTCTCCTTCGGACACGACGGGAAAGCGGCGACGCTCGTTGCCCGGGTTCAGTCGTCCAGGACGACGACGTGCTTGCCCGGCATGGCGCCGGACTCGACATCGGCCTGGGCGGCACGGACCTGTTCCAGGCCGTGGTAGACCTTCGCGACCGGGACTTTGAGGCGCCCCGCGGCGATGGCCTGGAGCTGGTGAGCGAAGACGTCGGCCGGGAGGTCGGCGGCCTCACCGCCGTAGGAGGTCAGGTGCACCCCGGCGGGGACCATGAACGGGCTGAAATCGGGGATCGTCCACTGGCCCGCCAGCGCTCCGGTGAAGCAGACCGTGCCGTGCCGGCGGACGGCGCGGAGGGTGTCGGCGAGGACCGAGCAGCCCACCAGCTCCAGTGCAGCGTCGACGCCGTCCGGCACCAGCTCGCGCACCTGGTCGGCGATGGTGCGGCTGTCGACGAGGGGATGGTCGACGCCCGCGGCCCGCAGTTCCCCGGCCCGCTCCGGGCTGCGGGTGGTGGACAGCACAGTGGCTCCGAGGTCCTTCGCGATCGTGGCCGCGCTCAGCCCGACCGTGGAGGTGCCGCCGCGGATCAGCAGCGTCTGTCCCGCCTGCAGGCCGAGGCCGGTGATGAGGGAGCCGTAGGCGGTCTGGAACATCTCCGGCAGCGCACCGACGACCTCCCACGGCAGGCCGGTCTCGAACGGGATGACCTGCTCCGAGGGGACGGTCACGTACTGGGCGTACGCACCGTCGTAGGAGCGGCCCATGCCCCCCATCATCGTGGCCACCTGCTGTCCCGGCCGCAGCCCACTGTCCTCTTCGGACTCATCGACCACGCCGACGCCCTCGATGCCGGGGATGCGCGGGTAGGAGACATCGGAGCTCGACTCGCCCTTGCGGGTGGTGACCTCGGACTCGTTGATGCCGAAGGCTTTCACCTTGATCCGCACCCAGCCGGGCTTGCGTGCCGGCACCGGCACTTCCTTGATCTCCAGCGCGTCGAGGCCGCCGGGCCGGGTCACGACGACCGCCTGCATCGTCGCCGGTGCGGCGTCGCCGGCTGCTGTCGATGGGTTCATGCCGAGCTCCTTGCTCTGTTCGTCTGCCGGGATATGAAGGTGGAGCCGGGTTCTGGGCGCGGGTACGGCCCGGTGACCGTCAGGGGCGGTCGATGTTCTGCCAGAGGTCGAGGGCCGCCTGGTAGTGGGCACCGGCCTCGAAGGGCGGGTTGCCGACGCTTTCCGAGGTGGGCCGGTCGGTGACGGCGGGCCACAGACGGGTCTGCTCGCCGGTGACGAAGTCGAGCACGATGTCGCGGATACGCGTGTCACGTTCGGCCTGTTCGACGCTGCGGCCCGGCTGTTCCTGCCCGACCAGGGCGTACATCTCGGTGCCATGCACGGCGGGCGCGCCGTCGGCGGGCCCGATCAGGAGGAGATGGGCGTTGCCGCCCGCGGCGGCGTGGGTCAGCGCGCCGCGGGCGGCGGGGAGCGCGAAGAGGTAGTCCGCCATGACCGCGGCGCGGACCTCGGCCGGGGTGCGGCCGTCCTGGTCGTAGGCATCGACGATCTTCTTCGCGCGGGAGCGGGAAATACGCCACCCCGCGACTTCGTCGGTGACGCGGTCGAGCGTGTGCGGATCGAACCGGTCGAGGTCGTTGGCCACCCACCAGCCCATGTCGTCGCTGGCCATGCTCAGCAGTACGTCGATGTCCCGGTGCGAACCCGAGGCCAGGACGTCCATGGGGTGGGCGTGCACCACCGCGCCGGGCTGTCCGGCGTCCAAGACGACGCCGGTGGCCTGGTTGTCCACCCCGCCGCGGACTCCGAGGTCTGTCGGACAGACCGTGCGCAGGGCGGCCACCAGGGCGGCCGCGTCGAGGTCGATCAGCTTGTCGGGGTTGTCCGCGACGCCGAGTTCGGTGACGAACCGGTGTGCGAGCTCCTCGGCCCACCAGGCCGGGACGATCCGGGCGGGCCCACCGGAGAACCCCGCCAGCCGCCGGTACAGCCCGTCCGCGGAGGAGGCACCGAGCAGCCCGAAGGTGGAGTAGGCGCCGGCGCTGTGGCCGAAGACGGTGACGTTGTCGGGGTCGCCGCCGAAGTGGGCGATGTTCTGCTTGATCCACGTGAGCGCGGCGATGATGTCCTGCAGGCCGAGGTTGCTGGCCTCAGCCAGGGCGCCGCCGTACTGGGAGAGCGAGACCGCACCCAGCGCGCCGAGACGGTAGTTGACCGACACGCCCACAACGCGCCCTGACGCGGCGAGACCGGCGGCGTTCGAGGTGATCTGCGTGTTCGCGCCGTACTCGAACCCGCCGCCGTAGATGTACACGGCCACCGGGAGTGCCTTCCCCGCCGGCTGCTCGGGAGCCCACACGTTCAGGTTCAGGCAATCCTCGCCGGTCCCGCTGTCCGCTTCGAGCCAGTCGCCGGTGTCGGGCTGGACGGGGGCGACGCCCTTGATGGAGACCTGGATACCGGTCCAGGCGGACGGTGCTCCCTCGGACGCCGAACCCACCCTTGTCCGGCAGAGGACGATCGTGGAGATCATCGGTCCGTCCTGACGGCATCGACCGGACCTGTCGCCTCGGGCGGAGGCTCGCGGTCGTTCTGTCGACGACGAGTAGCGAGCCGGTGGGGTGCCGCGGGTGAGCAGTGCCTTGCGGCCGCGGGCACCGTGCTGCCCGAGCCGGCCGGCGAACCTGAACCTTGTTCTGCAACAGCACAGCAAGCCACCGAGTAGGTCGCGGGATACGCGATGTGCACCGTCTTGCCGGTTTCCACTCCGCCCCAGCACGATGAAGTTGCGGAGAATCGCATCGATTGGTGAGTCGAGCGGCGCGGCGCACACACGTCATCGACTCGTGTACGACCCTTGATCGGCGAAGCCGGAGGCTGAGACCGGTGTCCGGCCCGGCCGGCCGGGCCGCCTCATCGGCCCGACCCCGTCACTGCGCCCATTCAGGCCCTCGGTCGCGTCGACGTCCGGGATGCGGTGGCCGCACCGCCACCACCGGCGGTCGCCCCGGCGCCGGCTTGTCGGATCGGCTGTCTCGTCCTAGTCCAGTGCGTCCCAGGCCGCCCCGATCATCCGGAAGAGTTCGTCCAGTGCGGTCTCCGGGTCGGCCGCGTCGCGGGCGATCGCGTAGGCGTCGATGACGAAGCGCGCGATGGCCCGGCACGTGGTCGGGGTGCGGTCGGGGTCGGCGGCGATGGCCGTGGCCAAGGAATCGGCGTACCGCAGCAGCATGGAGTCCTCGTAGGTCCGCAGGGCGGGCGAGGAGCCGATCATGCGCTGGATGGGGGCCCGCTCGCGTGCCGCGCAGTGGCGGACCATGGCGCGGATTTCGCGGTGTAGCGCGGGGATGAGTGCCTCGCCCGTGCGGTCGGTGACCGCACGGGTGAGGCGGTGCTCGAAATCCTCGTCCTGCGCGAACACCAAGGCCTCTTTCGAGGCGAAGTGGGAGAAGACGGTGGTGACGGCGACGTCGGCCTCGGCGGCCACGTCGCGGATGCCCACCGGGTCGTATCCGCGGTCGAGGAACAGGCGCAGGGCGGTGTCGGCGATCTTTTGGCGGGTCGCGGCCTTCTTGCGCTCGCGACGCCCGGGGGGCGCGGTCACCGGCAGATGCTATCAGGTCCTAAAAGCTAACAGTGCTGAAAAGCTAACCGTTAGTGCTATGGTCGAGGCATGAAGATGATCAGCTTCGCCGAGTTCGGCGGTCCCGAGGTCCTGCGTCTGGTCGACGCCGAAGAACCCCACGTCGGTCCCGGGCAGGTGCGGATCGCGGTGCGGGCGGCGGGGGTGAATCCCGTAGACTGGCGGCTGCGGGAAGGCCAGGTCCTCGGTGCGCACCCGATCGAGTTGCCCGCCGGCGTCGGGTTGGACGCCGCGGGCGTGGTGGACGAGGTCGGCGAGGGAGTCGGCGGAGTCGAGGTCGGTGACTTCGTGTTCGGGGAAGGGACGAGCACGTACGCGGAGTTCGCGGTGTTGTCGGCGTGGGCGCGGATGCCCGCGGGGCTGACGTTCGAGGAGGCGGCCGGGTACCCGTCGGTGGTGGAGACCGCGGTGCGAGTCCTGCGCGAAGCCGGTGTGGCGGCGGGGCAGACGCTGCTGGTCAGCGGCGCGGCCGGCGGCGTAGGAACGGCGGTGCTGCAGCTCGCCCGCGTCCGCGGGATCCGGACGATCGGCACGGCCGGCGCGGCGAACCAGGACTACCTGCGCGGTATGGGCGCGGCGGCCACGACCTACGGTGCGGGCTGGGTCGAGCGGGTCCGGGATCTCGGCCGGGTGGACGCGGCTCTGGACCTGGCCGGCTCGGGCGTGCTCGGCGAACTTGTGGAGCTGACCGGGGATCCGGCGAAGGTGATCTCGATCGCCGACCTGGCCGCCCCGAAGTTCGGTGTCCGGTTTTCGGGTGTGGCCGGCAGCGTGCGGGACGCGCTCGTCGAGGCGGTCGACCTGATTTCCCGGGGAGAGTTCCGGATCCCGGTCGAGAAGGCGTACCCCCTCGCAGACGCGGCGACAGCGCACGTCGACAGCCAGGCGGGGCACTCCCGAGGACGTCGTGTGCTGATCGTCTGAACGGCGAGAGCCGGGCGATGACGGCGTCGCGCGGCTGCGGGAGCGGATTCCTTCGGTGTCGCCCGATGACGTTCAGCGGGCGGCGTCGTCGGTGGCCCGGAGGGCGAGGGCGTCGAACTCGAGGCGGAGACGGCACGCGGATACTGTCGGCGAATTCGCCGGACGGGAATACTTCGATCGGCTCGCGATAGGCCGCCGGGAACCTCAGCCAGCGGCCCCTGACGTCCTGCCAGCTGGCGAAGCAGAGCAGCTTCGTGAAGAAGGCAGCTCCGAGTCCGGTGAGCTTCGCGGTGGTCCGCCGAGTGCGGCTTCCGGCCGCTCGTCGGCCGGCTCCCGGGCCAGGATGCGGCCGGCCCGTACCCGCGGATCCCGTGGCCCCAGGCCAGCACGCCCGCCGCGAACTGCACGCTCGAGACGTCCCGGGTACGCCAAGTGTTCGGCGAGCGCGAAGACCTCGCTGCGCCAGACCTTCCCGGTCGAGGCGAAGCCCACCGGCCAGGCGCCGGGAGAGTACGTCGCCCACCGCGGCACCTCGACCGGGACCGGACCCGGCTCGCCGGGAAGCGCACCATGTGTCACGAGCACGAAGTGTGGACATTCGGCAATCGGCGTGGATCCAGAGCTTGTCATCAGTGTGCGGTGAGTCCGCCGTCGACAACGAACTCGGCTCCGGTGACGAACGAGGATTCGTCGCTGGCCAGGAAGAGCATCGCAGGAGCGATCTCGGCGGGGCTGCCTGCGCGGCGCATGGGGGTGCGCACGATGTCGGGTTGTTCCTCGCCCTGCTCGTCGAGCAGGTCCTGGATCATCGGGGTGGCGATGACTCCGGGGTGCACCGAGTTGACCCGGACTCCGCGGGTCGCGTATTCGACGGCGGCGGTCTTGGTCAGCAGGCGCACTGCTCCTTTGGTTGCCTGGTAGGCGGCGGCTGCTCCGCTGCCGACCAGGCCGAGCACCGAGGAGGTGTTGATGACGGAGGCGTTGCCGGAGGCACGCAGCAGGGGCAGGGCGGTCTTCATCCCGAGCCAGGTGCCGGTCTGGTTGACCGCGACCACCCGGTCCCAGCCGTCCTTTGTGGTCTCTTCGACACCGGGCCAGTCCACGACACCGGCAATGTTGACCAAGACGTCAAGGCGGCTGAAGCGCCGCCGGGCCAGCTCGATCGCTTCGCTCCAGTTCTCCGGCGAAGAGACGTCCAGCCGCACCGGCAGCACGTCGGCGCCCTCGGCTTCCAGCGACGCGGCGAGCCGTTCCACTGCGTCCTGGGCAATGTCGGTGACGATCAGGCTGGCTCCTTCGCGGGCGAACAGTTCCGCGGTGGCTTGTCCGATGCCGCCGGTCGCGCCCGTGATCAGCGCGACCTTGCCGGCGAGTCGTCCAGTCATGATGTGCTCTTTCTCTCGTTGTGTTTGCGGGGGTGTCAGGCTGTGGTGTAGCCGCCGTCGGCGGGGACGACCGCGCCGGTGATGAACCCGGACCGAGGCGAGGCCAGGAAACCGATCACCTCGGCGATCTCCTCGGGCTGCGCGACACGGCCCAAGGGGTGGGCGTCGCCGAAGGAGCGCAGATACTCCCGGCTGTCGGCCCGGAAGTTGTCGAGCATGTCGGTCTCGATCACACCGGGGGCGACGACGTTGGCGCGAATGCCATGCGGGCCGCCCTCCAGCGCGAGCACCTTGGTCAACTGCGCCAGCGCCCCCTTCGACGCGCTGTAGGCCGCCGCGTCGGCCAGGCCGACCGTGCAGGCGAACGAGCCGACGGTGACGACCGCACCCCCACCGCGTTCGCGCATCACCCGGAACGCCTCCCTGGCGTGCAGAAACGTTCCGCGGGCATTGACCGACATCAGCTCGTCCCAGTCGGCCGCGGTGGTCTCGGTGATCGGCTTGTTCACCGATCGACCGGCGTTGCCGACCAGGATGTCCATACCGCCGAACCGGTCGATCGCCGCGGCCACCGACCGCACCGCGATGTCCTCCCGGGACACATCACCCACCAGAGTGGACACCCGGTCGAATCGGGCGGCGAGATCAGCCACCTCGGGGCGGACGTCGGTGGCCAGCACTCGCGCGCCGCGGGCGTGCAACCAGGCGACCGTGGCCGCGCCGACCCCGCGGGCTGCCCCGGTGACCAGCGCCACTTTGCCCTCCAGCTCACGGTCGGAGCGAGGCCCGCTCATCGCGGTGCCTGCCCACGGCGATGAGCGGCGGCGGGCTCGCGATGGAGAACGAGATGCTCGTGGTGGAGGACACCACCGCGGATGTCGCCCGTCGCGGTGAAGCCGGTGTCGTCCACGTAGTCGAGGTGGCTCCCGGTCACCGTGTAACGACCGGTGTAGGCGCTGCGCCGCTCGCCGCGCGCTTCGTCGTAGCGCCCGTCCGCGCGCAACTCCTGCCGGATATACCCATCCGCGGTGGCCCACCTGCGGGCCACGTCGATATCACTTGTCATACCGACCAGCGTCGGCGACGGCGCAAAGCGACGGCAGGACGTGTGGTGGCTGGGTGTGCCACACCCACCCAACCGGGCAGAGCGCGACCTACCATGGTCGCCATGGGCAGTGGTGAGCTGGGTGCGTTCCTGCGAGCGCGCCGCGCGGGACGGTCTCCCGAAGACGCGGGCGTGCTCTATTCCGGGCGGCGCAAGGTGGCCGGGCTGCGCCGCGAAGAAGTCGCCGTGCTCGCCGGGGTGAACGCCGACTACTACACCCGCCTGGAACAGGGCCGCGAGACCCGCCCATCACCGCAGGTGCTCGACGCCCTCTCCCGCGCGCTGGATCTCGACCCCGACGCCCGCGGGCACCTGTACCGGCTGGCCGGGGCCACACCGGAGGACACACCCGCGCCGGCGCCCCAGACCGTGAGCCCCGAACTGCGGCAGCTCATGGAGGGCTACCCGCACACCCCCGCTTTCTTGCTCAACCACATGTTGGACGTACTGGCCACCAACACCCTCGCCGACGTGCTGTTCTCCCCCTTCCGCGCGGTGGACAACCTCGCCCGCATGACCTTCCTCGACCCCGCGGGACAACGGTTCTACGCACGCTGGGACTGGACCGCCCAGGCCACCGTGGCGAACCTGCGGGCAGCCGTGGGCTTCGACCCACACGACCCGGGTCTGCGGCAACTAGTGGCCGAACTCAGCGAGGGCAGCGCGCAGTTCCGCGCCTTGTGGGAGACCCACCAGGTGCGCGGCAAGACCCGCGAACCCAAGCACCTCGTGCACCCCGACGTCGGCCCGCTCACCCTCACCTACCAGGCATTCGACGTGCGCAGCGCGCCCGGCCAGCAACTGATCATCTACCACGCCGAACCCGCCACACCCAGCGCCGACGCCCTCGCGCTGCTGAGCAGCCTCCACGCCCCCGCCCGCCAAGCGCGCACGGTCGACACCTAGGGCGTGTCTGACAAAGATCACGGGTGGTGGCTGGGATGCTGCCGGATGTGTCGCGGTTTCAGTTGCTCTCAGACGCCCAGTGGGCCTTGATAGAGGACCTTCTTCCGGTCCGCACCGGTAAGCGGGGCCGCCCGTTTTCCGATGCCCGGGCGATGGTCGAGGGGATCATCTACCGGTATCGGTGTGGCATCGCGTGGCGGGATGTGCCGGCGGTGTTTGGTCCGTGGCAGACGATCTGGACCTGGCATCGCCGGATGGCCGGCGACGGAACCTGGGACACCGTGCTGCAACGCCTGCTCGCCGAAGCCGACGCTGCCGGCCTGGTGGTTTGGTCGGTGTCGGTGGACTCCACCATCGCGCGGGCGCATCAGCACGCCACCAGCATCACCCGCCCCACAGGGGGCTGGGTCGAATTACACGGATCTGCTGACCGAGCCGCCTGATCACGCGATCGGCCGTTCCCGCGGCGGCTGGAGCACGAAAGTGCACCATCTCGTGGACGGGAACGGCCGGCCGCTGGTGGCGTTGGTCGGTCCGGGGCAGGCCGGGGACGCGCCGATGTTCCCGCACCTCATGCGGCACCTGCAGGTCCGGCAAGTGGGGCGTGGTCCGGCCCGCACGAGGCCCGACCGCGTCCGGGGTGACAAGGCGTATTCATCGAGGGCGATCCGCGGGCATCTGCGCGACCGCGGCATCACCGCGGTGATCCCCGAGCCTGCCGATCAGGTTGGGCACCGCAAACGCCGCGGTTCCCGCGGCGGCCGCCCACCCGCGTTTGATCCGGTGGACTACCGCGGCCGCAACGTCGTCGAACGACGCTTCAACCTGCTCAAACAATGGCGTGGCCTGGCCACTCGCTACGACAAGCTCGTCATCGTCTATCGCGCCGCAGTCGTCCTGCATGCCGTGATCAGCTGGACCAGAGCATTGTCAGACACGCCCTAGTTGCCGGCGCCCCAGTCCAGGCCGTTGGTGACCAGATGGAGGCCGCGCAGCCGCTCGGGAACGTCGGTGAACGCGGCGTCCTCGAGCCGGTGCGGTGCCGCCTTCAGCGCGGCAGCCTCGTGTGCCGCGGCGACCGCTGGGGCGCGGCAGTGGTCCCTGACGGGTGTTGTCGTGCCAGACGCGGCCGTCGAACAGCCCGAACTGTGCGGCCACCTCGACCGTCGGCATTTCGGACACCTCCGTCGGACGCCGGAGACGTACCCGAATCGGCTGAGCTGCACGCTCCCTGTACGTGGCCGTACGTTTCGGGATGCCCCGGCACGGGTAAGCGCGAGTCACGACGAAGGAGGAGCCGTGCCTGAACAAAGCTGGAGCAAGAAGCGCGAACGTCAGTACGAGCACATCAAGTCGTCGGAAAAAGACCAAGGCGCCAGTACGCGACGAGCCGAAGAGATCGCGGCGCGTACGGTCAACAAGAACCGCGCTCAGTCCGGCGAATCCCGCACCGCCAGCAAGAGTTCCATCCAGGACATGTCCCCGCAGAAGCGCGGCGGCAAGCGATCCGGGAACCGGCAGGGCCCGGGTGGGCCCACCAAGGACCAGCTCTACAACGAGGCCAAGAAACGCAACATCAAGGGCCGGTCCGCCATGACCAAGAAGGAACTGCAGAACGCACTCGGACGCTGATCCCGCCCAGCGCGTGGCCGTCCACCATCCCGATCGACGGCCGCGGCCCCGAAGACATCGCCGTCCTGCCCGGCGGCGACCTCGTCACCGGGGTGGACGACGGACGGATCCTGCGGATCGGCGCCTCCGGGCAGCGGGTGGTCGCCGACACCGGCGGCCGCCCGCTCGGCATCGAACCGGCGCCCAGCGGCCATCTGATTGTGTGCGACGCCCGGTGCGGGCTCCTCCGGCTCGACCCCGCGACCGGCGAGCTGACGACGCTTGTGGCCACATCCGAAACCGTCTTTGCGACAACGCCGCGGTCGCCCCGACGGCACGATCTACTTCACGGACTCCTCCCGGCGGCACGACCTCGAGCACTACGCGATCGACGTGATCGAGAACGTCGGCACCGGACGCGACCTGCGCCGCGCACCCGATGGCCGGATCGATGTCCTGCACAGCGGCCTGCGCTTCGCAAACGGCGTCGCCCTCAGCCCCGGCGGCACGTACCTCGTCGTCGCCGAAAGTGGCGCACGCGTCCTCGTCCGTGTACCCGTCGACGGCGGCGAAGCCGGCATCTTCGCCGATGACTTGCCCGGGCACCCCGACAACGTGACCACGAGCCCTGACGGCACCTTCTGGGTGGCCTTGCCCCGGCCGCGCAGCCGCGCCCTGGACACGGTCCACCGGCTGCCCCGGCGCGCCCGCCAAGCGGTCGCTCACGCGGCCCGGCCGTGGGCCAGCGCCCCGGCCCGCCGATCCAGGGTGCTCGAACTGGGCCCCGCACGGCGAGATCGTCAGCGGTCTCACGGTCCCGCGGGCGCGGTACCGCTCGATCACCGGCGTGCGCGCGGACCGGCGGCGGCTCTACCTCGGCAGTCTCACCGAACCGTCGATCGCCGTACTCACTCCCGGCGGTCGCGGGGCCGATCGATCTCCGGGTGCCGGGTGGCGATCGGGTCCGCCGGTTCTGCACGTTTAACGTTGAGCCGCTGGGCAGCCCTGCGCAGCCGCTCGAACGCCTCGTCGGCGCCGATCCCCCCACCGCTGCATCAGGAATGATCTCCTGCCCGATGACGTCACGGCTGGTCACGGGCCGGTCGTCGTGCGGCTTGGTTCACCACGTCATTCCACACCGAACGCAGGATGCTCTCCGCCACCCGGCTTCAGGACCAGGGTCCGGCCGTCCACGACGTCGGCCGTCGCCTGGTCGGCGAACACGCGAGCGCCGGTATCGTCGTCCACGAAAACCGTGTCAGTATCGGTCGCGGTCGCCGATACCGACGTTGTCACACGGGGTTCCTGCGGGTTTGCACCGGCAAGGGCATGAATTCGCAGCCCACCTTCCGGGGCAGCGCCCGCCTCACGGACCATCGTGACAATGGTGCCGGCCGCGTCGGGGTCCATCGTCAGCATCGTGCCCGCCTACCCGAACGAGAGCGCTTCGACGAGTTCACCGGCCTGCGGGTTCGGCAGCGCCTTCGCCACGTCGGCCTGCGCCACCACCCCGACGAGGTCGTGACCGTCGATCACCGGCAGCCGACGGACTTGGTGCGCGGTCATCGTCCGCATGATCTCTTCGGCGTCGTCGTCCGCGCCGATGGTCACCGCTTCGCCTTGGGCCAGTTCGCCGACGTGCACCGCGCGGGGGTCCTTGCCCTCGGCCAGCACCTTCACCACGATGTCGCGGTCGGTCAGCATGCCCTTGAGCCGGTTGTCCTCACCGCAGATCGGCAGGGCACCGACGCCTTCCCTGGCCAGGGTCTGCGCGGCGTCATGCACCGTGTCGGATTCGCGGGCGCAGGTCGCGCCCGATGTCATGATGTCCCGGGCAGTCGTCATTTTGCTCTCCTCTGCTCTTTCGGTGCGGCTACCCGATGTGCCCGGCCCTACACACCCGCCGGCTCGTTTTCGTGCCGCTCGGACGGGTAATCGCACGGGAAGAACGTTCCGGAGGTGATCGGCATGGCCGCACAGGCAGCGGTGGACGACGAACTGTGGGATGAGTTCCACCGGGTGGTCAACATGACTTCCCGGGAACTGGCGGACTGGCTCCGCACCCGCGACGCGGGCCCCGAGACCGAAACTCTGCCCGACCAGGCGGGCACGCCGACCGGGCACGATGTCCTGAGCATCCTCCGGAAGCGCAGGTCCGATGTGGACACCCACGACGCCGAGGTGATGCAGAAGGTCGTCGACCGCGTCCACGCCCAGCGCCGCGACGACCTCGAGCCGACGGGCGGCGAGGACCACTGGCGGCGGCGTCTCATGTCGCTGGGCCACGACCCGCTGAAGCCTCCCTCGTAACGGGCCCGCCGCACCGGTTGCAGCCGGCCATGCCGGTCACCTATCCCGGTGTCAGCCGCCGGCCCGCGGTGCGTAACCAGCTGCACAATTCCTTGGTTCTGGCCGGCTACGCCGTGGAACTGCTCTTCGGCGCCTCCGGGCTCACCCCGCGGGCACGAAACACCCAACCGTGCTGGACCGCGGGATGTCCGGGAACTACACAACAGGGCTCAACGCCGCCTTCACGCTGCTCGCCGCGGTGCTGCTGGCCCGGCTCGTCCGCACCGTCGGCCTGCCGATACTCAAGATGATGAACGGCGGCCCCGCCGACCAGAATTGGTCACAGCACCGAGACCGCCGCAGCCGCGAGAGAAAGCTCTTCCCGCGACCGCACCGCGAGCACCGGGACGCGCGCTCCGGCCGGGCTGATCACCGCGTCACGCTCCCGGTTCCGGCTCAGCCCGCCGCGCACGCCGAGCACGCCGAGCCCACCGGCGACAGCTTCGGCGACCTCCGGCTGGTCCCACCCGATGTCACCGGTGAACACCAGCGCATCGACCCGGTCCAGGCTCACCGCGACCGCGGCCAGTTCGCGCCGGGCACGGTGCTCGAACACCGCCATCGCGAACCGCGCCTTGACGTCGCCGGCGCGGCTGTCACGGACCAGCTCGCGCGTGTCGTCCGACGTCCCGGACAGGCCGAGCAGCCCGGAGTGGCGGTACAGCCCGTCTTCCAGCTCGGCGACGTCGAGATGGCCTTCGCGCAGCAGCCACAGCAGCATCCCGGGATCCACCGTGCCGGAGCGCTTCGCCATCATCGTGCCCTCCAGCGGCGTGAAGCCCATGGAGGTGTCGACGCTGCGCCCACCGGCCACCGCGGCGACCGAACAGCCACCGGACAGGTGCGCCACCAGCAGGTTCAGCTCCGCGGCCGGGCGGTCCAGCAGTTCGGCGGCGCGACGCACGGCCCAGCCGAACGACAGCCCGTGGAACCCGAACCGCCGCAGGTCCCACCGGGCCCGCCACCGGGCCGGCAGCGGGTAGGTGCGGGCGATCTCAGGCAGGTCGCGGTGGAACGCGGTGTCCGGGCACACGACGTGCGGGACGTCCGGCAGCAGCTCGCCCAGCTGGTCCAGCAGCGCTTCGGTGTTCGGCACGTGCTGGGGCGCAAGAGACTTCGCCGCGGCGATCGCGGCGCGGACCCGGTCGTCGGCCACCGCCGGCTCGA
Organism: Amycolatopsis sp. NPDC051371; assembly: GCF_040682155.1. Classification (NCBI taxonomy): domain Bacteria; kingdom Bacillati; phylum Actinomycetota; class Actinomycetes; order Pseudonocardiales; family Pseudonocardiaceae; genus Amycolatopsis; species Amycolatopsis sp. NPDC051371. Next base: position 37,139 of record NZ_JBFBAG010000073.1, read on the forward strand.
TGAGATCGGCGCCGCCGTGCACGAGACGGTGCGCGACCGCGTCCACACCCAGTCCGTCCACAAAGGATTTCACCTCGTCGGCGGCCTCGGCGGGCGGGCGGCCGATTTCCGCGGAGTCCGCCACATCGCCGTCCTCGACGACGTGCAGCCGCAGGCTGCTGGAACCGGGGTTGACGGTGAGCACCCTCATCCACGCCACCGCCAGCCGGTGATCTCTTCCGGATCCTGACCATCCTGATAGGACTGGACGAGCAGCGCGTCGCGGCGCTTGACCAGCTCGCGAGCGAGGTCGCCGCCGGCCGAGGCCCACCCCCGGGCGCGGGTGACGGCGTCGGCGGCGAGGTCGTGGCGGGTCATCCGGTTGCTGGCCAGCAGGTCGAACGGCGTGGTCGTGGTGCCCTCCTCGCGGTAGCCGTGCACGTGGAACCGGGCGGTGCCGGGCCGGCCGTGCAGGACCTCGTGGACCGCCGAGGGGTAGCCGTGGAAGGCGAACACCACCGGAAGGTCGTCGCCGAAGCAGGCGGCGAAGGATTCGGCGGACAGGCCGTGGGGGTGCCGGTCCGGCGGGCACAGCGACAGCAGGTCCACGACGTTGACCACCCGCACCCGCAGGTCCGGTGCGATCTCGCGCAGCAGGTCGGCGGCCGCGACCGTTTCCAGGGTCGGGGTGGTGCCGGCGCAGGCCAGCACGACGTCGGCGGCGCCCCGGGCGGTGCTCGCCCACTCCCACACCGACGCCCCGGCCCGGCAGTGTGCGCGGGCTTCCTCGGGCGAGAGCCACTGCGGAGAGCTCTGCTTGCCGGTGACGACGACGTTGATCAGGTCGGTCGAGGCCAGGCACCGGTGCATGACCTCCAGCAGCGAGTTCGCGTCCGGCGGCAGGTAGACCCGTGCGGTGGTGGCTTTCTTCGTGAGCATCTGGTTGATGAACCCGGGGCCCTGGTGACTGTAGCCATTGTGCTCCTGGCGCCAGCCGTCGCTGGAGAGCAAGTAGTTCAGGCTCGACACCGGCGCCCGCCACGGGACCTCGGCGGACATCTTCAGGAACTTGGCGTACTGATTCACCATGCTGTCCACAATGGACACGAACGCTTCGTAGCAGGGGAACAGGCCGTGCCGCCCGGTGAGCAGGTACCCCTGCAGCCAGCCCTGGCACAGGTGCTCCGACAGCACCTCCTGCACCCGGCCGCGCGGCGCGAGGTGCTCGGAGTAGCCGGGCACCTCGGCGTCGAACTGCCGCGACGTCGCGTCCAGCAACCCGCCGAGCTTGTTGGACTCCAGCTCGTCGGGGCAGACGACCCGGAACGTCTCCGGCGCCTGGCGGATGATCTCGGCCAGCCACTCCGCCAAGACTTCCGGGCCGCTCGCATCCGTGCCGCCGGGCGCGTCGACCGCAACCGCGTACTTGCCGACGTCCGGCAGTGGCAAGGGACGCCGCAGGTTACCGCCGTTGGCCTGCGGGACCCGGCCCAGCCGCAGCTGCGGGTCGGGCGGCACTGCGAGGAGGTCGGCCGCGGGTACGCCGTCGGCGCCGAACAGCTCTTCAGGCTGGTAGGAGCGCAGCCAGCGCTCGAGGGCCGCCAGTTCGTCCGGGTCCTCGGCCGCGGCGGGCAAGGGAACCTGATGGGCGTGGAACGTGCCTTCCAACGGAGTGCCGTCGGGTGAGGTGGCGGGCAGACCGAGCCCCTTGGTGCTGCGCAGCACGATCATCGGCGGCGGCCCGATCGTTCGCCCGTGTGCCTGGGTCAGGGCGTCGGCGAGCGGGGTGTCCGGGTCGTCGGTGTCGCGCACGTCGACCAGCAACGGCGTCCAGCCGCAGCCGGTGAAGTAGGCGGTCAGCTCGTCGTCGGACATCGCCTCCCAGATCGTCGGTGACGCGATCTTGTAGCCGTTGAGGTGCAGGATCGGCAGGACCCGCCCGTCACCCGGTCCGGTGAACTTCGGGCTGTGCCACGCGGCCGCGGTCGGTCCGGTCTCGGCCTCGCCGTCGCCGACGACGCACGCCACCAGCAGCCCGGGGTCGTCGAGCGCGGCTCCGAAGGCCGTGGCCAGTGCGTAGCCGAGTTCGCCGCCCTCGTGGATGACGCCCGGCACTTCCGTCGAGAGGTGGCTGGGGAAGCCGCCGGGCCAGGAGAAGCGCCGGACCAGCTCGGCGAGGCCGTGACCGTCGAGGGCCAACCGGTCGTCGTACTCGGCGTGGGTGCCCTCCAGCCACAGGTTGGCGTGGATGGCCGGCGCACCGTGGCCGGGGCCGGTGACCAGCAGTGTCCGCTGCCCGGTCTCGGCGACCAGCCGGTTCAACCCGGCGTAGATCAGCGTGAGGCCAGGACAGGTGCCCCAGTGGCCGAGCGGGCGCGGTTTGAGGTGCTCGGGCCGTAGTGGCTCGGTGAGCAGGACGTTGTCCTTGAGGTGGATCATCGCGGCGGCGAGGTAGTCGCACGCACGCCGGTAGCGGCGCAGGGTTTCGGGCCGGGCAGGCAACGGTCACTCCCTTCGCGGGGTCGGCTCGACGGGTACCCGGCCCGACGCCGGTCAACCGGCCGCCGCCGGAGCGCGAGCCCTACGGCCACCGCGAAGAGTTCTTCGGACCGGTCGCCTGATCTGGACCGCCCGCGACGTCGACGACGCGATCCGCATCGCCGACGACTCGACGTTCGGCCTCGGCGGCAGCGCGTGGACCCGCGACGAAGCCGAGCAGCAGCGGTTCGTCACCGAGATCGAAACCGGAATGATCTACATCAACAAGTTCACCGCGTCGACGCCCGAAGTACCCTTCGGCGGGACCAAGAACTCCGGCTACGGCCGCGAGCTGGCCGGCTTCGGCCCGCGCGTCTTCGTCAACGCCAAGACCGTGTGGATCGCCTGAGCGGGCCTACCGGCTTCCGCCCGTGGGCGGCGGCTCGATCTCGGTCACCCGGCGTCGGTCGGCCTCCGCGCCGGCACGGTGGCGGGCGGCTTTCCGCCGGTGCTCCGCGGCACCCGGCCCGCCGCCGTCGGCGGCCTTGTCGTGCTGGGCCGCGGCTCCCTCGCGAGCCGCGGCCGAGCGCAGCAGCGCGGCGCGGACCCGCAGGCAGGCCGCCGCCGCGCGCTGCCGGGCGTCGAGCAGGGATTCGGGTCCGGCAGCGCCCTCGGCCGGTGGCGGCCCACCGTGCTCGTCGGCGCGGAGCCCGCCGGGGTTCGAGGCCGCGGCCGCCAGCTCGGAGCGCCGCCACCGGGCGGTCTCCGGGCGGTCTCCGCGCGCTGACCGGCGCGACGAGCAGCTTCCGCCGCCGCCGCGCCAGGATCCTTCCCTGCGAGCACGTCTCCACGGTGGCACAAACCCTTGCCGCGGTGGAGTCGTCCATCCGGCCCGTCGGGGTTGACCGGCACCGCACCGGGTAGCCGAGACCGCATTGCCCGGATCGGCGCCGGAGGAGCAGCATGTTGCCTGAACACGAGAGCCGTGCCCTGCGCGGGATCGAGGAACGTCTCCGGGCCGAGGACCCCCGCTTCGCCGCGGTCGTCGACCGTTTCGGCCGGGTTCACGCCCTTCGCTGGTACGCGATGCTGGTCCTCGCCGAAATCACCGCCGCGGTGATGATCGTGACGGGCGTTTTCAGCGGCGACGGCTGGGTGTTCTTCTGGGGAGCAGCCGGCGCAGCCGTGCTGGCCCGGCTCCACGTCACGAGGTTCCGGACGTCCCGGCGGCTCCTGCGCCCGGGACGAACCGGGCAGACCCGGTGAGCGTCCCCGGTCCCTCGTGGCGGGCCCTGGTGTCCGTTCCCGACGCCGATTGAGGAGGATGACGTGGGCGGCATCGAGTCGTTCGGCCTGACGCTGCTGATCGCCTCACTGGTGGTCTCGGTGGCTCTGCTGTCCAACCGCATCAGCACCGCCCTCAAGGTACCCGCGCCCGCGTTCTTCCTGGTCGCCGCGGCCGCGGCGTCGGATCTGGTGCCTTCCCTGCGGCAGGTGTCGCTCGGCGTGGTCGAAAACGTCGTCACCGTCGCACTGGTGGTCATCCTCTTCGACGGCGGCATGACCATCGGCGTCCGCAAACTGCGGTCGGCCCTGGGTACCGTGCTGTCCACGGGGGTGCTCGGCACCTTCCTCACCGCCGGGGCGCTGGCGGTCGCCACCCACCTGCTGTTCGGCCTGCCGTGGCTGCTTTCCCTGCTGCTCGGCGCCGCACTCGCCCCCACCGACCCGGCCGTCGTGTTCTCCGTGCTCGGCAACCGGGAGATCACCGGGCGGGCGGGCACCGTGATCCAGGGCGAATCCGGGGCGAACGACCCGGTGGGCATCGCGCTGCTGCTGAGCCTGGCCGGTATCTCAGCGAGCGCCGGGTTCGGCGACGCCACGCTCGGTGTCCTCGGCCAGTTCGTGCTCGAGATGGGTGTCGGCGCGGCTGTCGGCCTGGTGGGCGGCTGGCTGCTGTTACAGGTGGTTCGCCGGGTCGAAATGCCGGCCGAAGGGCTCTACCCGCTGCGCACCCTCTCGGCGTCGTTCGTGCTCTACGGCGCCGCCACCATCGCGCACGGCTCCGGCTTCCTCGCGGTGTTCATCGCCGGCGTGCTCGTCGGCGACGCCGCGGCCCCGTTCAAGCGGGAGATCGAGCGGTTCCACTCCTCGCTCGCCAGCCTCGCCGAAATCGTCGCCTTCGTCGTCCTCGGCTTGACCGTTTCACTGTTCTCGCTGGTCACGACCGACGCGTGGTGGATCGGGCTGGTGCTGGCCGTGCTGCTCACCTTTGTGGTCCGGCCGCTGATGGTCGGGCCGTTGCTGGCCGCCACCCGCATGACTCGCGGTGAGCGGGCGTTCGTCGTGTGGTCCGGGCTCAAGGGCGCCGTCCCGATCCTGCTCGGCACCTACGTCCTCGCCTCCGGCCAGGGCCAGGACGTCCTGGCGTACGAGATCATCTTCGTCGTCGTGCTGTTCTCGGTCGTCGTCCAAGGCGGACTCATGCCCGCGGTCGCCGCCCGGTGCGGGATCGCCATGCGCGAACGCCCGCCGCGTCCCTGGGCGCTGGGAATCCGCACCGACCGGGAGCCGGAAGGCGCCCGGCGGTTCCGGATCACCGCGGGCGCGCCCGCGGCCGGGCGCACCGTCGAACAGCTCCACCTGGACGACGACCTCTGGATCAGCCTGGTCGTCCGCGGGGGCAAGCAGCTGCGGGTCCGGAGCGACCTCACCCTCGGCGAAGGCGACGAAGTCCTCGTGCTGACCGACCCGGACACCGACACGGACCCCGCGAAGCTCTTCATCGAACGGACTTAGCGAAACGGTGGGCTGGGCACCAGCGGGTCACTTGTTCCCGGGTTCGAAGCGTCGAGCTCGCCGAGCTGGAGCGTGTCCACCTGCGCCGGGCGATCGCCTCCCGCGACGTCATCGGGCAGGCCGCAGGCATCCTCCTGGCCCGGCAGGGTCTCGACGCCGACGCCGCGTTCGACCTCCTGCGCCGCACCTCCCAGGACTTCGACGTCAAGCTGGCCGACATCGCCGCCACCTTGGTCGCCAACTACACCGCGCTGTGACCCGCCAAAGATCGCTGAACCCGGGCCCCGTTCGCTACCATGAGCAAGCGCTCATTAACCACAGCTGATGCGGAGGCCCGGATGGCAGTCGACCCCCGTGGCGCGGACCTCAAGCGGTACCTGACCGAGGACCCCGGCGGTCCCGTGGTGATGCTGAACCTCCTGCGCTTCCGCGAAGGCGGCCGGGGCAGCTACGACCAGTACGCCGCTGCCCTCGAAGAGACCTTTCTGCCGCGGTACGGCGCGAAGGTGCTCTACGCGGGCAGCGGTTCGACGTCGCTGGTCGCAGAACCGGGACAGGACTGGGACGCGGTGCTGCTCGTGCAGTACCCGAGCCGCGAGGCGTTCAGCCGGATGGTCGCGGACCCGGAGTACCAACAGGTGACGCACCTGCGGACCGAAGCCCTCAGCGAAGCCGTCCTCCAGGCGACGACGCCGTGGCCGGACGCCGGGCGCTGACCTCCACCACCATCGGGCGACTCGGCGTTTGACCGCCGCGCGGCCGGTACGCCCGAGAAGTTCCGGTCACCCGCCGGGTGACCGGCTTCGCCCGGCGCGACGAAGCCCGCCACGTCGCCTTCGGCGTCGCCCACCTGCACCGCCTCGGTGCGCTTGACCCCGGCCTGCGGGCCGGCGCCGCGCGACCGTCGAACGCCGCACGACGCCCTGCTGGACACCAAGGACGGCGCCGCCGGCTCGTCCGCATCGGGTTTCCGGACGACGAAGCCACCGAGCTGTCCCGGTTGCACACCCGCAACTTCAGGTGAGCGCGGGCAGCATACGTACCACGCGGTCGGGGTTCGCGTGCGGACGCTGCCGATCACGCTCGACGCGCCAGCTTGCCGCCAGGTCAGGCAGTTCGGCAGCCGCCGCTTTCCGCCACGGCTGCTGTGCGGTCGTTCGGCGTACCGTTCACGGCCGGATCAACGCAGTCCGAGTTTCGGCCTCTCCCTGACGGGCACTCGATCGACATGGAGGTGCACCGGCCAGGCCCATTGCGGTGGCTTCGGTACGTGTACGGCCTTCGGCTGCCGGAGGAGTACCGCGGCTGGGTCCTGCACGACGCGACCGCACGCACCTGGCTGCTGCGGTTCGCGCTCCGGATCTGCGTCGAGGCCCTGCCGTGGCTGGCCGCGGCGTTCGCCGTCCTGGTGACGTTCACGCCGCTGCCGCTGTCCTTGGTGGTCCTGGCGCTGGTGCTCAGCCTGTTCCTCGGCTTGTTCTTCACGATGACCAGCGCCGACGAGCTCGCCGAAGTCCGCCTCGTCAAACACGGCTTCCCCTACGGCACCGGCAAGAAAGTCCGGGCCGAGCACGGCCGCTCAGCCACCTGGCCCTGATGGCCCCGAAAACCGGACGCGCCGGGCCCCGCGTCGATGCGATCGCAAGCACATTCCACCGCTCCGACGGTCGCCCTCATCGGAGCACAGCAGGCAGACCTGCGCAGCAACATCAAACTGCACGAGCTCGCGGTTTGGATCGTCGACCAGCGCCGGAAGCTTTGACCGACGCCGCCGTCAGGCCCGGGTGCGCTCGGCAGCCTTGCGGCGGGCGGCGACCGTGACCGCGATGACCGAGAAGATCGCCACCAGAATGCCCACGACCATGGCGTTCGTCTTGGCCGCGTCCCGGTGTCCCTCGGACGGGTAGCCCAGCGCGAACGGCGAGACGATCAGCCAGAACCCGAGCACCACGTTCACCAACCCCAGCCAGCCGGCCGCGCGCGGCGCGACCAGGCGCACCGCGGCCACCACGGCGATGACCACCCCACACAGGAGGATGTTCCAGAAGCCCGCCGTACCGGCCAGCGTCACCGAATAGCTGAACAGGAACGCAGCCACGACCAGCCACACCCCGGCGACGAACTCCGCGGCGATCGGGAGCCGGCCCTCCCGCATCTTCTGGTCCGGGGTGCTCTGCTTCGTCGAAGTTCCGATCTTCGCCATCCGACCTCCTCAGCCCACGCACAGTGGACACGCACCTGCGGAACACTTTCCGCAAGCTGGGCATCAAGTCCGGCGTCAGCTACGTGGAAACCCCGCTCTGGACGCCGACGTCACCAGGTGACCGGCAGGCTCCGCACGCCGTAGTTGGTGCCGTACACGTCCATCGGCACCTCCTCCACCGGCACCGCCAGCTTCAGGTCGGGGAAACGCCGGAACAGCTGCGGCAGGATCGTCTTCAGCTCGGCACGGGCGATGTTCTGGCCCAGGCACTGGTGAACGCCGTAGCCGAAGGCGAGGTGACGCGTCATCCGGCGGTCGAAGTCCGGGCTGTCGGGGGCGTCGAACGCCCGCGGGTCACGGTTCGCGGCGGGCATCGCGACGACGACCAGGTCCCCTGCGGCGATCTGCTGCCCTCCGAGTTCGAGATCCTCCTTCGCGACACGGCCGAGCCCGAACTGGACGATCGTCAGGTACCGCAACAGTTCCTCGACGGCCGGCCCGACCTTGGCCGGTTCGTCGAGGAGCTGAGAGCGCTGCTCGGGGTGCGTCAGCAGGGTCAACGCCGACAGCCCGATCATCGCCATCGTGGTGTCGTGCCCGGCGAACAGCAGCAGCAGTCCTGCAACAGAACCCAGACCTTCGGAAGTCATCGATAACACTCGCCCAAGCCGGTAGCCCGCACAGAAGCCGCCTCCACATCAGCGACAGGAAGCAGGGCAGACCCGCCGTCAGGCGCCGGAGTCGCGCCCAGCCATGAGTCAGCGATCGACGCTGGGCCGACACAGTGCGCACCGGCAGCAATACTGCACCGCGAAGCCGCGCCCGTGCAGCCCCGCCGACGACCACCAGAGCTGGCCGACAACGTCACCGGGACAGCAGCGGCAGCCGGGCAGACCACCATTTGGACGATCGTCAAGATAGACACTAAATCGCCCCTACTCAGGGGAAGCAAAAAAGCCCAGGTCTATGACCTGGGCTTTGCTCCCCCGCTTGGACTCGAACCAAGAACCCTCCGGTTTATTGGTTCGAACCGTTTCAAGTCGACGTCAGTCGATCTAGCTGGAATGTTTGCAATCGTGCATGCCCTCAGTCGACGTCAGTCGATCTCATTCGGCATGCAATTTCGCCCCTAAATCGCCCCTAGTTCGAATGTCACGGCGCCGCGTCCCTGCACAACCGTCACGTTGATGGCGCTAACTGATTCTCCCCAGTGTTGCTAGATCAACTTCCCCAGGTAGGTGTCCTACCGGCGTGTCGTTTGCGCTGGTCAGTGGCCTTCGGGCGACGGTTCTCGGTGTTGATCACTGTGGATCGTCGCTGGAGG
>NZ_JBFBAG010000074.1:0-44169 GCF_040682155.1 Amycolatopsis sp. NPDC051371
GGAGTCACCGAGCACGACAAGCCGGCGCGCCTGCTTCAGCGGCGGCACGGCCGCGAGTGAGAAACAGGGTTAGAACACTGTTTCTCACTCACGACCAGCCGCGGCAGTGTGCCCACCCGGCGAGAACTCCCGGACCACCCGAGCCCGGAGGTACGATCCGGGACGTCCTTCTCGGCCGAGGGGGACGGCCCCGGCCGGAAGGGCAGCCTGTGGTCGCGTCGCCGAGGGCGGAAGACCGGGTGCGCGACCTGCATCGGCGTGCGGTCGCGGCGACCAACAACGGCCAGCCCGTGGTCGGCGGCCGCCTGATCCGGTCCGCCGCGCGGCTTCTCGGCCTGCCCGCGCAAGCGCCGCCGCCGGAATGGCCGTCCTGGCCTGACCTCGCCACGCGCGTGCTCGGCACGTACGCCGCCGTCGAAACCGCGCTGGGCAACAGCACCCGCGGGCTCGCGCTGCTCGACGAAGCCGACGTCCTCGTGTCCGACGCCGGGCGCGGGATCCTGCGCCAGCAACGGGGTCTCGTCTTCATCCTGATCGGCCGGATGGACGAAGCCCTCACGTGCTTCGACGAGGCGATCCCCCTGCTGCGGCAGGCCGGCGAGTTCGTCGTGCTCGCCCGGACCCTGCTCAACCGCGCCATGCTGCACCAGTACGCCGGGCGCGTCCGGCTCGCGCTCGCCGACCTCGACCAGTGCGAGCAGATCGGCGCCGGCCAGCCCGGAGAAGAGGGGCTGGCCCGGATCTTCGCCAAGGCCGCGCACGGCCGCGGCCAGGCGCGCGTGCTCACCGGCGACATCCCCGGCGCCCTGCGGGACTTCGACGCGGCGAGCGGGTTCTACGCCGAACAGAGCGTCGGGATGCTGCCGGTGCTGGCCGTCGACAAGGCCCGCGCGCTGCTCGCGGCCGGGCTGCCGCAGGAGGCCGCCGCCGAGCTGGACGCGGCTCTGGAGCAGTTCCCGCGGCTGCGGATGAACCAGGAACACGCCGAAGCCGAGCTGACCCGCGCTCTGGCCGCACTGGCGAGCGGCGAGCCGTCGACCGCGCGCAGCTGGGCCGGGCGCGCCGAACGCCGCTTTCGCCGTCGGGGCAACGAAACCTGGGCCGCGGTCGCGCAGCTGACCGTGCTGCGCGCGGACTTCGCGGCCGGACGGCGGATCGCCCGCGTCGCCGGCGAGGCGACCGCGCTGGCCGGCCGGCTCACCGCGCTGGGCCTGCGCAACGACGCCGAGATCGCCGCGCTGCTCGCCGCCCGCGCACGCATCGCCCTGGGCGACCTCGACGGCGCCCGCGCCGGCATCGCCCCGCGCGACCGCCGGACCGCACCGCTGGAGAACCGCCTGGTCCGGCGGCTCGCGCTGGCCGAACTCGGCGCCGCGAGCGGCGACCGGCGCATCACCTTCGCCAACGCGCGCGCCGGGTTGACGCAGCTGGAGCGGCACCGCGGCCAATTCGGCAGCATCGACCTGCAGACCGCGACGACGTCGCTCGGCAAGGAGCTCGCCGACGCCGGTCTCGCCGCCGCGCTGGCCCAGCGCTCGCCCGGCGTCGTCTTCCGGTGGCTCGACCGTTCGCGGGCGCAGGCGTTCCGGTTCCGGCCGGTGCGCCCGCCCGCGCACCCCGAGACCGTCGACGCCGTCGCCGAGCTGCGGTACCTCTCGATGCAGATCCGCGCGGGCGAGCTGTCCGGGAAGCCGGACACCCAGGCCGCGAAGCGGTGCGCCGCGCTGGAACGCGAGATCCGCGCCAAAGGCTGGCAGGCCGAGGGCACCGACGTCGACCACCCGGAAGCGAAGCTGCGCGAGGTGGGTGACGAGCTCGCCGAGACCGGCAGCGCGATGGTCTGCTTCCTCGCCGACCACGGCGCGCTGTGCGCGCAGGTGATCGCGAACCACCGGGTCGCGCTGATCGAGCTCGGCCCGGCGTCGGCCGTCGCCGAACCGGTCGCGCGGCTGCACAGCGACCTCGACGCGTTGTGCGGGCGCCAGCTGCCGGCGCGGCTCGACGAGGTCATCCGCCGTTCGGTGCGGACGCAGGTCACGGCCCTGGACGGAATCCTGTTGGCGCCGCTGGCTTCCCGGCTCGGCGACCTCGACGTCGTCGTCGTGCCGACCGGTGCGCTTTCGGCGATCCCGTGGGGCCTGCTGCCGACGTTGCGCGGGCGCCCGGTGACGGTCACGCCGTCGTCGTCGGCCTGGCTGGACGCGGGCCGCCGTCCGCGCCGCGCGGCCGGGGCGCCGCTGCTGGTGGCGGGCTCGGACCTGACCCACGCGGACACCGAGGTTTCTTCGCTGGCGCCGATCTACCCGGAGGCCGAGGTGCTGACCGGTGCGGACGCGACGGTCGCGGCGACGCTCAAGGCGTTCGACGGATGCCGCCTCGCGCACTTCGCCGCGCACGGCCACCACGAACAGGAGAACGTGTTGTTCTCCCGGTTGAACCTGGCCGACGGGCCGCTGATGGCCTACGACGTCCAGCAGCTTTCGACCGCGCCCGAGCAGGTGGTGCTGTCGTCGTGCGACGTCGGCCAGGCGGTGGTCCGCGACGGCGACGAGGTCCTCGGCTTCACGGCGGCGCTGCTCTACGGCGGAAGCCGGACGGTCGTCTCCAGCGTGGCGCGGGTCGACGACCGGACGGCCGGCGGCGTGATGCTGGCCTACCACCGGGCGCTCTCGGCGGGCACGCCCCCTGCGCGTGCCCTGGCCGATGCCGCCCGGGCGGCACCGCTGATGCCGTTCGTCTGCTTCGGCCGTAGCTGACCTCTGTTTCGACGTCCGGGCGGCTCCGGGGTTGCTTTCTGGTGATCGACCCCATCGCGACGCATCCCCGGGTGGCTGCCGGGCATCTCTTCCGGTGAGTCCGGTTGATCACGGAACGAGGGAGGATGACCATGAAGCGAACTGCGATCGCGATGACCATCGGGGGCCTGGTGGCCGGTGGCCTGTTCCTGGCGGGCGGCGCGGCGAACGCCATGCCGAGCGACACGCCGTGCGGGGCATCGGACGTCCACGTGACGGTGGCCCGCGACCCGTCGAACGCCGCCGGGCACGAGGCCTACGTCCTCACCTACACCGCGGCTTCGGCCACGACGAACTGCAAGCTCGAGGGCGCGCCGACGGCGTTGGCCTTCCTCGCCGGCGGGCAGCGGCTGCCGGTCACGGCGACCCCGGACGGCTCGGAGGCGGTCCCGGTGAACCTGCGTGCGGGGCACCCGGCCGTGTCGCGGATCGTCCAGCGCTCGGCGGCGGCGCCTTCGGCCACGCCGAACTTCGTGACGTTCGACCTGCCGACCGGCCCGTACGGCCAGCCCGTGAGCGTCGAGTGGCCCGCGGGGGCGGTCTTGAAGGGCGACACCGTGCAGGTCACGCCGGTCAGCAGCTGAGCTTTTCCGACACCGGGAGGAATGTCATGAAGCGCATCTTGATGGGGATCGGCACGGCCGCGGGCGCCTTCGCGCTGGCAGCTTGCGGGACTTCGACGTCGGCTGCTCCGGCGGGGGCCGCGGCGGTGCAGGCTCCGGCGGCCGGGGGCTCCGGGGGTGGCGTCGCCGCCGCTTCGACCGCGACACCGCGGTGCACCACGGCCGACCTGGAGGTCCTGCTGGGCAAGCCGGCCGAGAAGAACGGCGCGCCGGGCCAGTTCGACGTCCCGCTGACCTACCGCAACACCTCGGACCACACCTGCGGCCTGTACGGCGTGCCGGGCGTCGACCTGGTCGGCCCGGACGACGCGACGTTCGGGCCGGTCTACCACCTGCCGCGCGTCGACAACGGCGTGAAGTACAACGAGGTGCCCGCGGGGACGACGGCGTCGGCGACGATCACGGTCGTGAAGCCGGCCGCCGGTGAGCCGGCCTGGACGCCGGCGAAGCTGAACACCATCCCGCCGGGCCGGACGACGGCGCTGACCGCGAAGTGGCCGGCGGACCTCCCGGTGCTGCGCCAGGACGCGGCGACCCACCCGGGTTCCTACGTGAACGGCATCCTGGCCGACCCGGCCTGAAACCTTCTTCGTCACTCGATCGGGTGAAGCGGGGAGCCGCGCGTCATTCCTGGCGTGTGGCTCCCTCTTTCTCGGTGCGGCGGTAACCGGCCGGCACGCCCCCCGACTGGCCGGTTACCGCTGCGGCCTTTCTACGCACGGTGGAGCAGTACGACGGAGTCCGTCTCCGCGACGCGCAGGTATCCCGTGCTCTTCAGCTCTTCCAGAGCGAATTCCTTCGTGGCCAGCGTCGTCGGCCAGGACTGCTCCGGCTTCGCCACCACCACCCACTCCGGCCGCACCTTCGACACGCCGTCGAAGAACAGCACCGTGCAACGGGACGTCAGCCGCGGGGCCAGCCGGTTCGACGCCATGACGTCCGCGCCGTCCGGGATCCGCGCCAGCACCTCGTCGATGCCGTCCCGCTGCGACGGTGTCCAGACGCCATCCGTCAGGTGCGCCGCCTGCAGCCCGAACGAGCCCAGCCCGGCCACCAGCGCGCACGCCGGGAGCAGCGTCCTGAAGCGCGGGCCGCACCGCCGGACGCCGTCCGCCGCCGCGAGGAACACGATCGGCATCAGGACCGCGCTGTAGTGGTAGCCCATGCCCCAGTAGCGGTCGTTCGCCGAGACCAGCCGCCACAGCAGCGTCGGCACCGCCAGCAGCAGCACCGGCGACCGCAGCGCCGCGAACGCCGTCGGTACCACCAGGGCCAGCAGCATCGACACCTTGACGATCGACCCGCCGAAGGGGTTGAAGCCGCCGCTGTGCGCGTACGCGCCGGCCGGGTTCAGCGCCGGCAGCACGACCGTCACCAGCAGCACCGTGGTGGCCACGCCGAAGACGAGCACCGCCCAGCCGAGCCGCCGCTGCCGGTTGAGCAGCAGGACCACGCCCACCGCGGCGAGCGTCATCGGCAGGTCCTCCTTGACCAGCACCAGCGGCAACGCGCACCAGACCGCCGCCCGCCACTGCTCGCGCAGCAGGTGCTCCGCGGCGAACGCCACCATCGGGACGGCGAAGCAGACCTCGTGGAAGTCGAAGTTCACCGCGGACAGCAGCCCCCACGACAGCACGTACCCCGCGGCCACGACCGCGCCCCGGCGAGCGCCCAGCACGCGAGAAGCGCAGCGCGTCACGGGCACCGCGGACAGCGCGAACAGGAAGGCCTGCGCGAGCAGCAGGCACGCCGGCGACGGCCAGAGCAGGTAGAACGGCGCGAGCAGCGCCAGGATCGGGTGGAAGTGGTCGCCGAGCGTCGGCGCGCCGGGGCCGAGCAGGTCCGACACCGGCCAGTGCCCGTGCGCGTAGGACCGCACCGCCTGTTCGAAGATCCCCAGGTCGAACCCGCTCGCGTCGAACTTCCGGAGCCGCTGCAGCGACCAGGCGGCGTACCCGGCGAAGGCGACCGCGGCGACGACGTAGGGGACCGCGCGGGTTCCGCGCGTGCGCGCCGGAGCCGGCGCGAAGTCGATCAGCATGGCGGGATGCTCTTGGGGCCACGCTGAACCGGAGCTTAAGCGAGCTGAAGACGTCTTCAGGCAAGCGGAAGACGCAGCTCCAGACGCGCGCCGGACGTGCTGTCGGCGACGCGCAGGGAGCCGCCGTGCGTGCGCGCGATCTCGGCGGCGATCGCCAGGCCGAGCCCGGAGCCGCCGTCGTCCTCACGGGCGCGGTCCTCGTCGAGCCGCACGAACCGGTCGAAGACGCGCTCGCGCTGCTCGGCCGGGATGCCGGGCCCGTCGTCCTCGACCGTCAGCACGCTCTGGCCGTCGGACGCGGTGAGCGTGATCGTCACGCGGCTCTTCGCGTGGCGCTCGGCGTTGTCGACGAGGTTGCGCAGCACGCGCTCCAGCCGTCCGGCGTGGCCGCGCACCACCGGCGACGCTTCCAGGTTCAGCTCGACGCCGTCATGAGGGATCCGCGCGGTGACGTGCGCGGTCACCAGGTCGGCCAGCTCGACCGGTTCGGTCCCGGCCGGCTGGTCCGCGTCGAGCTTGCTGAGCAGCAGCAGGTCCGCGGCCAGCGTCTCCATGCGCGTCACGTCGAGCACGGCGTTTTCGCAGCTGCGGCGCCAGTCGAGCCGGTCCGGGTGGGCGAGCTGCACCTCGAGCTGGGTGCGCAGCGAGGCCAGTGGCGTGCGCAGCTCGTGCGACGCGTCCGCGGTGAACTGGCTCTGCCGCCGCACCGACCGGTCGAGCCGGGCCAGCATCTCGTTCATCGTCACGGCGAGCTCGGTGATCTCGTCGCCGGAGTCCGGCACCGGCACGCGGCGGCCGAGGTCGCCCGCGCGCACACCGTCGACCTCGGCGCGGATGCCGCCCACCGCGCGCAGCGACCGCCGTACCGCGAACCAGGCGACGCCGCCGATGAGCAGCGCGGCCGCGGGCACCCCGCCCCAGAGGATCCGCTGGGCCGTGTCCACGGTCTGGAGGCCGATGGGATCGAGCCGCGCCGACGTCCGCACGTAGTGCTTGTTGTCCCTCGTCCCGGCGTTGGACAGGACGGAGCGATTCCCTTGGAAACCCAGCCCCACCACGCAGTCCGGCCCGTAGACCACGGCCTGTCCGACCCTCGTGCCGGTCCCGCCGGGGTGGTCCGGGCACCCGGCGGCCCCCGACTTGTCCGGGCTGATCCAGTAGCTGTCGTACTCGATCTGCTTGGCGACGTCGAGGGGCTTGATCCCGGCGTCGAGCAAGGCCGCGACAGCGCCTGCCTTCTCACTGGCGAGCTGGTTCGCGGAGCTTTCCAGGCCGCTGCGCAGCGCCTGCACGAACCAGTACGACCCGAGGCCGAGGACGAGCGCCGAGGCGAGCGCGGCGAAGAGGGCGACCCGCCACCGGGTCGACCGGGGCAGGAGCCGGATCATGAGCAGAAGATAACCGCACCTTGGGAGACCCGGGACGCCGTCCAGGCTCCTACCGTCGAATCCGTGACGCTCGAGAAGTGGCAGGCGGTGCGCACGGCGCTCCCGGAGACCGGCGCCCGGTTCGCGGACCTGGTGGCCGGCGTCCGGCACGGGCACACGACGTCGCTCGGCGAGTGGACGATCGCCGAAACGGCGGCGCACGTCGGGATGATCGCGCTGATGTACACGTCGATGATCCGCGGCGACGGCGGTCCGCTGCCGCTGCCGGGCCTGGCGGAGCCGATCGACACGGCCCGCGTCGACACGATCTCGCGGATGAACGCGCTGGCGCTCGAGCTCTACCCGGAACGCGACCCCGTCCGGCTGGCCGAGCGGCTGCGCGCGGACATCGCCGAGGTGCTGCTCGTCAGCGCGGACTCCGACCCGGAGAAGCCGGTGTGGTGGCTGGGCGGCTCGCGCGTGCCGGTCGCGGGCGTGCTCGCGCACCTGGTCAACGAGATGCTGCTCCACGGCCTCGACATCGCCCGCGCGGTCCGGCGGCCGTGGCCGATCCCGGCGGCGCACGAGGCGCTGTTCCTGGAGCTGTTCCTGGTCGGCATGGCGCGCAACGACATGGGCCGCCTGCTCGACGACGCGACGCCGTCCCCGCGCCGGATCGCGGTCGAGTTCCGCTCGGCGTACACGAAACCGGCGATGCTGGCGTTGCAGCACGGCGAGTTGCGCTCCGAGGAACCGGACGGAAGCGCCGACGTGCGGCTGACGTTCGACCCGGCGGTCCTGGTCCCGATGATGTTCGGCCGGATTTCCCGCGCGCGGGCGGTGCTGAGCGGCGGGGTGCGGATCGGCGGGCCGCGGCCGTGGCTGCTGCCCGCGTTCCTCCGGACCGTGCGGATGCCCTAGTTCAGGACCCGGTACGTCAGGTGGGTCGCGTTCGGTGTTTCTTCGACGCGGGTGCGCTCGAGCTTCACGTGCGCGCCGGTCTCGGCGTCGAACAGCCGGACCCCGGCGCCGAACAGCACCGGGACGACGTGCAGGCGCAACTCGTCGACGACCCCGGCCAGCAGGTACTGCCGCAGGGTCGTGCCACCGCCCATCAGCACGACGTTCTCCTCGCCCGCCGCGGCTTTCGCCTGCCGCAGCGCGCTTTTCGGGCCGTCGGTGGCGAAGGTGAACGTCGTCGGGCCCTTGACCAGGGGCTCGTGCGGCCGGGTGGTGACGACGAAGACGGGCTTCTTGAAGGTGCCGTCGTCGCCCCAGGGTTCGACGCCGGCGTCGAACATCGTGCGGCCGACGACGAAGGCGCCGGTGCCGTCGAAGAGCCGGGCGCTGACCCCCGCGTCGGCGTCGGTGCCGTCGAACATCCACTGGTGCAGCAGATCGCCGTCCTTGCCGAGGCGGTGCTCGGTGCTGGTGTCCGGCCCGGCGACGATCCCGTCCGCCGACATGCTGATCTCCGCGATGACCTTCCCCATGGACGGCCACCTTGCCATGGCCGGATCAGTTCGTCGACCAGCCGTCGCCCCATTCGGCGTCGCGGGCCGCGCGGTACCGCGGGCCCTGCTTCTTCGAGACGGCCACACCCGGCTTGAGCCCGTCCGACGCCGTGCAGAGGTCGAGCGCGACCCAGCCCTTGTGCTTCTTCGGGTGCCGGATGATCCGCGCGTCCGGCCGCTCCGGCACCGTCCGCGACGCGACGACGTAGGCGAACTTCTCGTCTTCGAAGCCGAGCGTTCCCGCCTTGAGCCGCCGGTGCAGGACCGACCGCGGGAGCCGCGCGGAGAAGTGGCACCAGTCCTTGCCGGCCACGATCGGGCAGGCGGCGTCGTGCGGGCACGGCGCGACGACGTGCAGGCCCAGCTCGATCAGTTGCGCCCGGGCGGCGCGGATCCGTTCGTAGCCCGCGGGCGTGCCGGGTTCGACGATGGCGACGGTGTTCGCCTTGGCGGTCAGCCAGCGCACGACGTCGTCGCGGGAGGCGTCCGACAGCTCGCCGAGCACGTAGGACAGCGTCACGAGGTCCGCTTCCGGCGCCGGCGCGGCCGGGTCGACGAACCCGCGCCGCCAGTCGGTGTTCCGGACCGTCGCGTTCTTGGCCCCCGCGGCGAGCCGCTTGCCGAGCCCGATGGCCCCGGCGACCTGCTCCAGGACGGTGGATTTCTCCAGTGACGACCAGACGGTGGCAGCCGCCCAGACCGCGGCGCCGGTGCCTCCGCCGACGTCGACCTGCGTACGCGGCTCGAAGCCGGGCGCGCGCGAAGCGGCTTCGGCGAGCACAGCGTGTACGGCCGCGTAGGTGGCCGGCATCCGGTAGCCGGCGTACGCGGCGACGTCGGCTTCGGTGGCGAGGATGGGTGAGGCCGCCGCGTCACCCTGGCGGTAGCGCGTGCTGAGCCGGTCGACGGACTGCGCGAGCCGGGGCACGGGGTGCCGGGCCAGCTCGTCGTCGAGCGCGGAGGAGAGGTCGTCGGGGAGTACCGCCACGACGGCAGGTTAGCCGGGGCGCCCGGCCGGCCGGTGCTCGGCGGAGGGACGTGTCCCGCACCGTGAAGCGCGACTCGCGTGCCGGGCCGCCCGGCCCGCGGCGTCTCCCCTGTCCGAATTGCCCCGCTCGAGCCGCCCTGAGCTGCTAGTTTTCCGGCGCGAAAGTTTTTTGGCGGGCGCTGTCGATCCGGGGCGTGGCCGTTCGACGCGTAGGCAGACCGAGCGAGAGGAGACCGCGATGCGGTTCATGGTGATCATCAAGTCGAACGAAGAGTCCGAGGCGGGCCAGGGCCCGAGCGCCGAGCTGCTGGCCGAGATGGGGAAGTTCAACGAGGAGCTGGTCAAGGCCGGCGTCATGCTCGCCGGCGAGGGCCTCACGCCGAGCTCGCAGGGTGCGCGCGTCGTGTTCTCCGGGAGCGAGGACCCCAAGGTCGTCGACGGTCCGTTCGCGGAGACCAAGGAACTCGTCGGCGGCTTCTGGATCCTCCAGTGCCGCGACCGCGACGAGTGCGTCGAGTGGATCAAGCGCATGCCCAACCCGGACGGGCAGGCCGGCGTCGTCGAGATCCGGCGCGTCGCCGAGGCGTCCGACTTCGAGAACATGACGCCCGAGGTCGAAGAGCTGGAGGGACGGCTCCGCGCGCAGAGCGCCGGGGAGGCCTGATGCGTTTCCTGGTGATGGTGAAGGCCACCCCCGAGTCCGAGGCGGGGGTCGGGCCCAGCACCGAAGAGCTGGAAACGATGTCGAAGTTCAACGAAGAACTCCTGAACGACGGCCGGATCGTGTTCGCCGAGGGCCTCACCCGGAGCTCGGAGGGCGTGCGCGTCCTCTTCGAAGGCAACGCCGAACCCAAGGTCATCGACGGTCCGTTCACCGAGACGAAGGAGCTCGTCGCCGGCGTCTGGGTGCTCAACGGCGAATCCCTCGAGGACGTCGTCGCGCTGATGAAGCGCGCGCCGAACCCCGAGGCCAAGGGCGGTGTCATCGAGATCCGCGCCATCGCCGAGTAGTGGGTTGCACCGCGGCCGATCACCCTGTCTGATGGCCGGGTGACGGTTGCGGACACCCGGAGCACGGTAGAAGCGGTCTGGCGGATCGAGTCGCCGCGGCTCATCGCGGGTCTGGCCCGCATGGCCCGCGGCGACGTCGGTCTCGCCGAAGAGCTGGCGCAGGACGCGCTCGTCGCGGCGCTCGAGCAGTGGCCGGACTCCGGCGTGCCGCGCAACCCCGGCGCGTGGCTGATGACCATCGCCAAGCGCCGCGCGGTCGACCAGTTCCGCCGCAACGAGCGGTACGCCGAGAAACTCGAGGAGGTCGGGCGCGACCAGCAGCTCGGCGAGGGCGTCCTGCCCGACTTCGACGCGGCCCTCGACGACCACATCGAGGACGACCTGCTGCGCCTGCTGTTCGTCGCGTGCCACCCGGTGCTGAACACCCAGGCCCGCGTCGCGCTGACGTTGCGGATGCTCGGCGGCCTGACCACCGACGAGATCGCGCGCGCCTTCCTCGTCCGCGAATCGACGATCGCGCAGCGGATCGTCCGGGCGAAGAAGGCCCTCGCCGCGGCGAAGGTTCCGTTCGAGGTACCGGAGGGCGACGAGCGCGTCGCCCGGCTGTCCTCCGTGCTCGAGGTCGTCTACCTGGTGTTCAACGAGGGCTACTCGGCCACCCGCGGCGACGACTGGATGCGTCCGGCGCTCTGCGAAGAGGCGATGCGCCTCGGCCGCGTCCTCGCCGGGCTGATGCCGGGCGAGTCCGAGGTGCACGGCCTGGTCGCGCTGATGGAGCTGCAGTCGTCGCGCTCGAAGGCCCGCACCGGCCCGAACGGCGAACCGGTGCTCCTGCTCGACCAGGACCGCGCCCGCTGGGACCGGTTCCTGATCCAGCACGGCTTGGCGGCGCTGACCCTGTCGGAGCAGATCGCCGACGGCGCGTACGGCCCGTACTCCGCGCAGGCGGCGATCGCGGCGTGCCACGCCCGGGCCCGGACGGCTTCGGAGACGGACTGGGTCCGGATCGCGGCGCTGTACGAGGGGCTCGGCAGGCTCCAGCCGTCCCCGGTGATCGAGCTGAACCGCGGAGTCGCGGTGGGGATGGCGTACGGCCCGGCGGCCGGCCTGGAGGTCGTCGACGCGGTGGCCGACGAGCCGGCGTTGAAGGACTACCACCTGCTCCCGAGCGTCCGCGGGGACCTGCTGCAGAAGCTGGGCCGGTTGGAAGAGGCGGAGGAGGAGTTCAGGCGCGCGGCGGAGATGACGGAGAACGCCCGCGAGCGCGCGTTGCTCCTCGACCGCGCGACGGCGGTGGGTCGCTGAGGCCGCGCGTTGCGAGTTGTTCGACGTTCAGGCCGCCGGAGCCAGGGCGCTCGCGAGGCTCGGTAGCCGGACCAAAACGTCTTGAATGAGTCATTCAGGACCTCCGAAGACCTGAATGAGTCATTCAAGACGTTCGCCTCGCCGGCACGCTGTCGGCGAACTTCGGGCGCGCGATACTAGCGGTCCCGCCAGGAGAGCGGTGACAGCGTCAACGCCGCTTCAGCGATCTTCTTCGCGGTCTCCGTCGTAAGCCCCTTCCGCGCCGACTCGATCCACTCGTCCACCGGCCGCACGCCGATGTCGCGGTACTCCAGCGCCTGCAGCAGCATCTCCAGCTTGTCGGCATCCTTGGCGCACAACGACTCGGCCGACGAGCGGGTCTCGTATTCGTCGACCGCGTCACGCACCAGATCGCGGGACCGCGAAGGCAAGGCAGCCGTCTGGTCCGCCGTGATCTCCCGCGGCTCGGGCTTCTTCAGGTAGTCCCCGGCCGTCAGCGGAAGATCACCCGTCCGGGTCTCCTGGGTGTCGTGCCACAGCGCCAGGAACGCCGCCCGCTCCGGCGACGCACCCTCCTCCGCCGCGATCAGCGCCGCCAGCTGGGCCGCCCGCAGGCTGTGCTCGCCGACCGACTCCGGGTCGCGGACCCCCGCGTGCCACCAGCCCGACCGGCGGACGCGCTTCAGCAGACCCAGCTCGTACCCGAAGGAGGCAAGCGACTCGCTCATGCCCCCAGCCTAGGGCGACGGGATCATCGCCGTCAGGATCGTCGCCTGCAGCAGGGAGATCACGCCGACCACCGCGGTCAGCAGCAACGACCACAGGAACGTCTGCCGCAGCAGCGATCCCTCCTTGCCGCTCTGCCCGATGGCCGTCGCGCCGATCGACAGGTTCTGCGGCGAGATCATCTTGCCCATCACGCCGCCCGAGGTGTTCGTCGCGCCTGCCAGGATCGGGTTCAGGTTCAGCTGCTGGGCCGAGATCACCTGCATCGGGCCGAACAGGCTGTTCGTCGACGCGTCCGACCCGGTCAGGAACACGCCCAGCCAGCCGATGTACGCCGAGAACAGCGGGAAGACCGCGCCGGTCGTCGCCAGGGCCAGGCCCAGCGTCTGCGTCGCGCCCGAGTAGTTCATCACGAACGCGATCGCCAGGATCATGAAGATCGTCGCGAGCGCCCAGCGCATCTGGAACAGCGTCTGCCGGTACGTCTTGAGCAGCAGCCCCGCGCGGCCGCCCATCGCGAACCCGGCGATGACCGCCGCGATCAGGGCGACCGTGCCCGGCGAGAACAGGAAGTCCACCGTGAACGTCGCCGCGTACGGCGCGTTCTTCGCGGTGATCGGCGGGTGCTGGACGACGTGGTTGTGCAGCCCGGGCCAGGCGAAGATCCAGTCCGCCTTGTGCAGCAGCTTCGTCAGGTCGAGCCAGGTGGGCAGGTTCTTGAAGATCGTGCCGATCCGGGACAGGAAGATGGCCAGGATCAGGATGATGTACGGCATCCACGCGTAGAGCGCGCCGCGTTCGGACTGCGCCGCGCCCAGACTCTTGACAGCGCTTTCTTCGCCGTCGAAACGCCACACCGACGCTGGCTGCCAGAACCGCGTCAGGATCCACAGCGCGGCCATCGCGGTGAGCGCGGCGAGGACGTCGACCAGGCTGGCGCTGATGTAGTTGGACGCGACGAACTGCATGGCCGCGAACGCGAGCCCGGCGGTCAGCACCGCCGGCCACACCTCGAGCATGCGCTTCCAGCCGGCGAGGACCACGACCAGGAACGCGGGGATGATCAGCGCGAGCACCGGCACCTGACGGCCGACCGCCGCCGAGAACAGCTCGGTCGCCTGGTCCTGCTTGAGGTGCATGATCGGCGCGGTCAGCCGGCCGAGCACGATCAGCGGGTTGCCGAGGCCGCCGAACGCGACCGGCGCGGTGTTCGCCAGCAGCGCCAGCACGACGGCCTTCACCGGCGGGAACCCGAGCGCGGCCATCATCGCCGCCGTGATCGCGATCGGCGACCCGCCACCCGCGACGCCTTCGAGCAGCGCGCCGAAGCCGAACGCGATGAGCAGCGCCTGCAGCCGCCGGTCTTCGCTGAACCCGGCGAGCACGCGCTTGATCGCGTCGAACCGGCCGGTGGCGACCGTGACGTTGTGGAAGTACACGGCGTGGAACGCGATCCAGGCCACCGACCAGACGCCGAAGACCACGCCCATCGCGGCGGAGTCGAAGGCCAGCCCGATCGGCATCCGGTACAGCAGCAGGGCGACGCCGAGCGCGGTGACCAGCGCGAGCGCCGCCGAAAGGTGCGCGGAGAAGCGGACCACGCCGAGCGCGACCAGCAGCACGATGATCGGGAGCGCGGCGAGCAGCGCGGAGACCCACAGCCCGCCCGCCGGCTGGTAGTCCTGGATCCAGGTCACGGGTCAGCCCCTTTGCCCTCGTACGTAACCGAGCCTCAGCGACAGGGCGGCGGCGGTCCCGGCCACGGAGGCACCGAGCTCGTCGAGGCGGCGCAGCACGCGCGGCGCCGGCCCGGCGATGCTGATGGCGGCGATGGGCCGTCCCGAGTGGTCACGCACGGCGGCGGCGACGCACCCGACGTCCGGCTCGTTCTCGACCTCGTCGATCGCCCAGCCGCGGCGGCAGGTCCGCGCGAGGTCGTCGAGCAGCCGGAGCGGGTCGTTGATCGTCTTGAGCGTCAGGGAGTCGAGCTTCATCCGCCGGACGCGCTCGGCCCGGTCGGCCTCGGGCAGCGCGGCGAGCCAGGCTTTCCCGAGCGACGTCGCGTGCTGCGGGCGGCGGGTGCCCAGGCGGCAGGCGAGGGTGACGGCGCTGGCACTGCGTTCGGTGGCGACGTAGACCATGGTGTCGTTGTCGGGCACGGCGAGGTACGTGGTCTCCCCGGACCGTTCGGCGAGCGACGCGAGATACCGCGGCGCGCAGCGGTGCAGGTCGGTGGCGGCCATGGCCCGCGCACCGAGTTCGACGAGCCGCGTCCCGAGCCTGACCCGGCCGGTGACCTGGTCGGCTTCGAGGTATTCGAGGCTCTTGAGGGTGCCGACGATGCGGTAGGCGGCACTGCGGGAAAGCCCCAGTTGCCGCGCGATCGCATTGGTGGAAATCTCCTGGTGCCGACCCACGTGCTCGAGCACCGCGAGTCCGCGTTCGAGGGTTCCGCTGTTCTCCAGTGCGCGCTCCGGTCCCACGTGGCCCTCCGTTGGACGTTCCCGTTTCCGCTCAGCGGTACGCATTTCCGCTGGATGGGGTTGGACGGTAACACCTCCGATGTATGTGGGGAAGATCTTGAAACGTCTCAGGAGAAGACTCGGATAATGCGGTTACTTGCGCAGGCTAATTGGTACAACCTCCGATGGTTAAGTTTCCTACCTATGGCGGTTGCGGAGGAGTTGACGGGCTCGTTCGACAAGTTCGACGAGGGTGGTTCATATTCGTGAATCGGCGGTGAAGGGAGTAGAGACGCTGCCCGGACGTCTTGAATGAGTCATTCAGGACGTCCGAAGACCTGAATGAGTCATTCAAGACGTTTCGACGGGCGCCGCCGGCGCGGGCCGGGTGGGCCGAGTCACGGACTCAGCAAACTCACAGCGCCCACCGAGCACCATCCAGCCGGTGTCCGTCCGAAGCCCCCTCCGTACCCGCGCGTCCGTGACCGCCGGGCGGATCACCGCCTGGCTCTCCCGCAACGCCGGCCTCGGCCAAGGCGGCGTCATCGGCGGCCGCGTCACGCTCGCGCTCGACCCGAAAGCCCTCGAGAGGCTCGGCCGGGAACGCACCGTCGTCCTCGTCACCGGCACCAACGGCAAAACTACGACCGCCCTGATGATCACGCGAGCGCTCGAAGCCCTCGCCGAGGTAGCCGCCAACAGTGACGGCGCCAACATGCCCGACGGGATCCTGGGCGCCCTGACCGCCAGCCCGGAAGCGCCCTACGCCGTTCTCGAAGTCGACGAGACCTACCTTCCCTGGGTCGCCGAACAACTGGAACCCGCGGTGCTCGTCCTGCTGAACCTCAGCCGCGACCAGCTCGATCGCGTCGGCGAGGTGCGCTCGACCGAACGCGATCTGCGCGCCGCGATCGGCGGACATCCCGAAACCACGATTGTCGCCAATTGCGACGACATTCTCGTCACCTCCGCGGCGACCGCGGCCGCCAGACCGCTCTGGGTCGGTACCGGCCGCCGCTGGACCGGGGACTCGACCGCCTGCCCCCGCTGTGACGGCCTGATCGAACACGCCAAAGAACACTGGAGCTGCGCCTGCGGCCTCGCCCGCCCCGAGCCCACCTGGACCCTCGACGGCGACCTCGTCAGCACGCCCGGCGGTCGTCAAGTCGACCTGGACCTCCGGCTGCCCGGCGACGCGAACCGGGCCAACGCCGCCTTCGCGCTCGCTGCCGCGCACCGGCTCGGCGTGCCGCCGCACACCGCCACCGCGCGGCTGCGGACCATCACCGACATCGGCGGCCGCTACCGGACGATCCGCCGGTCGCGGCACTCCGTGCGGCTGATGCTGGCCAAGAACCCGGCCGGCTGGGTCGAGACGCTGCGCGTGCTGGACGAGGACACCCCGGTCGTCGTCGCGGTCAACGCCCAGGAAGCCGACGGCCGCGACCTGTCCTGGCTCTGGGACGTGCACTTCGAACGGCTGCGCGGCCGCCAGGTCGTCGTCACCGGCGAGCGCGGGGCCGACCTCGCCGTGCGGCTCTGCTACGCCGAGGTCGCGCACTGGGCCGAGCCCGACCCGGTCGCCGCGATCGACGCGCTGCCGCCCGGCGGCGTCGAGCTGGTCGCCAACTACACCGCCTTCCGCGAGCTGGTCGGTAGGCTGCCCGGTGCGTGACTCGATCGTCCACATCGGACTCCTGCTGCCCGAGGTGCTCGGCACCTACGGCGACACCGGCAACGCGCAGGTCCTGTGCCAGCGGCTGCGCTGGCGCGGGATCGAGGCCGAGGTCGTGCCGGTCGGGCTCGGTGAGCCGGTACCGTCCACTTTGGACCTCTACCTGCTCGGCGGCGGCGAGGACGGCGCGCAGGTCCTGGCCGCGGCCCACCTGCGGAAGCACCGGCGGTCCCTGACGCCCGAAGCGGTGGTCTTCGGCGTCTGCGCCGGCCTGCAGGTGCTCGGCACCCGCTTCCGCGGTCTCGACGGCGTCGACCACGACGGCCTCGGCCTGCTCGACGTCACCACCGAACCCGGCGAGCGGCGGGCGGTCTCCGAACTGGTCGCGACGTCCTCGGGGCTCCTGGACGAAGCGCCGCTCACCGGGTTCGAGAACCACCTCGGCGTCAGCAAGCTCGGCACCGGCAGCGAACCGCTCGGGCAGGTCGTGCGCGGTACCGGCAACGGCGACGGCACCGAAGGTGCGGTGACCGACCACATCGTCGGCACGTACCTGCACGGCCCGGCGCTCGCCCGCAACCCCGCGCTGGCGGACCTCCTGCTGACCTGGACGGCCGGGCACCCGCTGCCGCCGTTGGAGCTGCCCGAGGTCGAGCGCCTGCGCGGCGAACGTCTTACGCGCCGCCGCCGGACGTCGTGATGGCGGCCCGCCGCGGTTACGCTGCGTTGGTGAACCTGGGCAGCGTGATCGCCGCGACCGGTGTCCGGATGCGGACCACCGCGGTGGCCGTCTTCGCGCTCGCGCTGGCCATCGCCGCCGCGGGCGTCGTCGTCGTGCTGCTGCTCGAAGAGTCGCTCGACCGCAGCGTCACCGAGAGTGCGCGCAGCACCGGCCGCCAGGTCGCCATCCAGCTCGTCCGCGAGGGCGCGCGCGACCTCAGCGCGTCCGACGTCGCCAGCACCGGTGACACCGAGGCCGTCACCCAGGTGCTCAACGCGCGCGGCGTGCCGATCGCGAGCGACCCGGCGATCGTCGGGCACCCGCCGCTGACCGCCGCCCGCCCGGCGGTCGGGCAGGAGGCCATCGAGACCCTCCCGCTCGGGCTCAACGGCGACAGCGACGACTACCGCGTCGTGTCGCAGCAGGTCAACGGGCCGGGCGGCCCGTACACGGTGGTCTCCGCGCGTTCGCTGGAGCCGGTGACCGAGGCCTCGACCCGGTTGACGTTGCTGCTCGGGCTGATCGCGATCCCGCTGCTGGCGATCTCCGGGCTCGCGGTCTACCGCGCGGTCGGCTCGGCGCTGCGGCCGGTGGAGCGGATGCGCCGGACCGTCGCCGAGATCTCGACGCGCGACCTCGCCGCCCGCGTCCCGCTGCCGCCGGGTGGCGACGAGGTGCACCGGCTGGCCGTGACGCTCAACGAGATGCTCGGCCGGCTCGCGTCGGCGCAGGCGGCGCAACGGCGGTTCGTCGCCGACGCCAGCCACGAGCTGCGCTCGCCGCTGTCCACGATCAGCACCGCGCTCGACGTCTCCGGGCGGCACCCGGAAAGCACCGGGGACCTGGTGCCGGTGATCGGCCGGGAGACCGCGCGGCTGCGCGAGCTCGTCGACGACCTGCTCATGCTCGCCCGCACCGACGACACGACCGACCGGCCGTCGCGCACCGAGGTCGACCTCGACGACATCGTCCGCGCCGAGGCCGAGCGGGTCCGCGGCGAGTGCGCGCTGGACGTCGAGGTCCGCGCCGGGCCCGCGAAGGTGCGCGGCAGCGAGGCCCAGCTGCGGCGGGCGGTGCGGAACCTGGTCGACAACGCCCGCGGGCACGCGCGCTCGCGCATCCGCGTCGCCAGCTCGGTGCGCGGCGACCTCGCCGTCGTCGAGGTGAGCGACGACGGCCCGGGCGTCGGGGAAGCCGACCGCGAACGGATCTTCGAGCGGTTCGTCCGCCTCGACGCGTCGCGGCAGCGCGGGCACGGCGGCACCGGGCTGGGCCTGCCGATCGTGGCGGGCATCGCGGCGCGCCACGGCGGCCGGGCGCGCTACCGCGCGTCGGACGAGCCGGGCGCGCGGTTCGTGCTCGAGCTGCCGGTGCTCGAACTGCCGGAGGAGGAGTAGTGCGCCTGCTGATCGTGGAGGACGAGCGCGAGTTCGCGGAGACGCTGCGGCGCGGCCTGGTCGCCGAGGGGTTCACCGTCGACGTCGCGCACACCGGTCGCGAGGGGCTCTGGCGGGCCACCGAGCAGGAGTACGACGTCGTCGTGCTCGACATCATGCTGCCCGAGCTGTCCGGCTACGAGGTGCTCAAGCGCCTGCGCGCGGCGGAGAACTGGACGCCGGTGCTGATGCTCACCGCGAAGGACGGCGAGTACGACGAAGCCGACGCGTTCGACCTCGGCGCCGACGACTACTTGTCGAAGCCGTTCTCCTTCGTCGTCCTCATCGCCCGGCTGCGCGCTCTGCTGCGCCGCGGCGCGCCGGCCCGCCCCGCCGTGCTGGAGGCGGGTGACCTGCGGCTCGACCCCTCCGCCCGCACCGTCCACAGAGGACAACAGCGGATCGAGCTGACCGCGCGGGAGTTCGGGCTGCTGGAGTTCCTGCTGCGCCGGCCGGGCACGGCGCTGACGAAGAACGAGATCCTGAGCCACGTCTGGGACGCGCACTATGACGGCGACGAGAACGTCGTCGAGGTCTACATCGGCTACCTGCGGCGCAAGATCGACGTCCCGTTCGGCACCCGCACCATCGAGACGGTCCGGGGCGTCGGGTACCGGCTCGTGGACGTTACTCGATCGTGATATGCCGGGCGGAATCCGGGAATTGGTTCCGCTGGGCGTTCCGTACTGGGCCGTTTGCCGCCGCTGGTTGCCGCAGAGAGCCCATTCGTTCCCGCGAACCGGTGAAAAATACCGTGTCGTAGCTCATCTGCGGGCGGTTGTGCCCGTTGCTACGGTGGGCACCCACCCGAGACCAGGAAAGCGATGACGGAATCGCCGAAGCCGTTCCTTGCCCAAAACAACAATGTCCCGGAAAGCTCTGAGAAATCCGTTTCCCGGCTGCGCGCCGCCGATGCCATCCGGGAAGCGACGGCCCAGTTCGGCGTGGTCACGGGGCTGGCCCCGCACGCCGTGACCGGGCTTCGGACCCGCGCCGAAGGGGGCTGGTCCGTGCTCGTCGACGTCGTCGAGCTGGCCCGGATCCCAGATTCCACCAGCGTGATGGCCACCTACCGAGTGGACCTCGACGCCGCCGGTGAGCTCATCGCGTGCGAACGGCTCCGGCGGTTCACGCGCGGCGCCACCGATTCCTGAAAGGAAGAGTGACACGATTGGCCGCTTCGTCCGATTCATTGGCGGACATTCTGGAACGCGTGCTCGACAAGGGTGTCGTGATAGCCGGTGACATCGGCGTCAGCATCGTCGACGTCGAATTGCTGACGCTGCGGATCCGGCTGTTCATCGCTTCGGCCCAGACCGCCCGGGAAATGGGCATGGACTGGTGGACGAACGACCCGTTCTTCTCGCCGAACGCGGCGCGCGAAGAGCTGGAAGACAGTGCCGGTCAAAAGCTGGACTTGGCGGCGCGTGTCGCCGCACTCGAGGCCCGGGTTCCGGGCAGGAGGGACGCACTGCGGTGAGCACCCGCGATTGGCTCTGCGCGTACGCGATCACCCGCAACCGGGCCGGGCTGGACCTCGGTCCGGCGCCCCGGCTCGTCGGCTACCGCGACCTGGGTGTGGTCGTCTCCGAAGTGACTCCGGCGCGCTTCGACCGCATGGACACGCTCGACCCGGTCGACGGCACGCTGGCCGAGCTGGCCCGCGAACACGACGCCGTCGTGCGCGCGGTCTTCCGCCACGAACCCGTGCTGCCGCTGCGGTTCGGCACGGTCCTCGACGGCGAAGCGTCCGTGAAGCGCCTCCTGGAGGTCACCTACGACCAGGCCCGGAGCTGCCTCGACGAGGTCGAGGGCCACCGCGAATGGGGTGTGCGCGTGCGGCACGTCGAGCCGGCCGCGACCACCCGCCCGGACCCCGCGGGCCTGTCGGGCACGCAGTACCTCGTCCGCCGCCGGGAACGGCTGAAGGCGATCGATCGGGCCCGCGAAGACGTCGTGGGCGTGGCCGGCCGGCTCGAAGAGGCCTTGCGCCGGCACGCTGCCGATCACCTCGGGCGCGCGCGGCCGCACGGCGTGCTGGTCAACACGGCTTATCTCGTGGCCGAGGGCCGGGAGGCGGCGTTCCACGCGGAGTTCGAGTGGTTCGCCCGCGAGCTGCGGCAGGCCGGGGCGACGGTGGAGACGAGCGGCCCGTGGCCGCCGTACTCGTTCACGGACGTCGAGCTCGGGGTGGCGGCGGATGGCTGACGCCGCCGAAGCCGTCGCCGACCTGCTCGACCGGGTCGTGCACCGGGGTGCCGTCGTGACCGGTGACGTGATCATCTCGCTCGCCGGCATCGACCTGGTGCGGCTCGACCTGCGGTTGCTGCTGCTCGGGCTCGAAGGATGAGCGAGCCCGTCCGGATCCCCGCCGACGCGGGCCGCGGGCTCGGCCACCTGGTCGTCACCGTGCTCGACGTCCTCAAGGAGGTGCTGGAGAGGCAGGCGTTGCGCCGCCTCGACGCCGGCACCCTCACCGACGACCAGGTCGAAGACCTCGGCCAGTCCCTGATCGCGCTGGAGCTCCGGTTCGCCGAGATCCGCGCGGCCCTCGACGAAAGGATCTAAGTGACCAGACCGGGACAGACCGGTGGCGGGCTCGCCGACACGCTCGACATCCTGCTCGACAAGGGACTCGTCATCGACGCTTCGGTGCGGGTGTCGGTGATCGGGATCGAGCTGCTGGCGATCGAGGCGCGGATCGTGATCGCCAGCGTCGACACGTTCATCCGCTACCTCGAAGCGATGCAGCGGCTGCAGAACACGCCCGTGCCCGGACAGATCTCCCAGGGTCTCGGGCAGACGACCGGGCTGATCCCGCCCCCGCCGCCGACGCCCGCGGTGGCGGTGCCGGTCGAGCCGGCCATCCCGGTCGACCAGCCGTGACGCTGCAGCTCTACGGCGTCGTGCGCGCCGGGCACCCGCGGGCGCCGCGGACGGTGTGCTGGGAGGACCTGGCGATGGTCGTCGGCGAGCCCGAGCCCGATCCGGCGGTGCACCTGGCGGTGGTGTCCGCGCTCGTCGAGGGCGGGCCGGTGCTGCCGGTCCGGTTCGGCACCGTCGCCGACGACGAGGAAGCCGTCCGGGACGAGGTGCTGGCGCCGTCGGCCGACACCTACCGCGCCGACCTCGACCGGCTCGACGGCCTGGCCGAGGTGCACGTCTGCCTGCGGTTCACCGAACCCGGCTCGGCCTGGCGGGCGGCGCGCTCCGACGTGCTGCTGAGCGAGGTCGCCGAACGCGCCCGCGATTCGGTGTCGCTGCCGGCGGGCGAGTCCGCCGACGAGCGGTGGGCGTTCCTGATCGGGATGGGCGATCTGCTCGTCGTCCGCGACGCGGTCACCGGGCTGGCCCGCGGTGGCGGCGTCCAGGCCGACTGGCTCGGGCCGCTGCCCGCGTACAGCTTCCTGGAGCGGCGGACCTGCACGCGGTGGAGCTGGTGAGCGACGGCGGAACAGTCGCTGAACACTCTTTTCGGTACTGGCCGCCGTGGCTCACGGTCGGCGATCCTGACCTCGTGGCCACCAGTGAAGTCGCGGCGCTCCCGCGCGCTTTCGGCGGGCCCGGCTCGGGGCCGGGCCAGTTCCGCGCGCCGTCCGGGATCGCCGTCGACGTGCGCGGACGCGTGTGGGTGGCCGACACCGGCAACGACCGCGTGCAGGCGTTCACCCGCGACGGCGCGCTCGTGCGCGTGCTGTCCGGGCGGCTCAACGCACCGGAAGGGGTCGCGGTCGACGCGGCGGGCAACGTCTACGTCGCCGACACCGGCAACCGCCGCGTGGTGCAGTTCTCGTGGTGGGGCGGGTTCGTGCGCGAGTTCGGGGGCTTCGCCCGGCCCCGCGCCGTTGCGCTGGACCCGGTCGGCCGGCTGCTGGTGGACGACGCCGGACACCGGCGCGTCGCGCGGTTCGACACCCGCACGGGCGCGGCGCTGACCGACACGACCGAGCCGATCAGCTCACCGCGTGACGTCGCCGACGACGGAAGGGGCGGTGTGTGGGTCGCCGAAACCGGCAACCACCGCATCGTCCACTTCGGAGCGTCGGCCTAGGTGTTTTCGGCCAGCAGCGGCAGCAAGCGATCCCAGTGCAGCCGGAGAGCGGCGGGGTCGAAGGCGTCGGTGTCGGACATCGTGAAGCCGTGGACGGTGCCGGGGTAGATCTCGGACGTGTAGTCGATGCCCGCGGCGTCCAGGGTCCGGTTGAGTTCGCCGAGCGCCTCGGGCGTCAGGTCGGTCTCCGCGTGGCCGAAGTGGACCCGGGCGGTGAGCCGGTGCAGGTCGGGTCCGGCGGCCTGCACCGGGGCGTGGAATGCGGCGAGGGCGGCCACCTGGTCGGGGTGGGCCGCGGCGGTGCGCGTCGCCAGGAGGCCGCCGATGCAGTAGCCGGTCACCGCGACGGGTCCGGCGCCGACCTCGGGCCGCGTGGTGAGGAACCGGAGGTAGGCGTCGGCGTCCCGCAGGACGCGTTCGGTGGTGTGGGCCTCGATCAGCGGCATGAGCCGCGCAAAGATCGCGGGTCGAGCTTCTTCGCCGATGTGCTCGGGAAGCTCGAGCACCGGGGTCGGGCCGGTCCGGTAGAAGACGTTGGGGACGAGCACGTAGTACCCGTGCCCGGCCAGTTCGCGGGCCATGTCCCGCAGCACGGGACGGATCCCGAAGCCGTCGGGGTACATCAGCACCCCCGGGTGCGGCCCGCCCTCGCCCGGGAAGGCGGCGAAGGCGTCGGCTTGGCCGTCCGCGGTGGGAATCTGCAACGTCGTGGTGAGCACTGTCCTCCCGTCTAGTTCTTCGAGATCGCGGCCGTCGCGCGGACGACGGCGGTGCAGCGGTTCTCGACGTACTCGAGCCCGCCTTCCTCGGCGATGCGGCGCGCTTCGGCGGAGACGATGCCCTGCTGCAGCCACAGCGCCTTCGCGCCGATCTCGACGGCTTCGCGGGCGATGCCGGGTGCCTCGGGGGACGGCCGGAAGACGTCGACGATGTCGACCGGCTCCGGGATGTCCTTCAGCGACCGGTAGACCTTCTCGCCGAGCAGTTCGGTCGCGCTCGGGTGCACCGGGATGATCCGGAAGCCGTGCGCCTGCAGGACCGCGGGCACGCCGTGCGCCGCCTTGGCCGGGTCGCGGCTCAGGCCGACGACGGCGATGGTCTTCGCGCCCTCGAGGATTTCCTCTGCTTTCATACCGGGGGAACGCGCGGCGGGCGTCAAAGCTTCCAGAGCCGCAGGCCGCGGACGCGGTAGACGGGCCAGATCACGTGCCACGGCTTGCGGCGGCCGAAGGTCGCGGCGCAGGTGAGGATGTTGCGGGCGGACGTCGTCGAGACCTCGTGCCGGTCCGCCCAGACCCCGCCCTTGGCGCCGATGGCGATGCGGAAGACCGTCAGCAGGCCCCGGCCCTGGAGGTCGTACTTCGCACCGGTGTCCCCGGAGTCGGGAGCCAGTTCGGCGATCTCGGCGCCGAACGCGCGGGCCGCCTGCGGCGCCACCTCCGCGGGCACCACGCCGACACTGCGCGTGATCGCCTTGCCGTGCAGGCGCCGCGCGTACCGGTGCAGGAGCGAGCGCTCCCACCACGGCAGCAGCCGCTGGTGGGCAAGCAGCGCGGCGCACTCGCCGTGCCCGATCGCGAAGATGCTCGTCAGCTCGTCGTAGGCGCCGTTCGTCATCGGCTCGTTGAGGTGCAGCCGGACCTCGAACCGCGTGCGCGCGCTGAGCTCGTCGAGCCGTTCGCGGTGATCGAGCCGCGCCTTCGCGCGAGAGAGCGTCCAATCGGACATGGGACCTCCAGGCGTCGCGCACAGGCTAAACGGCGCGCGGCGCCCGGAACACGTTTTCAGCCGATCTTCTCGCCGTACATCTCGCCGAGCGGGTCGGAGATCAGCTCGACGCGGGCACCGTCCGGATCGGACAGGTAGATGGAGGTCTTGCTCTCCAGCAGGTACTGCACGCCGGCCTCGTCGAGGTTGTCCTTGATCGCGCTCCACCGTTCGGGCGTGACGGACAGGGCCAGGTGGTGCAGTCCACCGAGGACTTCCGCGTACGGGCCGAGGTCCAGACCGGGCAGGTCGAAGAAGGCGACCGCGTTGCCGTTGCCGACGTCGAAGAAGAAGTGGCTGGAGCCCGGGTAGTCGCGGTTCTCGATCAGCTCGGTGAGCGGGAAGCCGAGGATGTCCTGGTAGAAACCGATGGTCCGCTCGACGTCGCTGGAGATCAGCGCGGTGTGGTGGATGCCGCGCCCGTTCGTCGCCGGTCGCTCGGCGGCCGGGCGCAGGTGGCGCTCGCGCAGCTCGTCGCGGACCTCGGCGAGCTTGGTGACCTCGGCCTGGGTCGGTGCCATGTCCCTCACGTCCCTTCCTGGTGGTGCCCTGAACGGTACGCCCGAATTATCTCGCGCGCAAGAGGTTGACTGGCGAGAGGTCCACTGGGCGGAACGCCGAGGCTTGTGCGCGGGGTGCGCTCACGGCAGAGTCCCCGGCGTGGACGTCAGCAAGGTGCAGGAGGCCGCCGCCGTACTGGCGCGGGCCTACGCGACCCGAGAACCGATCGAGCCGCTGATCAAGACCTACCCGGATGCGGTGGTCGAGGACGCGTACCGGATCCAGCAGGAGCAGGTGCGGCGGTGGGTCGAGGGCGGTGACGCCGTCCGCGGGCACAAGGTCGGGCTCGCGTCCGCCGCGATGCAGCGGCAGATGGGCGTCGACCAGCCCGACTACGGGCACCTCACCGGCAGCATGTTCCACCTCGAGCACCAGGCGATACCGACGTCGGCGTTCCTGCAGCCGCGGATCGAACCGGAGATCGCGTTCGTGCTCGGCTCGGCGCTGCGCGGCCCCGGTGTCACGGTCGCCGACGCGGTGCGGGCAGTCGACTTCGTGCTGCCGTCGCTGGAGATCGTCGACTCGCGGATCCAGGACTGGAAGATCTCGCTGTTCGACACGATCGCCGACAACGCGTCGTCGGGCGGCGTGGTGCTGGGCAGCAGCCCGACGGCGTTGGGCTCCGTGGATTTGCGGTTGGCCGGCTGCATCCTGTACCAGAACGGTTCGGTGGCCGCGACGGGCGCGGGCGGCGCGGTGCTCGGCTCGCCGCTGAACTCGCTGGTGTGGCTGGCGAACACCGTCGGGCCGCTGGGGGTCACCCTCGAACCCGGGCACGTCGTGCTGCCGGGGTCGATGACCCGGGCGATCCCGGTGTCGCCGGGCGACACGATCGTCGCGACGATCGCCGGGCTCGGCAGTGTCACCGCAGTCTTCGCTCCTGCTTCGGAGGAATCGTGAACGTGCGCGAGGCGGCCGCTGCGCTGCTGGGGACGGTTTCGGAGCGTTCGCCGCTCTCGGAGGACTGGCCGGGATTGGACGTCGACACGGCGTACGCGATCCAAGACGAGGCCCTGCGGCTGCGGCGGGCCCGCGGCGAGACGCTGGTCGGGCTGAAGCTGGGCCTGACGTCCCGGGCCAAGCAACAGCGGATGGGCATCGACTCGCCGTTGCTGGCCTGGCTGACGGACGCGATGGTCCTGCCGGCGGGAGTCCCCGTGCCTTCGTTGATCCACCCGCGGGCCGAGCCTGAGCTGGTCTTCGTGCTGGGTCGTCGTCTCGCGGGTCCCGGCGTCACCGCCGCGACGGCGCTGGCCGCGGTCGACCGCGTGTACGGCGGCATCGAGGTCATCGACAGCCGGTACACCGACTACCGCTTCACACTGCCGGACGCCGTCGCGGACAACGGCTCGTCGGCCTACTTCAGCGTGGGTCCGGTAGGCCTCCCGCCGTCTTCGCTGGACTTGTCCCTGGAAGCGGCGCTGCTGGAGGTCGACGGCCAGATCGTCGACACGGCGACCGGCGCGGCGGTCCAGGGCCACCCG
This sequence comes from Amycolatopsis sp. NPDC051371, assembly GCF_040682155.1. NCBI lineage: Bacteria > Bacillati > Actinomycetota > Actinomycetes > Pseudonocardiales > Pseudonocardiaceae > Amycolatopsis > Amycolatopsis sp. NPDC051371. The sequence continues at coordinate 26,528 of NZ_JBFBAG010000074.1, forward strand.
GCCGAAGCGCTGGCCCTGGCGGCGAACGCCCTGGGCGCGCGCGGCTTGGCCTTGGAGCCGGGCTGGCTGGTCCTGACCGGCGGCATGACGGACGCGGTCCCGGTCCGCCCGGGTTCCCGCGTCGCGGCCCACTTCTCCCACCTGGGCTCGATCACCCTCTCGTCGTAAGCCGCGATGCCCCGCCAATCACGCGAGATGCCCCGCCAATCACGCGAGATACGCGCCCAATCACGCGAGATACGCGCCCAATCACGCGAGTTCCGTCTTCAATCACGCGAGATCGGTGTTTCCGCACGGTCGGCGATGCGCGTGATGCCCCGGACCACCCGCGGCCACACTGCCCGCGGCAGGTCGTGGCCCATGCCGGGGACGATGTCGAGGTCCGCGCCCGGGATCGCGCGGGCCGTCGCGCGGCCGCCGGAGACGTGGACCAGCGGGTCGCGCGCGCCGTGCACCACCAGGGCCGGCACCCGGACCTTGCGCAGCCGCGGCCCGCGGTCGCGTTCGGCCATGATCGCCGCGAGCTGGCGCAGCGTGCCGCCCGGGTGGACGCCGCGGTCGAAGGTGCGCTCGGCGCGGTCCCGCATGCGCGCCTCGTCGAACGGGTAGCCCGGCGAGCCGATCAGCCGGAACGTCCGCACGAGCATCTCCACGTAGTCGGCGCGGCTGCGCGGCGGTGCGCCGAGCAGCATCGACATCGCTTTGCCGCTCGGCCGGCCGACCAGCCGCCCGCCGGTGCTGGACATGATCGACGTCAGCGACAGCACCCGCTCGGGGTGCCGGATGGCCAGGGTCTGCGCGATCATCCCGCCCATCGACGCCCCGGCGACGTGCGCGGCCGGGACGCCCAGCACGTCCAGCAGCCCGGCGGCGTCGGCGGCCATGTCCGCGAGCGAGTACGGCGCGCGGTGCAGCAGGTACGCCTGCGCGAGGTTGGCCCGGCCGCGCATCCGGCTCGACCGCCCGGCGTCCCGGTTGTCGAACCGGATGACGGAGAACCCTTGTGCGGCAAGGGATTCGCAGAACTCCTCGTCCCACCAGATCATCGGCGCGCCGAGTCCCATGACGAGCAGCAGCGGCCGGCCTCCCGTGTCACCGAACGTCTCGTGGCACAGCTCGACGCCGCCGACGTCCGCGACCTGCTCCGCCATCAGGCCTCCCGGGTGTGCTCGGCGGCCAGCTTCGTCAGCTCGGCCAGCGCGTCGTGCAGGTGGTCGATCAGGTCCCGGACGTCCGGGATCAGCTCGCGGCAGGCGACGAACCCGAAGTCCAGCTTGCCGTCGTAGGACATCACGGTGATGTTCAGGCCGCCGCTCGCGTCGGTGATCGCGGACACCGGGTAGTTCGCGAGCAGCCGCGCGCCCGCGAGGTACAGCGGGCTCTGCGACCCGGGGACGTTCGACACGACGAGGTTCACCACCGGCGCGGTGGCCCCGAGGAAGCGCATGGTGGCGCGGGCGGCGAGCCCGCCGAGCGCGGCCGGCAGCATCCCGCTGAAGTCGACCAGCCACGACGCCGGCAGCGGCTGGTAGCGCTGCTTCGCGGCGACCATCGCCGTGGTGACCTCGGCCAGCCGCGCGGCGGGGTCGGCGAGGTGCGTCGGCAGCGGCGCGAGCATGACCGAAACCTGGTTGCCGGCGTCCTTCGCCTGCTCGGGCGTGCGCACGGACAGCGGGACGAGCGTGACGAGCGGCTGACCGGGCAGGGCGTCGTGGTCGACGAGCCACCGGCGCATCACGCTCGCGCACAACGCCATCACGACGTCGTTCACCGTGACGCCGAAGACGTTCTTGACGTGCTTGACCTCGTCGAGGGGCAGCGAGCCGTACGCGAAGCGGCGGTGCGGGCTGATCGGCCCGTTGAACGGCGTGTCGGGCGCGACGAGCCGTGGCCGGTCGGCTTCGTGGCGGCCGGAGCCCTGGCGGGTGACGCGGTTGAGCACGCTGCCGGCCTTCGCGAGCAGCCCGACGCCGGGGTAGCGGCCGAGGCCGGGGACTTCGTCGATGTGCTGCAGCAGTTTCGGTACTTGCAACGCGGCTTTGACGGGGTGCAGCGCGAGCTTCTTCGTGCCGTTCAGCGCGAGTGCGACGGGAGTCGGGACGGGCTCCTTCTGCGGTGTCTTCGGCGGTTTCGGGGGTGGTGGTTCGGCGGTGGTGTCCATGAGCACGCCGATGAGCTCGGCCCCGGAGACGCCGTCGATGGCGCTGTGGTGGACCTTCGTGTAGACGGCGACGTTGCCGTCCCGCAGGCCGTGGATCAGGTAGGCCTCCCACAGCGGCCGCCGCCGGTCGAGCGGCCGCGCGGTGAGCCGCGCGATCTGCTCGGCGAGCTGCCGCTCGTCACCCGGCGCGGGGAGAGCGATCTCGCGGACGTGGTACTCGAGGTCGAACTCGGGATCGTCGACCCAGTAGGGGTGGTCGAGCCCGAGCGGCACGGGGAGAAGCCGCCAGCGGAGCGGTTTCGCGAGGTGCAGCCGCGAGCCGATGAGTTCGCGGAGGTCGTCGAGGGTGAGTTTTCCGCCGGGCGCGGTCGAGGGGTCGAGGATCGAGAGGCCGCCGACGTGCCCGGTCGTGGTGGTCGACTCGGCGTTGAGGAACTGCACGTCCAGGGCGGTGAGCTGACGCATCGTGCCTCCACGGGCTGGGCAGGCCAGTCTGCCTCGCGAGGTCGGCGGGGGTAAATCCGCTGGCCGGGTGCGGGGTGACGCCCGTTCGCGGAGTACGCCCTGCTCGGCGTGCCGGAGAGTCCGCTCGTCCGGCAGCGGCGAGTACTCCCGGGCGCGTCCGCTTTGGACGGTAAGCGGGCTTTCACGGCAATCTCTCCGGTGTCTCCGGCGCGGGGCGTGCCGACGAGGGCTCACTCGGCGTGCCCGTGACTCGGGGCGCCGGGACCTCCGTGCCGTTGCGATACGCGCGCGCTTGGATTTCGTACAGCTCGTGGTACACGCCGCCCGCGTGGATCAGTTCGTCGTGGGTGCCCTGCTCGATCAGCTTTCCCTTCTCCAGCACCAGGATCCGGTCCGCCGAGCGGATGTTGGCCAGCCGGTGCGTCACCAGGACCGTCGTGCGGCGGCCGTCGTGGGAGGTGCTCGCGTGCTGGAGGCCGGCGAACACCCGGGCCTCCGCCCGGGCGTCGAGCGCCGCCGTGGGTTCGTCGGCCACCAGGACCGATGCGTCGCGGTAGATGCCGCGGGCGATGCCCATGCGCTGCCACTGGCCGCCGGACAGGTCGTGGCCCTCGTCGAACTTCTTCGAGAGCACCGTTTTCTCCTTGGCGGGCAACGACTCGATCACCTCGTCCGCGCCCGAGTAGTCCACCGCTTCGCGCCACGCCCGGTGGTCCGGGTCGGCGCGGCCGAGGCGACCCACCGTGATGTTGTTCGCCGCCGTCATCGGCCACTCGGCCGGTTCCTGCGCGATCACCGCGATGTTCGCGTGCACCGACGCCGGGTCGGCGTGCGCGAGGTCGACGTCGTCCCAGCGCACCACGCCTTCGTCCGGTGGGTAGAGCCCGGTCAGCAGCTTGCCGAGCGTGGTCTTGCCCGAGCCGTTCTCGCCGACCAGCGCGACCACCTCGCCGCGCCGGATCGTCAGCGAGATGTCCCGCAGCGCCGGGCTTTCCCGGCCCGGGTAGGTGAACGTGACGTTCTCCAGCCGGATCTCGGCCGGGTCGGCGGGCGCGGCCACCGCCGTCGGCGGCGGTTGCAGCTTCACCGACTCCACCAGCAGCTGGTTGTAGAACCCGATGTAGAACGAGTCCTCGTACAGCGAGTTGACCGCGCGCATGGTGTTGGACAGCGCCGTCGACGCCGTGCGCATCGCCAGCACCGCCGTGCCGGCCAGCGCCAGCTCCATCCCGCCGGAGTAGAGCAGCCAGCCGAGCACCAGGTACGCCACGGCGGTGCCGAACCCCGCCGCCGCCCGGCCGGTGGTGCGCACCAGGTTGCTGCGGTGCGCCAGCCGGACCTCCTCCCGCGTCAGGCTGCGCGAGATGCGCCGGTACTCGCCGAGCAACGGCTCCTGCAGCGTCAGCGCGTGGCGTTCGAGGGCCATCGAGCGCCAGGTGGCGACCTCCTCGACGACCGACTTGCGGATGTTGCGCCCGACCGTGTCGATGAAGTGCCGGTAGTTCAGCTTCGCGACGCGCGCGGCGGCGAAGCCGTCGGCGGCCGCGGCGAGCAGCAGCACCGGCGCCAGCCACGGGTTGAGCAGGCCCGCGGTGAGCATCGCCGCCGCCAGCGAGATCGCCGACGACGTCAGGTCGGCCACCCGGCGCAGGCTCGTCTCGATCGACCGGACGCCGAACCGCGCGCCCTGCCTGGCCAGTTCCCGGAAGTCCGCGTCCTCGAACGCGATCAGCCCCACGCGCACGACCGACGCCGTCACCGCGTCGTCCGCCGCCGCGGTGACGCGCGGCCGCAGCGCCCCTTCGACGGCCGCGACCGCCGCGTCGAGCAACGCGCGCGCCGCGTACGAACCCATGACGACGGCGATCGCCGGCAGCGACTGCAGCACCCGCTCCGGGGTCGGGCCCTGTTCGAGCAGCGCGGTGAAGACGTTCGCGGTGGCGAGCAGCCCGAACGCCGTGACGCAGCCCGAGACGACGTGGACGAAACCGGCGATCAAGGTCAGCCGCGGCGACGTCCGCCAAGCCAGCCGCAGTACGACGGCGATCGCGGCCGGCAGCGCGCGCACGGCCTGGCCGAACCCGGCGTCGGCCACGCGTTCGTCGACGCGCGCCCATTCGGGCATCTTCAGGTTCTCGACCCCGATCAGCGGGGGCGATTCCGTGGTGTCCTGGGGTGTTCCGGCGGATCTGCGCACCCCTCCATCTCTACTCCGGGGGTCCGACAATTTCGGAGCTGCCAGGGGCGTCGCCTGCTCCTCCTACCCCGTTTCCCGGGTGTACCGCGCGCGCAGGAAGGGGCTGAATTCGCGGTCTTCGCCCACCTTGACGTCGATTTCGTGCGTCAGGGTGTCACCGTCCGGGGTGAGCCGGTGCCGCGCCACCCCTCGAGCCGTCTTCTTGTCCAGGACGAGCGTGGCGCCGGTCCAGTCGCCGCGGGCGGGTGACTCGGGCGGGAAGCCGTAGCTGTCGAAGCCGTACCAGAGCGTCTCGCCGGTCTGCGGGTCGACGGTGAACACGTTGTGCCCCAGGAACTCCGAGCCGTCTTCGCGGTGGCGGTAGTGCTGGACCAGCGCGAAGCCGTTGAGCGCCAAGCGGTATTCGCAGCCGGCACGCGCGGTCGAGGCCGGCGCCCACGGTGAGGCGGCGAGGTCTTCGGTGCCGGTCCAGTCGCCGGCGAAGGCCTTCAGGGCCTCGTGTGCGGGGCCGAGGGCGGGCATGTCCATGGTCGTCTCCGTTTCGACAGGTACCTGTCGATGTGCGAGACTAGCACGCATGTGGTCCCCTCGAGCCGAGACGTTCACCCGGGTGATCGACGCGGTCTTCGCGTGCAACGGCGGTTTCCTGGCGGCGGGCGACGCGCTGACCGAGCCGGTCGGGCTGACGGCGGCGCAGTGGCAGGTCCTCGGCTTCCTCGAGGACGGCCCGGCGACCGCGGCGGAGGTGGCGCGCCGCCGCGGGCTGCGCCGGCAGAGCGTGCAGGAGACGGTGAACCGCTTGCTGCGCAACGGAATGCTCGACCGCCTGCCGAACCCGGCCGACGCGCGGGCGCCGCTGCTGTCGGTGACGCGGCGGGCGAAGGAGGCGCTGCGCGAGCTGGGGGCGGCGCAGGTCGAGTGGGCGGAGGACGTGGCGCGATCGGTGTCCCAGGAGGATCTGGAAACGACGCTGCGAACGTTGCGGCGGCTACGGGAAGCCGTGGCCCAGCCGCGGTTGCTCTGAGGGTCAGTTCGCCGCGCCGGGACCGGGGAGCGGGTCGATGTCGCGTGCGTGCATCGACTCGCCGCAGTGCGTGCAGCGGAGGTCGACGGTGGTGATCTCGCCGCACGCGTGGTGCCGGTAGAGCACCGGCGGGCCGGCCTCGCCCGCGAGCCACTTGTCGCCCCAGCGGGTCATCACCATGAGCATGTCGACGAGCTCGGTGCCCTTTTCGGTCAGGACGTACTCGTAGCGCGGCCGCCGATCGTACGGCCGCCGCTCGACGATGCCCTGGTCGGCGAGGTGGTTCAGGCGTTCGGTGAGGACCTTGCGCGAGATGCCGAGGTCGGCCTGGATCTGCTCGAACCGGCTGATCCCGACCCAGACGTCCCGCAGGATCAGCGGGGACCAGGGCTCGCCGATGACGTCGAGCGTGCGCGCGATCGAGCACGCGGCCAGCTCGCTGAAGTTCGTGCGCTGCATGAGGCCACTTTAGCATTCGGGGTTCCCTTAGGGAACGTGAGCTGTTACGGTTCTGGAGTCTCCTCAAGGAACTCGGAAAGGATCGCGGCGATGAGCAAGGTCTTCAGCGCCCACGCGGTGTCGGTGGACGGGTACATCACCGGCCGCGACGCGGGCCCCGGGCACGGACTCGGCGACGGCGGCACGCTGTTCGACTGGTACACCGACGGCGACACGCAGAGCCGGGTGTTCGACTTCTTCAAGCTCAGCGAGCCGAGCGCCCGCGTCTTCGACGGCCTCGCCGGTCGCGTCGGCGCCGTTGTGGCGGGCCGCAACACCTACGAGGACTCGGACCACTTCGGCGGCGGCAGCCCGCACCCGGGCGCCCCGCTCTTCCTCCTCAGCCACCGGCCGGCGCCGGAGCTGACCGAGCGGCAGGCCCTGTTCGGCGACGTCAAAGAAGCCATCGAGGCCGCGCGTGAGGCGGCCGGCGGCAAGGATGTCGGCCTGATGGGCGGCGGGGTCTTGACGTCGGCGCTGGCGGCGGGTCTGGTCGACGAGATCGTCCTCCACCAGGTGCCCGTGCTGCTCGGCGGCGGGCGGTCGTTCTTCCAGGAGCTGCCGTCCCACATCCGGCTCCGCTTGATCGAAGCTGTCGCGGCGCCCGGTGTCACCCACCTCCACTACGCAGTCGACTGAAGGAGATCGCCATGATCAACGCTGACGTTCGCCGCATCCTCGAGACCACCGTGGTGGGTCACCTCGCCACACTCCTGCCCGACGGCGCCCCGCATTCGATCCCGATCTGGGTCGACCCGGAGGGCGACCACATCGCGATCATGACCGGCCCGGACTCCCGCAAGGCCCGCAATCTGCAGCGCGACCCGCGGGTGGCCCTGTCCTTGACGCCCGTCGACAACCCGTTCGAGCCGGTGATCATCCGCGGCCGGGTGGAGAAGTGGATCGACGGCGACGCGGGCTGGGCGATCATCGACCGGATCGCGACCAAGTACATCGGGCAGCCGTACCCGCGTGAGCAGGAGCGGGTCGTGGCACTGATCTCGGTGGAGCGGCAGAGCGTGGGGATGGGCTGAGGTCAGTCCGGCTTGATGCCCAGCAGCGTCAGGAATGTGCGGAACCCGGCCGGCATGTCGACCTCCGCCGGGTCCAGGAGCCACTGCAGCTGCAACCCGTCCAGGACCGCGATCGCGATCGGCGCCAGTTGCTCCGGGGTCGCGCCCGGGGGGAGCTCGTCGCGGTGGCGTTCGAGCATCTGGGTCATGCCCGCGCGCACCCGCTCGTACCGGTCGTGGAAGTAGTCGCGCGCCGGGTGGCCGTCCGTGACGCTGTCCGCCGACAGCACCGTGTACGTCTGGACGATCCCCGGCCGGGTCGCGTTGTAGTCGACCAGGTCGGCCAGTTGGTTGACCGTCATCGCCGACTCGTCGCCCTGCGGGGCGTGCCCGAAGTGCAGCAGGTCCCACTCGTCGCGGGTCTCCAGCACCGCCGCCAGCAGGTCCTCCTTCGTCGGGAAGTAGTGCATCAGCCCCTGCTGGGTCAGCCCGACGCGGTCGGCCACCGCCGCGAGCGAGGTGCCGCGATAGCCGCGTTCGGCGATCACTTCGAACGCCGCTCGGACGATGCTCGCTCGGCGGTCGGCGCCCCTGGCCCGGGTCATGATCCCGAGCCTACGGGACTGGCTGTCACGGGAATGTAACGTTCACTACCCATCGCCAGGTAGAGTACGTGCCCATGAGCTTCGACGTCGACGCGCTGCTGGCCGAGCTCGACCTGGACGCCAAGGCGAACCTGCTCGCCGGCCAGGACGTCTGGAGCCTGCCCGCGGTCCCGCGGATCGGCCTGGACTCCCTGGTGCTCTCCGACGGCCCGGTCGGCGTCCGCGGCGTCCGGTGGAGCCCGGACGACCCCTCGGCGACGCTCCCCAGCCCGACGGCCCTCGCCGCGAGCTGGGACCCGCGCCTGGCCGTGCGCGCCGGCCGGCTGCTCGCGCAGGAGGCCCGCCGCAAGGGCGTGCACGTCCTCCTCGCCCCGACCGTCAACCTCCACCGCTCGCCCCTGGGCGGCCGCCACTTCGAGTGCTACTCGGAAGATCCCCTCCTCACCGGGATGATCGGCGCCGGCTACGTCACCGGCGTGCAGGACGGCGGGGTCGCCGTCACGGTCAAGCACTTCGTCGCCAACGACTTCGAGACCGAGCGTTTCACCGCCGACGTCCACGTCGGCGAACGCGCTCTGCGCGAGCTCTACCTCGCGCCGTTCGAACTCATCGTCCGGCGGGCGAAGCCGTGGGGGATCATGGCCGCCTACAACAGCGTCAACGGCACCACGATGACCCAGCACGCCGGACTGCTCAACGGCGTGCTGCGCGACGAATGGGGCTTCGACGGCTTCGTCGTCTCCGACTGGCTGGCCGCGCGCGACACCGTCGCCTCCGCCAACGGCGGCCTCGACGTCGCGATGCCCGGGCCCCGCACGGTTTTCGGGGACCGGCTCGCGGAAGCCGTGCGCGGCGGCGAAGTCGACGAAGACGTCGTCGACGAGATGGTGCGCCGCGTGCTCCTGCTGGCTCACCGGACCGGCGCGCTCGGCGGCAGCCCGGCCGCTGAACGGTCCACTATGGACGGTGAAGCGATCGCGCGCGAGGTCGCGCACCGGTCGTTCGTGTTGCTCAGCAACGAAACCGGCTTGCTGCCCCTGCGCGAACCGCAGAGCATCGCCCTGATCGGCGCGCTGGCCGCGGACCCCAAGATCCTCGGCGGCGGCAGCGCCACCGTGTTCCCCGATCACATCGTCTCCCCTCTCGACGGCCTCCGGAAGGCCGTTCCCCCGGGCACCGACCTCGCGTTCGCCATCGGTGCCGATCCGCGAACGACGCTACCGCCGGCCACCGACAATTTCCGGCTCCGCGCGACGGCCAAGGCGGCAGACGGCACCCGATTGGCTGAATTTCCGCTCAGGGAAGCCAAAATCAACTGGATCGGCGAGCTGCCGAAGGGGCTCGACATCGCCACGCTCGCGTCGGTCGAGATCGAAGGCACCTACCTGCCGGAGCGAACCGGCACGCACACCTTCGCCGTCACCGGACCCGGCGACCTCCGCCTCGACGTCGCCGGCCAGACCCTCTTCGACGGCGTCAACCTGCCCGAAGGCGGTGACGTCTTCACGTCGATCATGCAGGTGATCGAGCAGCGCCGGGAGGTCGAACTCACCGCGGGCGAACTCGTCGACGTCCGCCTGACGTACTGGATCCCGTCGGAGATGGCGGAGTTCGCCCGCGGCACCTTCGCCTGGGTCACCTTCGCGCTCGGCCACCGCGGCCCGGTCCTCGACCCGGACGCCGCCCTCGACGAAGCCGTTGCCCTGGCGGGGAAGTCGGACGTCGCGATCGTCGTGGTCGGCACCACCGCCGAGGTCGAGAGCGAAGGCTTCGACCGGACTTCCCTGGCGCTGCCGGGAAGGCAGGACGAACTCGTCACCAGGGTCGCGGCGGCCAACCCGAACACCGTGGTCGTCGTCAACGCCGGCTCCCCGGTGGAGCTGCCGTGGCGCGACGACGTCGCCGCGGTACTGCTCACCTGGTTCCCCGGCCAGGCCGGCGGCGACGCGCTCGCCGACGTCCTCCTCGGCCGCGAAGAGCCCGGCGGCCGCCTGCCGACGACCTGGCCGGCGCGGCTCGAAGACGCGCCGGTCACCAACGTCACGCCGGAAGCAGGCGTCCTCGAGTACGGCGAAGGCGTGTACATCGGTTACAGCGCCTGGGCGCGCACCGAAACACAACCCGCGTACTGGTTCGGCCACGGCCTGGGCTACACGACCTGGGTCTACGAGGAGCTCGACGTCTTCCCGGACGACGAAGGCGGCGCGCGCGTCCGGGTGCGCGTCCGCAACTCGGGGACGGGCAAGGGCCGCGAAGTCGTCCAGCTCTACCTGGCCCCGACCGAGCGCGGTGACCGGCCGCCGCGCTGGCTGGCCGGCTTCGCGAGCATCGAGGCCGGGCCCGGCGAGGCCGTCGAGACCGACATCGCCATCCGGCCGCGGTCGGCCGAAGTCTGGCGAGACGGCTGGCAGCACATCGCCGGCGAGTACGTCCTGGAGGCTTCGCACTCCTACGCGCAGCCCCGGCTGAGCACGCGCGTCGTCCTCCAGAAAATACGTTGACGCGCGGCGCGGGAGCCCCTAACTTCAGCCGCGCACCCCGGAACGAGCGAAAGGGAGGTGGGTCCGATGATCACGCAATCGATCACGCGCTCCCACCTCGCCTCGAGGGTGCCGGGTCTCTGACCGGGAGCGCGTACTCCCGGAAGGACTTCCATGACCGATCTGGTCGTGCGCCCGCTCGAAGCGGGCGAAGAAACACTGTTCACCTCCCTGCCCGACCGCGGTCTCGTCGGCCGCAAGCTGTTCGGCAACGACTTCGCCGAGATGGCCGCCAAGGGCGAGTACCGGCCCGAGTGGGTCTGGGTCGCGCTGCGCGATGACGTCGTCGTGGCGAGGGCCGCGTGGTGGGGAACCCCCAAGGACGCGGAACCGATCGCGCTCGACTGGTTCGACTTCACCGACTTCGACGCGGGCGTCGAGCTGCTGAAGAGGGTGCCGCTGCGCGCGGAGTACGCCCTGACCACGCCGCCCGGCTGGCAGGACGACCCGGACGTCGCGCACGAGGTCACCATCCGTGTCGAGGCGGCCGAGAAGGCGGGCTACCGCAAGCTGGTCGAGCGCTACCGGTTCTGCTGGACGCCCGAGAACGGCCTGCCGGAACGACCCGGCCGGCTCGTCTTCCGGCCCGAACCGGACGACGACGTGTTCCTGGACGTCTTCAAGCGGGTGCACGTCGGCAGCCTCGACGCGCACGTGCGCAAGACGATCGAGGAGCACGGGCTCGACGCGGCCGCGCGCGAAGACCTCGACATCATGCTGTGGATGCCGGCGCCGCGGGACTGGTGGCGGCTGGCGTACACGCCCGAGGGCGAACTGGTCGGGCTCGTCCTGCCGAGCCGCAACGCCTACGACCCGGTGGTCGGGTACGTCGCCGTCGTGCCGGAGCAGCGTGGTCACGGCTACGCCTACGACCTGGTGGTCGAGGCCACGCACGATCTCGTCGGATATGGCGCCGAGAAGATCGTCGCGGGCACCGACGTCGGCAACGTCCCGATGGCCAAGGCGTTCGCCAAGGCCGGCTACCCGGTGACGCAGCACCGCATCGACCTGGTCTGACCGGAGCTTTCACGTGAAAGCTCCGCGTGGAGCTTTCACGTGAAAGCGCGAAGCGGTACCGTCGCTAGAGCGATCTATCAAATCGGCATAGGGGGCCCGTGATGGACGTTCTGCACGACAAAGGACTGGCGCCACTCCGCGTAATCCTCGGCTTTTCGCTGGTCAGCACGACAATCCACTACGCGCACAACGCCATACAGGTGGCGGACTACCCGCAGCTGCCGGGCGTCCCGGCGACGGTGGCGGGGATCGTCGTCGCCTTCGGCTGGGTGCTGTTCACGACGTTCGGCTGGCTCGGTTACCGCGCGTACGTGCGAGGAAACTACCCGCGGGCGCTCGCGTTCCTGGTGGTCTATTCGCTGGCCGGGATGATCACGCTCGGCCACTTCCTGACCGGCGTGCCGCAGATCCCCGGGTTCTTCTTCGCGACGATCTTCACGGATGCCGCAGCGGGGCTCGCACTCTGGGTGTTCCTCACCTGGGCCTGGGCGACGCTCAACCGGGTGACCTCGCGAGATCAAGTTTCTACAGAACATTGACGTTCGTCGGAACTATGTAGACACTCGGATGAGTGACCACCACCACACCGGTGACCTTCGACCGCCGTCCGGACGAGTACCGCCACTGGCGCCTCCAGTTCGACGGGGAGGTGGCCTGGCTGGAGCTGGACGTCGACGAGCAGGGCGGACTGGTCCCGGGGTACGAGCTCAAGCTCAACTCCTACGACCTCGGCGTCGACATCGAGCTGTACGACGCCACCCAGCGGCTGCGGTTCGAGCACCCCGAGGTCCGCGTGGTGGTGGTGACCAGCGCGAAGGACAAGGTCTTCTGCGCCGGCGCGAACATCCGGATGCTCGCCGCGTCCGAGCACCACTGGAAGGTGAACTTCTGCAAGTTCACCAACGAGACCCGCAACGGCATGGAGGACGCCACCGCGCACTCCGGCCAGACCTACGTCGCCGCGGTGAACGGCACCTGCGCCGGCGGCGGCTACGAGATCGCGCTGGCTTGCGAGAAGATCCTGCTGATCGACGACAACTCCTCGACCGTCGCGCTGCCCGAGGTGCCGCTGCTCGGCGTGCTGCCCGGCACCGGCGGCCTGACCCGGGTCGTCGACAAACGGCGGGTGCGCCGGGACCTCGCCGACGTCTTCGCGACGCGCTCCGACGGTGTCAAGGGAAAGACCGCGGTCGACTGGCGCCTGGTCGACGAACTGGTACCGCGCCAAGGATTCCGCGAAGCCGTGGCGAAGCGGGCGCGAGAGATCGCGCGCGAGTCCGATCGGACCGGTGAGGGCGGGATCGAGCTGACCCCGCTCGAACATCGCTATGTCGACACGGAAGTGGCCGAAACCCAGGTCACCATCACCATCAAGGGGCCCGAAAGCGACCCCGGTGACCTGCACGAAGAAGGCGCGAACGGCTGGTTCCTCGCCATGACCCGCGAGCTGGACGACGCCATCTTGCGGCTGCGCACCAACGAGGTCGAAGCCGGCACGTGGATCCTGAAGACTCAGGGCGACCCGGAGAAGGTGCTCGCGCACGAGCAGGCCGTGTTCGGCGCGAAGGACTGGCTGGGCAACGAGATCACGCAGTACTTCAAGCGCACGCTCAAGCGGCTCGACGTCACCAGCCGCACGCTGATCGCGCTGATCGAGCCCGGCAGCTGCTTCGCCGGCTCACTGCTCGAACTCGCGCTCGCCGCAGACCGCCAGTACATCCTGGACGGGCCGCCGATCGACGACGAAGACAGCGACGAACGCGCGACGATCAGGCTGTCCGAAGCCAACTTCGGCCCGTTCCCGATGGGCAACGGCCTGACCCGCCTGCAGACGCGCTTCTACGGCGACGACGACCACCTCGCGTGGCTCGCCCGCGAAAAGAACCACGAGCTGAGCGCGGCCGAAGCCGTCGAGCTCGGCCTGGTCACCGACGCCCCGGACGACCTCGACTGGGAGGACGAGATCCGGATCGCGCTGGAGGGCCGGGCGTCGCTGTCCCCGGACGCGCTCACCGGCATGGAGGCCAACCACCGGTTCGTCGGTCCCGAGACCATCGAGACCAAGATCTTCGGCCGGCTGGCGGCTTGGCAGAACTGGATTTTCACCCGGCCGAACGCATCCGGGCCCGAAGGCGCGCTGCGCCGATACGGTACGGGGCAGAAGGCCGTCTTCGACAGGAAGCGGGTCTAGCGCAGATGCCCGAGAAGATCGACTACGACGCCAAGATCCCCAACAACGTCAACCTGTCCGGGGACCGCCGGCTGCAGCGCGCGCTGGAGGGCTGGCAGCCGAAGTTCATGCACTGGTGGGGCGAGATGGGCCCGACGCTGGAGACCCAAGGCGTCTACCTGCGCACCGCGGTCAGCGTCGGCCGGGAGGGGTGGGCGCACTTCGACCACGTCAACGTCCCGGACTACCGGTGGGGCATCTTCCTCGCCGAGCGCGACCCGGACCGGCGGATCGCCTTCGGGGAGCACAAGGGGGAAGAGGTGTGGCAGCAGGTGCCCGGCGAGTACCGCGCCGACCTGCAGCGGCTGATCGTCATCCAGGGCGACACCGAGCCGGCGTCCGTCGAGCAGCAGAAGCTCCTCGGGCTCACCGCGCCGAGCCTCTACGACCTGCGGAACCTGTTCCAGGTCAACGTCGAAGAGGGCCGCCACCTGTGGGCGATGGTGTACCTGCTGCACGCCTACTTCGGGCGCGAAGGCCGTGACGAGGCCGAAGGGCTGCTGCTGCGCAACTCCGGCAGCCCCGACGCGCCCCGCATCCTCGGCGCGTTCAACGAGGAGACCGCCGACTGGCTGGCCTTCTACATGTTCACCTACTTCACCGACCGCGACGGGAAGTACCAGCTCGGCACGCTCAAGGAGAGCTCCTTCGACCCGCTCTCGCGCACCTGCGAGTTCATGCTGAAGGAGGAGGCGCACCACATGATGGTCGGCACCACCGGCGTCGACCGCGTGGTGATCCGCAGCGCCGAGCTGATCCGCGAGCACGACACGCTCGACATCGGCTCGCACGGCGGGATCCCGCTGACCCTGATCCAGAAGTACATCAACTTCCACTACACCGTCTCGCTCGACCTGTTCGGCAGCGAGACGTCGACGAACGCGGCGAACTACTACACGGCCGGGCTCAAGGGCCGCTGGCAGGAGGCCCGCCGCAAGGACGACCACAAGCTCACCGACGACGCCCGCACGCTGGAGAAACCGGCCGGCGACGGCACCTGGACGTCGGAGGAGATGCAGGCGATCCTGCTGCTGAACCTCGACCTGCGCAGTGAGTACGTGGCGGACTGCCAGACCGGCGTGAAGCGCTGGAACAAGATCCTCGCCGACGCCGGGATCGACTTCACGTTCCGCTTGCCGCACCCTGGCTTCAACCGCGAAGTCGGCATAAACTCCGGCCACCACGTCACTCCCGACGGCACCATCGTCGACGAGGCGACCTGGCAGGCGGGCAAGAGCAAGTGGCTGCCCACCACCGAGGACCTGACGTTCGTCCGCTCGCTGATGCACCCGGTGTACGAGCGGGGGAAGATCGCGAGCTGGGTGGCCCCGCCGCGGCAGGGCATCAACGGGAAGCCCTTCGACTACGAGTACGTCCACCTCACGTAGGAGGTTCGGTGCCGACAGGGTTCAACGCCGCGGAGTACCTGCTTTCCGCCGGGCACCCGGACGCGACCGCGGTCGCGTCGCCCCGCCGCACGCTCACCTACGCCGAGCTGGCGGCCGAGTCCCGCCGGGTCGCGGGCGGGCTCGTCGAACTCGGTGTGCGGCCCGAAGAGCGCGTGATGTTCTGCATGGTCGACGACGTCGAGCTGCTCACCGGCATCCTCGGCGCGATGCTGGCCGGTGCGGTCGCGGTGCCGGTTTCGACCATGGTCACCGGGCTCGAGCTGGGCAAGATGCTGGCCGACTCGCGGGCGCGCCTGTTGTGCGTGTCCGGCGAGTTCGCCGAGCAGGCGGTGACCGCGCTCGGGTTCGCGCCCGAGGTCACCGACGTCCTGCTCGACCGGTCGGACGCGGCGGCATTCGGCGTCCGGACGCACGAGTGGTCGTCGCTGGGCGGCTCGTTCCGAAGTGGACAGACGTGGGAGGACTCGCCCGCGTTGTGGCTGTACACGTCCGGGACGACGGGACAGCCGAAGGGCGCGATGCACCGGCACGCGAGCATCCGCGCGGTGTGCGAGACGTACGCGCGTGGCGTGCTGGCGACGACGCCGGTGGACCGGTTCCTGTCGGTGCCGAAGCTCTTCTTCGCCTACGGGCTGGGGAATTCGTGCTTCTTCCCGCTGGGCGCGGGTGGGACGACGTTGCTCGAGCCTTCACGTCCGACGCCGGCGTTGTTCGCCAGACGGGCTCGCGAAGAGGAGCCTTCGCTGTTCTTCGCCGTCCCGACGTTCTACGCGGCGTTGCTCGCCAGTGAAGTCCCGGACGACTCGTTTTCTTCGGTGCGGCACGCGGTTTCGGCCGGCGAGCCGCTGCCCGCGTCGCTGTTCGAACGGTTCCGGGCTCGTTTCGGGCTGGAGATCCTCGACGGCATCGGGTCCACCGAGGCACTGCACATCTTCCTGTCGAACCAGCCCGGCGCGGTGCGGCCGGGCACCACCGGCGTCGCGGTGCCGGGCTACTCCGTGCAGATCCGCGACGAGGCGGGCGCGGTGATCGACGCCGTCGGCAAGCCGGGTGAGCTGTTCGTGGCCGGGCCGTCGACGGCGACCGGCTACTGGGCCCGGTACGACGCGACGAAGCTCGTCTTCCAGGGCGAGTGGCTGCGCACCGGCGACAGCTACGTCCGCAACGAGGACGGCACGTACAGCTGTCTCGGCCGCTTCGGGGACATGCTGAAGGCGGGCGGGATCTGGGTGTCACCGTCCGAAGTGGAGGAGCGGCTGCGTCAGCACCCGGCGGTCGCGGAGGTGGCGGTCGTCGCGGCCCCGGACGCCGACGGGCTCGACAAGCCGGTGGCGTGCGTGGTGGCGGCGCCCGGTTTCGCCGTGGACCCGGACGAGCTGATCGAGTTCTGCCGCGAAGGCCTCGCGGCGTTCAAGCGCCCGAGAGGTGTGGTCGAGCTGGCGGAACTGCCGAAGACGGCGACGGGCAAGATCCGCCGGAACGTGATCCGCGAGCAGGTCCGGGACGTCCTGCGGGTGGTGCCCAGCACGTGATCGACGGCTACTTCGTGGTGGACGCGCACGTCCACACACCGCGCCTGCCGACGCTCAAACCCGCCTGGACGCAGTGGGCGCACGACTTCGCGGGTTCCTACCCGTGGCGTTCGGTGTATTCGCCGGACGGCGCGGTGATCCCGTCGGCGATGGACGAGCTGATGGAGTCCGAGGGCGTCGACCGGGTGCTGCTGTTCTGCGAGTACAGCCCGCGGGCGACCGGGATTCAGCCGATCGAGGACAACCTGCCGCTGGTTTCGTACAACCCTGCTCGTTTCCGGCTCGTGGCGAACGTCAATCCGTACCTGCACCACCCGCCGGCGACGGAGGTCGCGCGGCAGCTGGACCTGGGCGCGGTGGCGCTGAAGATCCACCCGGTGCACGGCGCGTTTTCCCCGGCGGACAAGGAGCTGTACCCGGTCTATTCGCTGTGCGCCGAGCGCGGGGTGCCGGTGATCCTCCACTCGGGAACGTCGAGTTTTCCCGGCTCTCGCACCAGTTTCGGCAATCCCGAGCTGATGTCCGATGTGGTCGAGGACTTCCCTTCGGTGCAGTTCGTCTTCGCCCACGGCGGGCGCGGGTGGTGGTACGACGTGGCGGCGTTCCTCGCGCTGGCGCGGGACAACGTCTGGCTGGATCTGGCCGGGCTGCCGCCGAAGAAGCTGCCGGAGTACTACCAGCGGTTCGACCTCGCCCGGCTGGCGGGGAAGTTCGTGTTCGGGACGGACTGGCCGGGGGTGCCCTCGGTGGCCAAGAACGTCCGCGCGCTGGCCGCGCTCGGCCTGCCCGAGGACGTCCTGAACGGCGTCCTCGGGGGCAACGCGGTGAAGCTGATGCCGTCGCTCGCCTAGGGTCGAGTGCCCGCCGCGCGCCGGTCGGCTGTCCTGCGACGCCGCCAATGCCCACCGCATTGCCGTTGGCCCGGCTATCCCGCTGCGCCGTCCGTGCCCG
>NZ_JBFBAG010000075.1:0-31545 GCF_040682155.1 Amycolatopsis sp. NPDC051371
GGCCCGGCGAGGTGGCCGGCCCAAGGCCGCCTTCGGTGCGTTGAACGCACCGAAGGCCACATTGGGGCGCTTGGTCAGTCCGCGAGGGCCAGCAGGTCCTCCGGCTCCGAGACGGGCTCGGCGACCGGTTCCGGCTGCTTGCGAGCCACCAGGCCGCTGATCGCGATCAGCAGGCCCAGCACCGCGATGCCGGTGACCACGCTCAGCGCCGGCGTCAAACCGGTGAGCAGCGCCGCCGGGGAGGCTTCACCGCCGCCGTTGGCGGTCAGGACCGCCGTCACCACCGCGAGCCCGATCGCGCCGCCCACCTGCAGCGACGTGTTCAGCAGGCCACCCGCCAGCCCCTGCTCGCTGTCCGAGATCCCGGCCGTGGCCTGGATGTTGAGCGACGAGAACGCCAGCGTGAAGCCGATGCCGAGCAGGATCATGCTGGGCAGCACGAAGCCCGCGTAACCCGAGTGCTCGTCCACGCGCAGGAACAGCGCGTAGCCCAGCACGTGCGCGACGACGCCCGCGAAGATCGTGCGCGGCGTGCCGACCCGGTCGATCAGCGGCTCGATGCGCGGCGAGCCGAAGGCCACGATCAGCGCCGCCGGCAGGAAGCCGAGCGCGGTCTGCAGCGCCGACCAGCCCAGCACCCGCTGCAGGTACAGCATCACGACGAACTGGAACCCGATGTACGCGCCGAAGAACAGGGCGCCGCCGAGGTTCGCGCGGGCCAGCGGGCCGGAGCGGAGGATTCCCAGGCGCAGCAACGGGTGGCTGCTGCGTTTCTCGATGACCACGAAAGTCACCAGCAAGGCGAGCGCGACGACGAACGTGATCAGCGTGCGCGGTGCGGCCCAGCCGATCTCGGGCGCCTCGACGACGCCGAACGCCAGCAGCAGCGAGCCGGCGGCGCCGGTGATGGCGCCCGGGAAGTCGTAGCCGCGGCCCTCTTCCCGCCGGTAGGTCGGGATCAGCTTCCACGCCGCGATGAAGGCGACCAGCGCGATCGGCGCGGGCAGCAGGAACGTCCAGCGCCAGCCGACTTCGGTCAGCAGGCCGGAGAAGACGAGCCCGGCGGAGTACCCGCTCGCGCCGAACACGGCGAAGATGCTGATCGCCTTGTTGCGGGCCGGGCCCTCCTGGAACGTCGTGGTGATGATGGACAGCGCGGCCGGCGCGGTGAAGGCGGCGGCCAGGCCCTTGATGAAGCGGCTCGCGATGAGCAGCGCGCCGTCGTCGACGAGCCCGCCGAGCAGCGAGGCCAGCGCGAACACGGCGACGGCGACTAGGAACACGCGGCGGCGGCCGAGCAGGTCGGCGGTGCGCCCGCCGAGCAGCAGCAGCCCGCCGTACCCCAGGACGTAGCCGCTGACGACCCATTGCAGCGCGTTGGTGGACAGGCCGAGGTCGGCCTGGATCGCGGGGAGCGCGACCCCGACCATCGACACGTCGAGCGCGTCGAGGCCGATGACGATCGAAACGGTGAGCAGGACACCCCAGAGACGTGCGTCCCACCGGGTCGAGGTGGTGGACAAGGACACGGAAGAGCTCATGTCGGCGACAGTACATGCACACGCATCTAATGTCTAAGCATTTAATGTGTTTGCATCTGATGTCTGTGCATGCTACGTTGGTCGCCGTGAGCGACGTCGCTGAACAGGGTCTGGTCCAGGAGTGGCACGAGTTGCTGGCCCGCTACTCGGCCGTGTTCACCACGCTCGAGTGCCGCCTGCAGGAGCGCCACGGCATCGGCGCGAACGAGTTCGAGGCCCTCGAACGGCTCGCCACCTGCGACTTCAAGTGCCGCTCCGCCGACCTCACCGGCGCCATCCACCTCAGCCAGAGCGCCACCTCGCGGCTGGTCGCCCGCCTCGAGAAGGAGGGCCTGGTCGAGCGCGCGCTGTGCGAGCTGGACCGGCGCGGCATCTTCGTCACCATCACCGACGCCGGCCGGGAGCGATATCTCGCGGCGAAGCGGACGCACCGCGAGGTGCTGAACGAAACCCTGCGCTGACGCGTCAGCCCACGGGCCCCTCGGCCACCGTCACCTGAACCTGCCGCTGCCCGCCGGAAGCGTCGGCGACCGTCAGCGTGAGCTTGTCGCCCGGGTGGTGGGTGTCCATCACGGTCGTCAGCGTCGTCGCGGAGTCGATCGCCTTGCCGTCGATCGCGGTGATCACGGCACCGGCCGCGAGCCCCGCCTGCTGCGCCGGACCGCGGGTGACGACCTCGCGGACCTGGGCGCCCCGCCCCGGTGCGTCCGCCACCGAGACGCCGATGAACGCCGTCTTGCCGATGTGGATCTTGTCCGACGCGGTGCCCGCGACGATCCGGTGCGCGATGTCGATGGCCTGGTTGATCGGGATGGCGAAGCCCTGGCCGCCGGCGCCGCTGCGGCGGCCGTTGAGCTGGTAGCCCGTGGACGCGGCCGTGTCGACGCCGATGACCTGCGCGTTCGCGTTGACGAGCGGCCCGCCGGAGTCGCCGGACTCGATGTTCGCGCGGACCTGGATCAGCCCGGTGAGCTGCTCGGACGACCCGCTGGACTCGTCGGAAGCGGTGATCGACTGGTCCAGCGCGGCGACCGTACCGGGCGCCGGGACGGGGTCGCCGCCCTTGCCGCCGGCGTTGCCGAGGCCCAGGATCTGGTCGCCGACCTTGACCGTCGACGAATCCCCGATGCCGGCGGTGGGCAGGCCGGACGCGTCTTCGAGCTGGATGACGGCGATATCCTCGCTGCGGTCGTACCCCACGACGTGCGCTTGGTACGTGTCGCCGGTGCCGATGCTGGTGACCTTGATGCTGGTCGCGCCGGCGACGACGTGGTTGTTCGTGAGCACTTCGCCGTCCGCGGTGAGCACGATGCCGGTGCCCGCCGCGGCCGCGCCCTGCAGGCCCAGCTCGGTGTTGATGTTGACGATGGCCGGGTTCACCTTCGCGGCGACGGCGTCGGCGTCGAGCGCCGTGGCCGACGCGGTGGGCTGCCCGGAGAAGCCGAAGTTCTGGTTGCCGCTCGCGCTGGGGCTGTTCGCGGAGATGAGGTGCCCGATGCCGAGCCCGGCGACCACGGCGATGGCGACCGCGACGACGGCGACGGTCAGCGCGCGAAGCGGGCGCCTGCGCGGGGGCGCCGGAACGGGTAGCGGGTAGCCATGCTCCTGGCCGTAATAGCCCTGCGGGTGCCCTTCATGGCCGTAGTAGCCCTGGGGCTGCGTGTACTGCGGCGGGTACGGGCGTCCCCACTGGTCACGAGCCTGGCCGTACGGCTCCCGGCCATAGGGCTGCTGCTGACCGTAGGGCTGTTGGCCGTAGGGCTGCTGCTGGTCGTAGTAGCCCTGACCCTGCGGATACTCGCCCTGGCCGTAGCCGTACGGGTACTCGCCGCCGCCCCGCGGTCCTCGGTCGTACTCGCTCATGCACAGCTCCAGCCCTCGACAAGCCTCCGGCCGCTCCAGGAAACGCCTCGATCCTGAGAATTTCCTGGCGCGGTTCCATGGACTTGCTGTGGATGTACCCGGAGGCGAGCCGCCTTTACCCTCGGAGTGTGAAGCGCACCGTCGTGTTCATGACCACCCTCTTGATCGCCGGCTGCGGCACGTCGAGCTGCCGTGGAGCCGGACGTTCAGCGTCCCGCAGGGTACCGGGAAGCACGAGTACCGCGTGGTCATGAAGTCCGCCGAGGGCTCGGTGAGCGCGACGGCGAAGGTCGACGGGAAGCTCCAGAGCAGCACCGCCGGCTCCGGAGACGGCCCGTCGACCCAGTCGATGAACGGCGACTTCAGCGACTGACCGCCCTCACCGCCGGATCCGTTCCATGCCGGGGTCGACCAGCGGCTCGGCGGCCACGGTGGCCGCGACCCGGCGGCCGAAGTACTCGATCTCGACACCGCTGCCGACGTCCGCGGACGCCGGGAGCCAGGCGTACGCGATCGGCCGGCCGATCGTGTAGCCGTACGCCGCGCTCGTGACGTAGCCCGAAGCGACCCCGTCGACGAACACCGGTTCCTTGCCCAGCACGACGGTGCGGCCGTCGTCGATCGTCAGGCACCGCAGCCGTCGCGACGCGGTGTCCTCGCTGCGGCCGTCGATCGCGGAACGCCCCAGGAAGTCACCCTTGGCGGGACGCACCGCGAACCCCACGCCGGCTTCGTACGGGTCGTGCTCGGTCGTCATGTCGGTGCCCCACAGCCGGTAGCCCTTCTCCAGGCGCAGGCTGTTGAACGCCGCCCGCCCGGCCGCGATGACGCCGAGAGACTGTCCGGCCGCCCAGAGCGCGTCCCACAGCCGCAGGCCGTTGTCCGCGCTGGTGTAGATCTCCCAGCCGAGTTCGCCCACATAGGACAGTCGCATCGCCACGACCGGCACCCCGGCGATCCGCGCCTCGCGGGCCCGGAAGTACTTCAGCCCGGTGTGCGAGAAGTCTTCCCGGCTCAACGGTTGCACGAGGTCGCGCGCCAGCGGACCCCAGACGCCGACGCAGCACGTCCCGCCGGTGATGTCCCGGACCTGGACACCGGCGGGCGCGTGCTTCACGAAGTGGTCGACGTCGATGTTCCCGTTGATCCCGACCTGGAACCGCTCCGGCCCGAGCCGCGCCACCGTGACGTCGCTGCGGACACCGCCCGCCTCGTCGAGCATCAACGTGTAGGTGACCGACCCGACCGACTTGTCCAGCTGGTTCGTGGTCAGCGACTGCAGGAACTCCAGCGACCCCGGGCCGCTGATCTCCACGCGCTTCAGCGGCGTCATGTCGTACAGCGCGACGCCGTTGCGCGTGTGCCACGCCTCGGCCGCCGCGATCGGCGAGTGGAACTGCGCCGACCACGCGTCCCGCGCCGGCGGGAGCGCGTCGTGCGGCAGCTTCTTCAGCAGCGGCGCGTTGGCCTCGAACCAGTGCGGCCGCTCCCAGCCGCCCGCCTCCAGGAACACCGCGCCCAGCTCCCGCTGGCGGACGTGGAACGGCGTCACGCGCAGGTCGCGCGGGGAAAGCTTGGGCTGCAACGGGTGCAGGATGTCGTAGACCTCGACGAAGTTCTGCTGCGAAGTCTCGCTCACGTAGGACGGCGCGAGCTGGACGTCCTCGAAGCGGTGGACGTCGACCTCGTGCAGGTCGGTCTCGGAGTGCCCGTCGACCAGCAGCTCGGCGACGGCCTTGGCGATGCCCGCGGAGTGCGTCACCCACACCGCTTCGGCGAGCCAGAAGCCGCGGACGTCGGCGGACTCCCCGACCAGCGACTGGCCGTCGGGAGTGAACGAGAAGATCCCGTTGAAGCCCTCCTCGACCTTGGTCTGCCGCAGCGCGGGCAGCAGCAGCTTGCTCTCCTCCCACGACGGCGCGAAGTCGTCTTCGGTGAAGGGCAGCATCGACGGCATGGCCGTCTCGGTCACCGAGGGGTCCAATGTGGACTCGTCGACCGGCATCGGCCGGTGCGCGTAGGAACCGATGCCGATCCGGTCGACGTGCTCGCGGAAGTACAGGTCCTGGTCCTGGTGGCGCAGGATCGGCAGGCTCGCTTCGACTTCCTCGGTGTTGCGTCCGACGAGTTCGGCGACCTGCCCGGTCTTCACGTACTGGTGCGCCAGCGGCAGCAGTGGCACGTCCATGCCGGCCATCGCGCCGATCTCGCGGCCCCAGAACCCGGCGCACGACACGACGACGTCGGCCGGGAAGTCCCCCTGGCCGGTCCGGACGCCGGTGACGCGCCCGCCTTCCTGCAGGACGTCGGTCACCCTCGTGGCCCCGACGAACCGGGCACCCCGCGAGGTGGCCCGAGCGATCAGCACCTCGACCGCCTTCGCCGCCCGCGCCAGGCCGTCGGTCGGCGTGTGCAACGCGCCGAAGACCTGCGAACCGTCGAGCAGCGGCCAGCGGCGGACGCACTCCTCCGCGTCGATGAGCGTGCCGGGGACGCCCCACGACGTCGCCCAGCCGTGCTTGCGCTTGAGGTCCTCCCAGCGCGCCGGGGTGGTCGCGACCTCCATCCCGCCGACCTGGAGGAAGCAGTCCAGGGTCAGGAACTTCTCGACGGTGTACTTCGCGAACTCCGTCATGGTCTTGGACGTGTTGGTCTGGAACACCAGGCCGGGGGCGTGCGACGTCGACCCGCCGGTGCGCGGCAGCGGGCCCCGGTCGAGCACGGTGACGTCGGACCAGCCGCGGGCGGCCAGCTCGTCGGCCAGGTTCGCGCCGACGATGCCGGCGCCGATGATCACGACTTTCGGTGCGCTCATGGCGGAACTCCTAACGGAATACGACAGTGCTGTTGCCGTTGAGCAGGACGCGGCGTTCGCAGTGCCAGCGGACCGCGCGGGAGAGGGCGAGGGCTTCGGCGTCACGACCGACGGTCACCAGCTCGCGCGGCGAGTACGTGTGGTCGACGCGCGCGACCTCCTGCTCGATGATCGGGCCCTCGTCGAGGTCGGGCGTGACGTAGTGCGCGGTCGCGCCGACGTACTTCACGCCGCGGTCGTAGGCCTGGTGGTAGGGCTTCGCGCCCTTGAACCCGGGCAGGAACGAGTGGTGGATGTTGATCGCGCGGCCTTCGAGCTTCTGGCACAGCTCGTTCGACAGCACCTGCATGTACCGCGCCAGCACGATCAGGTCGGCCTCGTACTCCCCGACCAGGTCGAGCAGCCGCTGCTCGGCCTCCGGCTTGGTCTCCGGCGTCACCGGGACGTGCACGAACGGGACGCCGGCCGCTTCGGCCATCGGCCGCAGGTCTTCGTGGTTCGACACGATCACGGCGATCTCCGCACCGAGCCCGCCCGCGCGCCAGCGGAACAGCAGGTCGTTGAGGCAGTGCCCGAACTTCGACACCATCACCAGGACCCGCGGCGGCGTCCCGTCGGAGAACCCGAACTCCATCCCGAAGTCCCCGGCGACCGGCGCGAACGCGCGCGTCAGATCGTCCACAGTGGCCTCTTCGGTGCACGTGAACGACGTGCGCAGGAACAGCGAGCCGCGGACGTCGTCGTCGAACTGCTGGTGTTCGACGATGTCGCAGCCCTGCCCGACGAGAAACGTCGTGACGGCGTGCACGATGCCCGAGCGTTCGGGGCACTTGAGCGTCAAGGTGAAGGTCACGAGACGTACTCCAAGCTCGCGTCGGCCAGCCACGCGCCGAAGTACCCGGCGAACGACTGCCGCACGAGGATCGTGAAGCCCTCTTCCCGGACCATGAGCACGATCCCGGTTCGGGCCAGCAGAGTCTGCACGCAGGTACCGGGCGGCGACACCTCCAGGTCGATCGAACACCCGTGGGCCAAGACATCCCGCGCGTGCTCACCGGTCAGCCGCACGACGTTGCGCTGCGCCGACACATCCACCACCGCCAGAACGGAGCTTTCACGTGAAAGCTCGGCCTCCAGGTCGGAGCCTTCACGTGCAAGCTCGGGCCCCAGGACGAGGTATTCGTCGGGACCCATCCAGAGGATGTCCACGCCGTTGCCGCTGGTGAACGTGCACGGGCCGGGCAAGGCGACGCCGAGGAGCGTGGCGCCCTCGCGGAGGCGGACGGTGAGCTGGGTGCGGAACGGTTCTTCGACCGCGTCAACCGTCACGGCGGGCTCCTTCCTTGTCGAAGAGCACGGATTCGGTCACGGTCACCGGCACCACCTGGTCCCCGACCGGGACGTACAACGTTTCGCCGACCCGCTCCCGGCCCGAGCGCACCAAGGCGAGGGCGAACGTCCGGCCGAGCGCGGCGCTGTCGTAGCTGGAGGTGACGTGGCCGAGCATCCGCACCGGCGGTTCGGGCACCGTCTCGGATTCGATGATCTGCGAGCCTTCCGGCAGCAGCACCGACGGCTCGACCGGCAGCAACCCGACCAGTTGCTTGCGGTCGGGCCGGTTGTTCTCCGCGCGGGCGAAGGAGCGTTTGCCGATGAAGTCGGCCTTCTTCTTCGACACCGCCCAGGACATCCCGAGGTCCTGCGGGGTGACCGTGCCGTCGGTGTCCTGGCCGATGATCGGGTAGCCCTTCTCGGCGCGCAGGACGTGCATGGTTTCCGTGCCGTACGGCGTCGCCCCTTCGTCCACTATGGACTGCCACAGCGCGGGTCCGTACCACGACGGGACGTTGATCTCGTAGGCCAGCTCGCCGGAGAAGCTGATCCGGCAGACCCTCGCCTGCAGCCCGGCGACCTCGGCGTCCTGCCAGGTCATGAACCCGAAGGCGTCGTTGGAGACGTCGAGGCCCGGCGCCAAGCGGCCCAGTACCTCCCGCGAACGCGGTCCGACCAAGGGGATCGTGGCCCAGTGTTCGGTGACCGACGTCGCGAAGACGTCGAGGTGCGGCCATTCCGTCTGGAGCCACTCCTCCATCCATTCGAGGACCATCGCCGCGTTGCCGGTCGTGGTGGTGACGAGGAAGCGATCTTCGGCGACGCGGATGACCGTGCCGTCGTCGATCACCATGCCGTCGACGCCGCACATCACGCCGTAGCGAATACGACCGACGCGCAGGTTGCTCATCATGTTCGTGTAGAGCATGTCGAGGAACCAGCCGGCGTCCGGGCCCTGGACATCGATCTTGCCGAGCGTCGATCCGTCCATGACGGCGACGTCGTTGCGCGCCGCGCGGCATTCGCGCAGGACGGCGTCGTGCATCGACTCGCCGGGCCGCGGGTAGTACCACGGCCGTTTCCACTGGCCGACGTTTTCGAACTCGGCGCCGTGCTCGACGTGCCACGGGTGGATCGTGGTGACGCGTACAGGATCGTGCAGGTCACCGCGGTGGCGGCCGGCCAGCGCGGCGAACGGCACCGGCGTGTACGGCGGCCGGAAGGTCGTCGGACGCTGAGTCGTCAAGTCGACACCGAGGGCTTCGGCGGTGATGCCGGCGGCGAGCATGCCGGACGTCTTGCCCTGGTCGTGCGCGGTGCCGATGGTCGTGTAGCGCTTGATGTGCTCCAGCGAGCGCAGGCCGGCGCCGGTCGCGCGCAGGACGTCGGACACGGTCGCGTCCCGCTGCTGGTCGACGAACCGGGTGTCCACTTCGGACTCCGGGGCGGGCACCTGCCAGAGCACCATCGTCTCCGGCAGGCCGTCACCCTTGGCGGCGCCGACGACGCTCACCGTCGGCAGGTCGCCGTCCGGGACGTACGCGCCCAGCTCGGGTGCGTACCGGAGCTTGCCGCGGGCCTGGCTGAACAGGTGCACCGCCGGGTTCCAGCCACCGGACACGAGCAGCAGGTCGCACTCGACGCGTTCCCCCCGCACCTCGCCCAGTTTCGCCACGTGGGCGGCCGTGATGTGGGTGCCGCCGTCGGTCCCGATGATGCCGTAGCCGGCGCGAGCGTCGACGATCCGCACGATCTCGGCGCCGGCCTCGGCCAGTTCCGAGGCGGCGTCGTACGCGGAGTCGTTGGTGGTGAACACGACCACTCGCCGCCCGGCCAGGACTCCGTACCGGTTCAAGTACGTCCGCGCGGCCGACGCGAGCATGATGCCGGGGCGGTCGTTGTCCGGGAACACGATCGGCCGCTCGTGGGCGCCGGTGGCGATGACGATCTTCTCGGCCCGGATCCGCCAGACGCGCTGCCGCGAGATCCGTTCGGGCGCGGCGGGTTCGCCCCGGCGTTCGAGAGCCAGCACGAACCCGTCGTCGTACACGCCGAACGCCGTGGTGCGCGAAAGGAACCGGACTCCTTCGGGTGCCTCGCCGTCGGGCTGATCGTCGACCAGGAGCACGCGCCCTTCGGCCGAGGCAGCGGCGGCGCGTCCGGCAGGTCCGGCACCGATGACCAGGACATCGCAGTGGGCGTGCTTGGCGTCGTACCGTGCCGGGTCCGGCTCGGCGGCCAGGCGCCCCTGACCGCGCAGGCCACGGGCCTCCAAGCCGTCGTACAGCTCGACGGTCGTCGCCGACAGCATCGGCTCGGGGAACGGCTTTTCGATCTGCACCAAGGCATTCGAGTCCTCGACACCCGCCGCGACGATGCCGCGCGGGCGGCCGTACTTGATGCTCGTCGCGACCTGGTGGATGCCGTTGGCCAGCAACGCGGAAGCCAGGGTGTCGCCGAGGAAACCGGTCAGCTCGCGGCCGTCGAAGGTGAACTTGAGCGGGACGCCGGACAGTCGGGTCATGAGATCACCGGCCGGGGTTCGTCGAGGCGGTAGACCGCCTTCAGGTCGTGGGTGCGGGTGTCGCGGACGGCGTTGAACCACCGGCGGCAGCCCGCGGAGTGGCTCCAGCGCTCGGCGAACGGCCCGCTCGGGTTGGCGCGGAAGAAGACGAACTTCGCCCACTCCTCGTCGGACAGGGCCGACGGGTCTTCGGGGTAGGCGACGTGCGCTTGGCCGCCGTAGTGGAACTCGGCCTCTTCGCGCGGCCCGCACCAGGGGCAAGGGATGAGTTGCACGGGTTTCTCCTAGTGGGCCACGGCGGCGGCGCCGTGCTCGTCGACGAGGGCACCGGTGGTGAACCGGTCGAGCGTGAACGGCTCGGCGTACTCGTGCGGCTTGCCCCGCGCGATGGTCGCCGCGAAGACGTCGCCGACCCCCGGCGTGGCCTTGAAACCGCCGGTGCCCCAGCCGCAGTTGAGGAACAGGTTCTCGACCGGGGTGAGCCCGACGATCGGGGACGCGTCCGGGCTGACGTCGACGATGCCCGCCCACGTCCGCAGCAGGTGCGCCCGCGCGAACACCGGGAACAGCTCCAGCGCGGCCGACATCTGCTCCTCGATGATGTGGAACGAGCCGCGCTGGCCGTAGCCGTTGTAGCTGTCGATCCCGGCGCCCATCACGAGTTCGCCCTTGTGCGCCTGGGAGACGTAGACGTGCACGGCGTTCGACATGACGACCGTCGGGTGGATGGGTTCCAGCAGCTCGGACACCAAGGCCTGCAAGGGATGCGACACCAACGGCAGGTCCAGCCCCACCATGCGAGCCAGCACCGACGAGTGCCCGGCGGCGCACAGCGCGACCTTGCCCGCGGCGATCCGGCCCCTGCTTGTTTCGACCGCGGTCACCCGCCCGTCCACCGTGGAGATGCCGGTGACCTCGCAGTTCTGGATGAGGTCGACCCCCATCTCGTACGCGGCGCGAGCGAAGCCCCAAGCGACGTAGTCGTGCTTGGCGATGCCCGCGCGCGGCTGGAAGGTCGCGCCGAGCACCGGGTAGCGGACGTCCGGGGAGGTGTTGACGATCGGGCAGATCTCCTTGACGCCGGCCGCGTCCACCCACTCGGCGTCGATGCCGTTGAGCTTGTTGGCCTCGACGCGGCGGACGCTGTCGCGGACGTCCTGCAGGCTGTGCGCGAGGTTCAGCACCCCGCGCTGGCTGAACAGGATCGGGTAGCCGAGGTCCTCTTCGAGGCCTTCCCACAGCTTGAGAGAGTGTTCGTAGATGCCGGAGCTTTCGTCCCAGAGGTAGTTGGAACGGATGATCGTGGTGTTGCGGGCCATGTTGCCGCCCGCGAGCCAGCCCTTCTCGAGCACGGCGACGTTCGTGATGCCGTGCACCTTGGCCAGGTAGTACGCGGTGGCGAGGCCGTGCCCGCCGCCACCCACGACAACGACGTCGTAGGTCTTCTTCGGCTCGGGGTCGTCCCAGAGGAAGTCCGGGTGCTCCGGCAGGTCGGTCATCGGGTCTCCTCCCCGGGGTACAGCGGGAACGCGTCGGCCAGCGCGGTGACGCGGGCCCGCAGCTTCTCGACGTCGTAGCCGGGTTTCAGCGCCTCGGCGATGACGTCGGCGGCCTCGCGGAACTCGGCGTCGCCGAAGCCGCGCGTGGCCAGGGCCGGGGTGCCGATCCGCAGGCCGGAGGTGACCATCGGCGGGCGCGGGTCGAACGGGACGGCGTTGCGGTTCACCGTGATGCCGACCTCGTGGAGCCGGTCCTCGGCCTGCTTGCCGTCGAGTTCGGAGTCGCGCAGGTCGACGAGTACGAGGTGGACGTCGGTGCCGCCGGTCAGCACGGAGATGTCGTTCTCGACCAGGAGCCGCCCGGCCAGGAGTTTCGCGCCGCGCAGGGTCCGCCGCTGGCGTTCGACGAACTCCGGCTCGCCCGCCATCTTGAACGCGACGGCCTTGGCGGCGATGACGTGCTCCAGCGGGCCGCCCTGCTGGCCGGGGAACACCGCGGAGTTGACCTTCTTGGCCAGCGCCGGGTCGTTGGTGAGGATCACGCCGCCGCGCGGGCCGCCGAGGGTCTTGTGGGTGGTGGTCGTCGTGACGTGCGCGTGCGGCACCGGCGACGGGTGCAGGCCGGTCGCGACGAGCCCGGCGAAGTGCGCCATGTCGACCATGAGGTACGCGCCCACCTCGTCGGCGATCTCGCGGAAACGGGCGAAGTCCAGCTGACGCGGGTAGGCCGACCAGCCGGCGATGATCAGCTGGGGCCGGTGTTCGCGGGCCAGCCGCGCGACCTCGTCCATGTCGACGCGGAAGTCCTTTTCGGACACTTCGTACGCGGCGACGTCGTAGAGCAGGCCGGAGAAGTTGATCCGCATGCCGTGGGTCAGGTGGCCGCCGTGGGCCAGCGAGAGGCCGAGGATCTTGTCGCCGGGCCTGATGAGCGCGGCCATCGCGGCGGCGTTGGCCTGGGCACCCGAGTGCGGCTGGACGTTGGCGAACCCCGCGTCGAACAGCGCCTTCACGCGGTCGATGGCGAGTCGTTCGAGGACGTCGACGTGCTCGCAGCCGCCGTAGTAGCGGCGGCCGGGGTAGCCCTCGGCGTACTTGTTGGTGAGCACCGAGCCCTGCGCCTGCAGCACGCTCACCGGGGCGAAGTTCTCGGACGCGATCATCTCCAGCGTCGACTGCTGCCGGTGCAGCTCGGCGCCGATCGCCTCGGCCACGACCTGGTCGTACTCGGCCAGGGAGCGGTTGAGCACGTGCTGGTCGATCGTCGCGGTCATCGCGAACCTTCCGTGGTCGACTTCTGATATATCAATTGTCGTTGTAGGCTAAGCGGCGTGCATCCCCAGGTCAATCCCCCGTCGCTCGCGGAACAGGCGTACGTCTTCATCCGCGACCAGCTCGTCATGCTCGACATCAGCCCGGGCAGCCCCTTGAACGAGGAGGAGCTCGGCAGCACGCTCGGCATGGGCCGCACACCGATCCGCGAAGCCCTGAAGCGCCTCGAGTCCGAACGGCTGGTCGTCGCCTACCCGCGGCGCGGGACGTTCGCCACCGACGTCCACATCTCCGACCTCGCGCACATCTCCGAGGTCCGGCGGACGCTGGAGCCGATGGCGACGGCCGCCGCGGCCGACCGCGCGACCGCGGCCGACCGGGCCACGCTGACCGAGCTGCGCGGGCGGCTCGACGCCGGCGTGCCCACCGGCGACAACGCCGAGCTGCTGCGCACCGACCTCGCCCTGCACCGGGCGATCTACCGGTGCGTGCACAACCCGTTCCTCGAGGACACGCTGATCCGGTACGACAACCTCGCGACCCGGATCTGGTGCGTGTTCGTGCCCCGGCTGTCCGGGATGGCCGGCCACGTCGACGAACACGTCCCGCTCCTCACCGCGATCATCGAGGGCGACGCCGAGAAGGCCGCCGCGTTGACGCTCGAGCACGTCAGCGGGTTCGAGGCCGCCATCCGGGCGTTGATCTAGCGGGCCAGCCGGGTTTTCACCCAGTCGTGGAAGGCACCGATGTGGTGCTCGCTGGGCACGAGCACGCCGCCGTGGGCGTACGAGCGCGAGTCCATGGCCAGCTGGCAGCGTTCGCACGCCTCGAAGTCCTGCAGGTTGACGCGGTGGAACAGCTCCACCGAGCGGCTCAAATCGCGCCCCGACTCGACGACCTCCGGCAGGTACAGCCAGTCGCAGCGCACCAGCGTCCGGTCGGGGGCCAGCGGGAACATCCGGTGGAAGATCACGTGGTCCGGGACGAGGTTGACGAACACCCCCGGCTTGACGGTGATGGCGTAGTACTTGCGGTCCTGGGCGTCGGTGATGCCGGGGAGCCGGTCGACTCCCTCGGAGCCGTCGATGGTGAAGCCCTTGACCTCACCGCCGAACTCGGCGCCGTGGCCGACGTAGTACTGCGCGGCGTAGCCGTCCGCGAACTCCGGGAGGACCTCGGTGAGCTCCGGGTGGATCGTCGCGCAGTGGTAGCACTCCATGAAGTTCTCGATGATCTGCTTCCAGTTCGCCTTCACGTCGTACTCGATGCGCTTGCCCAGCGCCAGTCCGTCGATGCCGTAGGCGTCGATCTCCTGGGCGCTCCCGAGCCGCTCGGTGACGGCGCCGACGACGGTCTCGTCGAACGACGGCGGCTCGTCGGCCAGGCAGATCCAGGCGTAGCCGAGCCACTCGCGCAGGTGGACCTTCGTGAGCCCGAACTCGGTGCGGTCGACGTCCGGCATGCCGGTGAGGTTCGGTGCGGCGATGAGCTTGCCGTCGAGGCCGTACGTCCAGGCGTGGTACGGGCACTGGAAAGCGCGCTTGACCGTGCCGCTCTCGGACGTGCAGAGCCGGGCGCCGCGGTGGCGGCAGACGTTGAGGAACGCGTTGAGCTTGCCATCCCGGCCCCGCGAGACGAGGACGCTCTCCTTGCCGATCTGGACGGTCTCGAACGACCCCGCCGTCGGCAGGTCCGCGCTGCGCACGGCGCAGAACCAGTCGGCCTCGAAGATCTTCGCCTGCTCCAGCGCGAAGACCGCCGGATCGGTGTAGGCGGAGCCCGGCAGCGTGGCCAGCAGGCTCGGCGGGAGATCGGTAGTGGTCACCGGCGTGGTCCTCTCCGCGGATCAGTACGGGAGTTGCGCAGAACGCGTCTTGTTGCTCACCCCGGAACAGAGTGACTGCCACCCAGACCCCTGTCAACCCGACTTTTTCAGTGCCCCACCAAGATTTCCGGCACGTTTCACCCACACGGCGTGACGGAACCCGTAACTCGCGTGATCAGAACCCGCACTCGCGTGATCGGGGCCGTAACTCGCGAGTTCCGGCCCCGATCACGCGAGTTACGTGCTCGATCACGCGAGTTACGAGTTGGCCGGGCCGTCGATGGCCCGGCGGAAGAGGGTTTCGATCTCCGAACGGGTCGGGCGGGGGTCGGCCAGGGCCGCCTGCATCAGCAGGCCGCAGAACAAGCCGGCCAGCAGGCGGCCGGTCAGCGGGTCGGTGCGGGAGCCGAAGAAGGCGATGAGCGCCTGGTCCCAGGCCGCGCTGGCCGCGCGGAGCCGGGGACGGTGCAGGGCCGCGACGTACAGGTCGTACTCGACGACCGTGTCCCGGTACTGCTCGTTGATGTACCCCATGACGAGGTCCGCGAGCGCCGCCGCGAAGTCGGCGTCCGGCGGGAGCGCCGACTCCCACTCCTTCAGCGCGTGGACGTTCTTCTCCGCCGCCTCGTGCAACGCCACTTCGAGCAGGTCGTCCAGGGTCGCGAAGTGGTAGGTCGTCGAGCCCAGCGGGACGTCGGCCGCCGCCGCGACCGCCCGGTGCGTGAGCCCGTCGATCCCCCGCTGGGCGACCACCTCGATCGCCGCCTTGGCGATCCGCGCCCGCCGTTCGGGGTCGTTCGGGCCACGACGCCGCGTCGCACCGGGTTCGGTCTTCGCCATCGAGCCCCCTTGTGGACATCTGTACACGCTTCGCGTACAAATGTACGCACTCCACGCACCGAGCAGCCACTACCGATCCGGAAGGGGCGCCCGTGAAGGACCTCCACATCGACGGCATCTGGTCGGACGCCGGAACGCACTCCGACGTCCTGAACCCGGCGAACGGCGAAGTCGTCCAGCAGGTCGCCGAGGCCGGGCGCGAGGAGGTCGACGCCGCCGTCAGAGCCGCGAGGAGGGCGTTCGACGCGGGCCCGTGGCGGCGGACCACCGCCACCGAACGCGGCGAGCTGCTCCGGCGCACCGCCGACCTGCTCGTCCGCGACCGCGAAGAGCTCGCCCGCACCGAGAGCCTCGACACCGGCAAGACGCTCGGCGAAGGGCGCATCGACATCGACGACGTCACGAACGTCTTCCGCTACTACGCCGACCTCGCCGGCAAGGACGCCGGACGCCTGGTCGACGCGGGCAGCGCCACCGTCGTCAGCCGGATCGTCCACGAACCGGTCGGCGTCTGCGCGCTGATCGCGCCGTGGAACTACCCGCTGCTCCAGATGTCCTGGAAGGTCGCGCCCGCCCTGGCCGCGGGCAACACCGTCGTGCTCAAGCCCAGCGAAGTGACGCCGCTGACCACGATCAAGCTGGTCGCCCTGCTCGAAGAGGCCGGAGCGCCGCCCGGCGTCGTCAACCTCCTGCTCGGGCCGGGTCACGTCGGCGCGGCGATGGTCGAGCACCCGGGCGTGGACCTGGTCTCCTTCACCGGCGGCTACACGACCGGCGAGAAGATCATGACGGCCGCCGCGAAGGGCGTCCGGCGGGTCGCCCTCGAGCTCGGCGGCAAGAACCCGAACGTGATCTTCGCCGACGCCGACTACGACACCGCCCTCGACTACGCGCTGATGGCCGCGTTCGTCCATTCGGGACAGGTCTGCTCAGCGGGCGCGCGCTTGATCATCCAGGATGAGCTCCATGACCGGTTCGTGGCGGACCTCGCCGCGCGCGCCGACCGGATCCGGGTCGGCGACGGCCTCGACCCCGCGACCGAGACGGGCCCGCTCGTCTCGGCGCAGCACCGCGCCAAGGTCGAGGGCTACATCGAAAGCGCTCTCGCGGAAGGCGCCACGCTCCGGGCCGGCGGGAAGCGGCCCGAAGGACCGGAGTACGAAAACGGCTTCTTCCTGCGGCCCACCGTATTCAGCGACTGCACGCGGGACATGGCGATCGTCCGGGAAGAGGTCTTCGGCCCGGTCGTCACCGTGGAACGCTTCACCGAAGAGGCCGACGCGATCGCGCTGGCCAACGACACCGAGTACGGGCTCGCCGGAGCCGTGTGGACGTCGGACGCGTCCCGCGCCCAGCGGGTCGCCGGGGCCCTGCGCCACGGCACCGTGTGGATCAACGACTATCACCCCTACCTGCCGCAGGCGGAGTGGGGCGGGTTCGGGAAATCCGGCATCGGCCGCGAGCTCGGACCGTCCGGGCTGGCGGAGTACCAGGAGCACAAGCACATCTACCAGAACATCGATCCCGTTCCGCAGCACTGGTTCAAAGGCTGATCCCTCCCCCACCCACGATGTGAGGACGTTGCCATGACCACGCAAGAAAAGCCGGCGGGCGGGGGGCCTGCCCCGGACGACAGCTCCGACCTCGAGAAGTTCGGCTACCGCCAGGAGCTCGAACGCTCCCTGGGCTCCTTCTCCAGCTTCGCCGCGGGGTTCTCCTACATCTCGATCATGACCGGCGTGTTCCAGCTGTTCTTCTTCGGCTTCGGCTCCGGCGGCCCGGCGTTCATCTGGACCTGGCCGCTGGTCTTCATCGGCCAGCTCGCGGTCGCGCTGTGCTTCGCCGAGCTCGCCGGCCAGTTCCCGCTCGCCGGGTCGGTGTACCAGTGGGCCAAGCAGATCGCGAAACCCGCGACGTCGTGGTTCGCGGGCTGGATCATGATCATCGGCGCGATCGTCACGGCCGCGGCCGTCGCGGTCGCCTACCAGATCATCCTGCCGCAGGTCTCGACCGTGTTCCAGCTGGTCGGCAGCGACGCCGACGCCGGGCTGACGTCGACCCCGGGCGGCGCGCAGAACGCCATCATCCTGGCTCTGGTACTGGTCGTGTTCGCCACGATCGTGAACATCATCGGCGTCAAGCTGATGGCGAAGATCAACAACTTCGGCGTCGCGGTGGAGCTGTCCGCCGTCATCCTCCTGATCATCGCGCTGGCCATCCACATCAAGCGCGGCCCGCAGGTGGTCTTCGAGACCCACGGCACGGGTGACGGTCACTCACTCGGGTACCTCGGGGCGTTCCTGGTGGCGTCGCTGATGAGCGCGTACGTCTTCTACGGCTTCGACACCGCGGGCTCGCTCGCGGAGGAGACGACCCAGCCGCGCAAGCACGCGCCGCGCGCCATCCTGCGGGCGATCACGGCGTCGTTCATCGTCGGCGGCCTGGTGATGCTGGTCGGCATGATGGCCGTCGGCGACATCAACGCCGAGGAGCTGAGCACGTCCGGCATGCCCTACCTGCTGAAGAGCACGCTCGGCACCGGACTGGGTGACGCTTTCCTGATCTGCTCGGCGATCGCGATCACCGTGTGCTGCCTCGCCGTGCAGACCGCGGCGATCCGGATGTCGTGGGCGATGGCCCGCGACGGCAGGCTGCCGTTCAGCAAGGCGATGGCGAAGGTGTCGCCGCGCTCGAAGACGCCGATCCTGCCCGCGCTGCTCACCGGCGGGCTCACCATCGTGGTGCTGCTGATCAACCTCGGCAACCAGCGGGCCTTCTTCATCCTGACCTCGACCGCGATCATCCTGTTCTACATCCCCTACCTGATGGTCACCGGCCCGCTGCTGCTGCGCCGCCTGCGCGGGCAGTGGCCGCGTCCCGGGCACGGCCCGTACTTCAAGCTCGGCCGCTGGGGCACGCTGGTGAACCTGGTCGCGGTCGTCTACGGCGCCGGGATGACGGTCAACCTGATCTGGCCGCGCGCCGAGGTCTACGGCGACGACCACTGGTACTTCCAGTGGGGCGCGGTGATCGTCACCGGGCTGATCGTGATCATCGGTGCGATCATGCTGTACGTCCGGCGCGGCACCTGGGGTTCGTCGCACACGAGCCCCGAGCACATGCCCGACAGCGCCCCGGATTCACTGCCCGGCTGAGAACCTTATTCTGGTTAGGACGGTGCTACGGAACGTGACCTACCCGCCAGCGGTGACTCTCGCGCCGGCCGACGGCTGAATAAGGTTCTGAGGAGGACGCATGAGTTCCGATACCTACGACTTCGTCATCGTCGGCGGTGGCTCGGCGGGCTGCGCGCTGGCGAACCGGCTTTCCGCGGACCCTTCGAACAAGGTCCTGGTCCTGGAAGCCGGGCGGTCCGACTACAAGTGGGACGTCTTCATCCACATGCCGGCCGCGCTGACGTTCCCGATCGGGTCGAAGTTCTACGACTGGGGCTACCGCAGCGAGCCCGAGCCGCACATGAACCGCCGCCGCATCTACCACGCGCGCGGCAAGGTGCTCGGCGGGTCGTCCAGCATCAACGGAATGATCTTCCAGCGCGGCAACCCGATGGACTACGAACGCTGGGCCGGCGACCCCGGAATGTCCACTTGGGACTATGCGCACTGCTTGCCGTACTTCAACCGCATGGAGAACTGCCTCGCCGATGCCCCCGACGGGCAGTGGCGTGGGCACGACGGGCCGCTCGAACTGGAGCGCGGCCCGGCGTCGAATCCCTTGTTCCAGGCCTTCTTCGACGCCGCCGAGCAGGCGGGCTACCCGCGCACCGACGACGTCA
Organism: Amycolatopsis sp. NPDC051371; assembly: GCF_040682155.1. Lineage (NCBI taxonomy): Bacteria > Bacillati > Actinomycetota > Actinomycetes > Pseudonocardiales > Pseudonocardiaceae > Amycolatopsis > Amycolatopsis sp. NPDC051371. Next base: position 19,308 of record NZ_JBFBAG010000075.1, read on the forward strand.
ACGGCTACCGGCAGGAAGGCTTCGCGGCCTTCGACCGGAACGTCCGGAAAGGACGGCGGCTGTCCGCCGCGGGCGCCTACCTGCACCCGGTGGAGAACCGGCCCAACCTCACGGTGAAGACGCACGCGTTCGTGTCGCAGATCCTCTTCGAGGGCACGCGCGCGATCGGCGTCGAGTACGCCGAGGGCCGGGGCATGCCGGGTGAGGTGTACGGCAAGGAGATCATCCTCTGCGGCGGGGCGATCAACAGCCCGCAGCTGCTGCAGCTCTCCGGCGTCGGCAACGCGGCCGACCTGGAGAAGCTCGGCATCGACGTCGTGAAGGACCTGCCGGGCGTCGGCGAGAACCTCCAGGACCACCTGGAGGTGTACATCCAGTACTCCTGCAAGCAGCCGGTCTCGATGCAGCCGTCGCTGGCGAAGTGGAAGCGGCCCTACATCGGCGCGCAGTGGCTGTTCCTGCGGTCCGGGCCGGCCGCGACCAACCACTTCGAGGGCGGCGGGTTCGTCCGCTCGAACGACGAGGTGAAGTACCCGAACCTGATGTTCCACTTCCTGCCGGTGGCGATCCGCTACGACGGTTCGGCGCCCACGGAAGGCCACGGCTACCAGGTGCACGTCGGCCCGATGTACGCCGACACGCGCGGCTCGGTGAAGCTCACCTCGACCGACCCGCGGCAGCACCCGGCGATCAAGTTCAACTACCTGTCCACGGAGAACGACCGTCGCGAATGGGTCGAAGCCGTACGGGTGGCGCGGAAGATCCTCAACCAGTCGGCGATGGAGCCGTACAACGGCGGGGAGATCTCACCGGGGCCGTCCGTGGAGTCCGACGAGGAGATCCTGGACTGGGTCGCCAAGGACGCCGAGACGGCGCTGCACCCGTCGTGCACGGCCAAGATGGGCGTGGACGACAAGGCCGTCGTCGACCCGCAGACCATGCGGGTGCACGGCACCGAGGGCCTGCGCGTGGTCGACGCGTCGGTCATGCCCTACATCCCCAACGGCAACATCTACGCGCCGGTGATGATGACCGCCGAGAAGGCGGCCGACCTCATCCTCGGCAACACCCCGCTGGCCCCGATCAAGACGCCGTTCTACCGGCACGGGGAGAACTAGCCTCCGGCGTCGCAGCGCCCGTACCGCCATCCTCGGTACGGGCCTTCGACATGCCCGGAATATCCGTTACCGGGTAACGAAACTACCGGGGCGTACCCCCTTGACGACGCCCTTCATGGGACTCAGACTTTGTTGCGGATCACAGTTGATGTTCCCCTATGCGCAACAGTCTCGGAGGACCCATGATTCGCGCATGCACGGTGGACGAGCTGCCCCCGGGTGAGTCCGTCCGGATCCCGGGGTCGCCCGCCATCGCGGTGTTCAACACCGAGGACGGGGAGCTGTACGCCATCGACGACACGTGCACCCACCAGGACGCCTCCCTGGCCGACGGCTGGCTCGAAGGCTGCTTCGTCGAGTGCCCGCTGCACGCGGCGCTGTTCGACCTGCGCACGGGCATGCCGAGCTGCCTGCCGGCGAAGGAGCCGGTGCGCACGTACTCGGTCGTCGTCGACGAGGGCGTCATCTACGTCCAGGGCGTGGCTCGCGAGGACGCCGCGTGAAGCGCATCGCGGTCGTCGGCGCGTCGCTCGCCGGGGTCCGCGCCGCGCAGGAGCTGCGCGCGCAGGGTTACGACGGCGGGGTCGTGCTGATCGGCGAGGAGCAGCACCTGCCCTACGACCGGCCGCCGCTGTCGAAGGCGTTCCTCGCCGGGACGGCCTCCGCCGCTTCGCTGGAACTGCTCGACGCCGGCGACCTCGCGTCGCTGGCCTTGGACTTCCGGCTCGGCGTCCGCGCGACTTCGCTGGACCCTTCGGAGCGCCGGGTGTGGCTGTCGGACGGCGGATCGGTGCACGCGGACGGCGTCGTCATCGCCACCGGCGGCCGGGCGCGGACGCTGCCGGGCTTCGAGAGCGCCTTTGTGTTGCGGACGCTCGACGACGCTGTCGCCTTGCGCGCGGCGTTGGTGCCGGGGGTCCGCGTAGCGATTGTCGGCGCCGGGTTCATCGGGGCCGAGGTGGCCTCGACGTGCCGTTCGCTGGGTCTCGACGTGGTCGTCCTGGAAGCTTTGCCTGCACCACTGGCCCCGGTGCTGGGGCCGGAGCTGGCCGCGGTGTGCGCCCGGCTGCACGCCGACCACGGCACGGACCTGCGCTGTGGGGTCGGGGTCTCGGGCATGTCCGAGGCGGGCGTCCACCTGGCCGACGGTTCGCTGGTGCCGGCCGACGTGGTCGTGACGGGCGTCGGCATGACCCCGGCGACGGACTGGCTGGCGGGCTCGGGGTTGACCGTCTCCAACGGGGTCTGCGTGGACGCGGGCCTGGTGACGGAGCTGCCGCAGGTGGTCGCGGTGGGCGACGTCGCCAGGTACGGGGGCCGGCGGCACGAGCACTGGACGAACGCGTCGGAGCAGGCGCCGGTCGCGGTGGCGAACCTCCTGGCAGGGCGGACCTCGCGGACTTACACGCCGAGCGGGTACGTCTGGTCGGACCAGTATTCGGGGACGCTCCAGCTGGCCGGGCACCCGCGCCCGGACGACTCGCTGTCGTTCGTGGACGGCGATCCTTCTTCGTCGTCGTTCGTGGCGGTGTGGCAACGGGACGGTTCGACGGTCGGAGTGTTCGCGCTGAACAACGCAAAGCTGTTCAACCGCCTGCGCCGTCCGCTCCGGCAGCCGGCGGTCGTCTGAAAGTCTCAACCGGGGTTTCAAAGATACGCTTCACCCACATGGAGCTGACTCTGGACGAGCTGCGGGCGTTGACCGGCTGGGCCGCCGACTGCGCTTCGCGGGCTCTGCCGTTGTACGAGTCGCGGGTCCCCGGCGACCCTCGTCCGCGCTCCGCGATCTCCGCGGCGCGAGAGTTCGCTTCTGGCGCTCCGCGCACGAAGCTGCTTCGCACGGTGGCGTGGGCCGCACTGGCAGCGGCGGGCTCTGCCGAGGATCCGGTGGCGTCGGCCGCCGCCCGCGCGGCAGTCGGCGCGGCGGGAGCGGCTTACTTGCACCCGTTGGCGTCGCCGCACCAGGTGAAGCACATCGTCGGCCCCGCGCAACAGGCAGCGTTGGCGCGCGAACTCGCCGGCGGCGATGCCTCGCTCGAGGTCGCCTGGGCCCTCGATCACGCGCCCCCTACGGTGACCGTCATCCTTCGCCGCCTCCCGCCCGGCAAACCAGGCAAATCCCGCCTCGGCGACCTCCACCGCCAGTTGGAGTCGGCTCTCCGCGGGCTTCACCCGTGATTCCAAGGGCTTCACCCGTGACTGGAGAGGCATCACGCGTGATTGGAAGGGCATCACCCGTGATTAGAGGGGCATGACTCGTGTTTGGAGAGTCGACACGACACGTCCGCCGTGTCGACCCCGGGCCTCCAGGCACGCGAGCCGACCCTCCAGGCACGGGTGATGCCTTCCCAATCACACGTGATGCCCCTCTGATCACGCGTGATGCCCCTCCGCGCACGCGAGGCTAGAGCGAAAGCTCGTTCAGGTCGGACTCCAGGCGGGCTCGCCAGGTCCAGCGGCGCTCGGTCGTGTCCGCATCGTCAGAAGCCGGCGGGCCCAGGGGCAACGCCGGATCCAGGATCCCGAACGTCACCCGGTACGCCAGCACCGACGCGGCCGTCCGGATCCACGCATCGCCGGAGGCCCCAGCCGGTGGCGCCACACCGAGCGCGTGGCCGAACCACGTCGGCAGCAGCGCGTTCGAGCCGAGCGCGTCGGTGATCCGCGTCCGCAGCCGCACCTGCAGGTCGTGCCACGCCCGCTCGGCGCGCTCCAGCTGGGGCACGATCCGCGCCTCCACCGCGTCTGCCTCGCGCAACGCCAGCCGCGCCTGGTCCGCCGCCGAAGCCGCCGCCGGGATCTCCTCGTCCAGCAGCGTCCGGCGCCGCGTCGACAACGCCCGCAACGACGACTCCGCGTCTCCTCGGGCCCGGGAGGCGCGATCCGTCGAAGCCAGGACGCGCATCACTTCCAGCAGGTCGGCATCGCATCGGGACAACGCCGCGTGCACCGACGAAAGGCGCGAGATCTCCTCTTCGTACCGGGCGCGCTGCTCCTTCGTCACCAGCTCCTTGTGCAGGTCGTCCCAGCGCGCCGCCTGCGCCGCGAGCGCGCGGGTCTCCGCGCCGACGTCGTCGAGGTCGACCTGCGGCACTCCATCCGACACGCGTACCGCGCGCTCGAGGGCCTGGACCTGCTGCTGCAGCCGGTCCAGCTGCCGGCCGAGCAGGTCGATGCGGTCCTCCTGCCGGTGCCCGCTGCCGCTCTCGAGCCGCTCGGTCAGGTCCGCGACGTCCTGACGCAAGCGGTCGTCGGACTCTTCGACGGCCGCGCGCAGCCCGTCGACCGCCGCGAACAGCTCGTCGAGGTCGCGCCGCGTCGAGTCGACGGGCTCTTCGTAGTCGGCCGAGAACTCGGGATCGTCGCCGTAGGTCGCGTAGCCGTGGCTCATGGGATCCGGCTTTCCCGCCACAGCAGCCCGCACGTGGCCGCGACGCCCAGCGCCGTCAAGATCGTGCAGACGACGGCGCCGGACCACGGGACCAGCGCGCACACCAGCAACCCGGCCGTGACGCTGCCCGCCCACGCCGCCCGCGTCCGCTCGCGGATGACGTCGCCGACGCACCGGACCGGCCCGAAGCCGATCCACGCTCCCGCCGCGAACAGCGGGACGAGCGCGAGCAGCCACACCGGCGAGAGCACGTCGAACAGCACCAGCGCCGCGGCGGCCAGCGGCACCAGCACCGGCGCGGCCGCGAAGTAGACGACCGCGCGCTGCGTCGCCGCGTGCCGCGACTCGAGCTCGGCGTTCGCGAGCCGGTGCCTCGCCTCGTCGAAAGCCACCTCGGAGTCGAGCAGCCGGTGCGCCGTCGCGACGAGCTCGTCCATCGCTTCGACGTCGGCGGGCGGGGTCGCCAGCCCGTCGCGCAGGTCCTGCTTGAGCCGGCCCACGCGCGCTTCGGCCAGGTCGCGGTCGTGCTGGGCTGGAGTCGTCACGCGAACACTTTAAGTGCCACGACCGTCACGACCGGCCAATGCGCGCGGTGAGTCGTTACAGGTCGCCCAGGGCCGTGACCGGCGCTTCGACGCAGTCCGCGACGAACCGCAGGAACCCGCCCGCCGTGCCGCCGTCGCAGACGCGGTGGTCGAACGCCAGGGTCAGCTCGCAGACCTTCCGCACCGCCAGGGCACCGTCGACCACCCACGGCCGGTCGATGATCCGGCCGATGCCGAGGATCGCGGCCTCGGGGTGGTTGATGATCGCGGCCGAGCCGTCGACGCCGAAGACGCCGTAGTTGTTGACCGTGAACGTGCCGCCGGTGAGGTCCGCGGGCGCGAGCTTGCCGTCGCGCGCGGTGCGGGCGCGGGCGCCGATCGCGGCCGAAAGGCCCCGCGTCGACAGCTCCCCCGCGTCCCGCACGACCGGCACGACCAGCCCGCGATCGGTCTGCGCGGCGAACCCGAGGTGGATCTCGTCGAGCACGACGATCTCGTCGCCCTCGACGCGCGAGTTCAGTTCGGGGAACTTGCGAAGCCCCGCGACGGCGAACCGCGCGATCAGCCCGAGCAGGCTGACCGGCCGGTCCGTCTTGGCGTTCAAAGCCGCCCGGGCCGCGACCAGCTCGGTCGCGTCGACGTCCACCCAGACCGTGGCTTCGGGGATCTCCCGCCGGGACGTCGTGAGCTTGTCGGCGACGGCCTTGCGGATCCCGGTCAGCGGGATCCGGCGTCCGCCCGCGGCCTGAGGCTTCTTCAGCAGCGCCTCGACGTCGGCGCGGCGGATGATGCCGTCCGGGCCGGTGGCGGTCACCTTCGCGAGGTCGATCCCGTTGTCCGAAGCCAGCTTCCGGACGAACGGCGAGATCACGCCGGGCGCCTTGGCCTTCACCGGCGCGGCGGGAGCTTCGACGCGACGGACGCGCTTGCGCCGGGTCGTGGGCGCGGTGCCGTACCCGATGAGGACGTTGCCGCTGCCGGAAGACGTCGTGACGCCCGGCTCGGCGAACCCGCCGACGGACAGCAGGGGCGCGCCGACCGGCAGCAGCTGCCCCGGCTCGCCGTGCAGCGCGGACACCACGCCGGCGAACGGCACCGGCACCTCGACCGCGGCCTTCGCCGTCTCGACCTCGACGACGATCTGGTCGACCTTCACCGTGTCGCCGATGCCGACGTGCCAGTTGAGGATGGCCGCCTCGGTCAGGCCCTCGCCGAGGTCCGGCAGCAGGAAGTCAGGCACCGGCCACCACCGGGGTGTCGGCCCACTGCAGGCGCGCGATCGTGTCGAGGATCCGGTCGACGTCGGGCAGCATGTGGCGCTCGAGCTTCGGCGCCGGGTACGGGATGTCGAGCCCGGTCACGCGCAGCACCGGCGCGTGCAGCTGGTGGAAGCACTGCTCGGTGACGCGCGCGACGACCTCGGCGCCGTAGCCGCCGAAGCCGGCGGCTTCGTGGACCACCACGGCCCGCCCGGTGCGGCGCACGGAAGCCGTCACGGTCTCGTCGTCGAACGGCGACAGCGAGCGCAGGTCGACGACCTCGACGTCCCAGCCCTCGGCCGTCGCGGCTTCGGCGGTCTCCATCGCGGTGGCGACCATCGGCCCGTAGGCGATGAGCGTGACGTCCTTGCCTTCCCGGCGGACGACGGCCTTGTCCATGGCGGGGCCGTTCCGGGTGAAGCTCACCTCTTCGCCGGACCAGTAGCGGGCCTTGGGCTCGAGGAAGACGACCGGGTCCGGCGACTCGATGGCGTCACGGAGCAGGTCGTAGGCGTCCTGCGCGGTGCCCGGCGTGACGACGCGCAGGCCCGGCGTGTGCGTGTAGTACACCTCGCTGGAGTCGCAGTGGTGCTCGACCCCGCCGATGCCGCCGGCGTAGGGGATGCGGATCACCATGGGCAGCGAGAGCGCGCCGCGCGTGCGGTTGCGCAGCTTCGCCACGTGCGAGGTGATCTGCTCGAACGCGGGGTAGGCGAAGGCGTCGAACTGCATCTCGACGACCGGGCGGAAGCCGCCCATCGCCATCCCGACGGCGAACCCGACGATGCCGGACTCCGCCAGCGGCGTGTCGAAGCAGCGGTCCTCGCCGAAGTCGGCGGTGATGCCGTCGGTGACCCGGAAGACGCCGCCGAGGGTGCCGACGTCCTCGCCGAACACGAGCACGCGGTCGTCGTCCTTGAGCGCGTCCCGCAGGGCCGCGTTGAGCGCCTGCGCCATCGTGGTCGTCATCAGGCCTCCAGTTCGGCCGCGACCATCGCCCGCTGGCGCTGCAGCTGGCGGGTCGGCTCGGCGTAGACGTGGTCGAACAGCGACATCGGGTCCAGCTCGGCGTCGGCGTTCAGGGTGTCGCGGACGGTCTGGGCGAACTCTTCGGCTTCTTCTCGGTACTGCATGATTTCGTCCTGGGTGAGGACGTCGCCGAGGTAGGTCTCGAGCCGCTTGAGCGGGTCCGCTTCGCGCCACTTCGCGACTTCGTCCGCGTCGCGGTAGCGGGTGGCGTCGTCGGCGTTGGTGTGGGCGTCGATGCGGTAGGTGTGGGCCTCGACGAGGACCGGGCCCTTGCCTTCGCGGGCGTGCTTCACGGCGTCGTCGAGGACAGCGAGGACCGCGACGGCGTCGTTGCCGTCGACCTGCTCCGAGCGCATGCCGTAGCCGATCCCCTTGTACGCCAGCGCGGGCGCGGCGCTCTGCTTCTCGAAGGGGACGGAGATGGCGTAGCGGTTGTTCTGCACGAAGAACACGACGGGCGCCTTGAAGACGGCGGCGAAGTTGAGCGCCTCGTGGAAGTCGCCTTCGCTGGTGGCGCCGTCCCCGATGAGGGCGAGCGCGACGGCGTCTTCGCCGCGTCGCTGCATGGCGTGCGCGAGACCGGCGGCGTGCAGAGTCTGCGTCGCGAGCGGAGTGCACTGGGGCGCTACGCGCGTCTCGGTGGGGTTGTAGCCGCAGTGCGCGTCGCCGCGAAGCAGCGTCAGGACTTCGCCGGGCTTCAGGCCGCGCGCGACGAGGGCGACCGAGTCTCGGTAGGTGGGGAAGAGCCAGTCGTGGTCCTGGAGCGCGAGCGCGGCGGCGACCTGGCAGGCCTCCTGGCCGGCGCTGGAGGGGTAGACGGCGAGGCGGCCCTGCTTGGTGAGGGCGGTCGCCTGGACGTCGAACCGGCGGCCCAGGACCATCAGCCGGTAGGCGGCTTTCAGGCGGTCTTTCGTGGGCTCGGCGTAGCCGCCGTCCTGATCGGCGCGCGTCCCGTCCTCGGCGACGAACCGCACCGGCGACGCGGACGGCAGGAGGGTCTCCACGGCCATGGCGCACACCACCTCTCGCAGACATATGATGCTCGAATGGTGGTTCTCGGCGGTCTTCTGTTCAAGGCTTCGGCGAAATGAGCGACAAACAGTCTCGTTCTGGGTCCTCCGGTGACCAATCGTCTTTCTCGACCTCGGCTGTCGGGGCCCTGCCGGGACGAACGGTCCCGGCCCTGGACGAGGTCGACCGGGCGATGCTGGCGGAGCTGTCTTCGGACGGTCGCCTGGCGGTCCGGGCGCTGGCCGAGAAGCTGCACATCTCGCGCACGAACGCGTACGCGCGGTTGGAGCGCCTGATGGCGGAGGGCGTGATCACGGGCTTCGGCGCGCGCATCGATCCGCGGCGGGCGGGCCTGGGCACGTCGGCGTACATCATGGTGACGGTGGAGCAGACGTCGTGGCGCACGATGGCGACGGACCTGCACGAGATCCCGTACGTCGACCACGTGGCTTTGGTGGGCGGCGACTTCGACATCCTGCTGCTGGTCCGGACGCCGGACAACACGACGTTGCGCGACGTGGTCCTGGAGCGGCTGCAGGCTTTGGAGGGGGTCCGGTCGACGCGGACGTGGCTGATCTTCGAGGAGCTACCAGGCTCAGTCCTGAGCTGACCCCGCCAATCGCGCGTGATGCCCCTCCAGTCACGCGAGATGCCCGCCTGATCACGCGAGATGCCCGTCCGATCACGAGTTCCGGCCCCAATCACGCGAGTTCCGGCCCCGATCACGCGAGTTCCGGCTTCGATCACGCAGCCCGGGCCACCTCGCGCGACGGGAAGGGGTTGGCTCGCGTGCCCAGAGGGTCGACTCGCGTGATCAGGGAGTCGACTCGCGTGATCGAAGGGTTGCCTCGGCCCCGTACCTCGCCGAACGGGCAACCGAGGATCACCCGCACGGACGCATCCTCGCGACCGCCGGGCAGAACCCGTGCCCCGCAGTGCCCTTGACGTTCACCGGCCCGAGGACTAGGCGTGGCCACCCTCCGGGCGACTCTTATTTTATGTCGAGAATTAACTTGCGCCCCAACCACCCCAAACTATTGACGGCGTCCCCTCCACCCGGTGAGGATCGGCCGGTCCGCCGCCGTTCACCGCAGAATGGACCAGACCATGGCCAGAAGATCACGCGCGTGGTCCCGTGCGCGCCGAAGTTCGCTCGTCACGTTGATGAGCCTGAGCCTGCTCGGAGGGGTCGCCACCGCGACGCCGGCCCAAGCAGACGCACCGGCCCAGCCCGTCATCGGCCAGCCCGCCAAGGACAAGAACGGCTGCGCCAAGATCGAGAACAGCCTGCCCACCCTGGCGGACTGGCCGAAGGTCGACAGCCGGCTCAAGGGCAAGGCCGGCGACGAGGCGCGCATCGCCCAGATCCTCGCGGGCATGACCCTCGAGGAGAAGGTCGGGCAGATGACGCAGCCCGAGATCACCTCGATCACCCCCGACGAGGTCCGCCAGTACTCCATCGGCACCGTCCTCAACGGCGGCGGCGCGTGGCCCGGCGGCAACAAGCACGCCACCCAGCAGGACTGGCTGAACCTCGCCGACGCCTACTGGAACGCCTCCAAGACCAGCCGCACGAAGATCCCCGTCATCTGGGGCATCGACGCCGTGCACGGCAACAACAACGTCTACGGCGCGACCGTGTTCCCCCACAACATCGGTCTCGGCGCGGCGCACGACCCGTGCCTGGTCCGCGACGTCGCCGGCGCCACCGCCCGGCAGGTCCGCGCCACCGGCCAGGACTGGGCCTTCTCCCCGACGCTGGCCGTCGTCCAGGACGACCGCTGGGGCCGCACCTACGAAGGCTTCTCCGAGGACCCGCGGATCACCCGCTCCTACGGCTACGAGGACATCAACGGCCTCCAGGACGGCGCCACCAGCCGCATCGGCTACAACGGCGTCATCGCCACCGCCAAGCACTTCATCGGGGACGGCGGCACGATCAAGGGCCAGGACCAGGGCGTCAACCCGTCGTCCGAAGCCGACATGATCAACATCCACGGCCAGGGCTACTACGGCGCGCTCGCCGCCGGCTCCCAGACCGTGATGGTGTCGTTCAACAGCTGGACCAACCCGGACCTCGGCATCAACGAGGGCAAGCTGACCGGCAGCGACAAGGCCATGAACCAGATCCTCAAGGGCAAGATCGGCTTCGACGGCCTGGTCGTGTCCGACTGGAACGCCATCGGCCAGGTCCCCGGCTGCACCAACTCGTCGTGCCCGCAGGCGATCAACGCCGGCATCGACGTCGTGATGGTGCCCGCCGACTGGAAGGCGTTCATCACCAACACGATCGCCCAGGTCAACAGCGGTCAGATCCCGATGTCGCGGATCGACGACGCGGTCACCCGCATCCTGCGCGTCAAGATCCGTGACGGTCTCTTCGAGTCGCAGAAGCCGTCCGACCGCTCCTACGCCAACTCCGACGAGGCGCTGAAGGACAACTGGCTGGCCCGCGACGCGGCCCGCGAGTCGCAGACGCTGCTGAAGAACAACGGCAACGTGCTGCCGCTCAAGCCGAAGTCGAAGGTCCTGGTGGTCGGCAAGAGCGCCGACAACATCTCCAACCAGACCGGCGGCTGGACGCTGAGCTGGCAGGGCACCGGCAACACCAACGCCGACTTCCCGAACGCCACCTCGATCCTGACCGGGATCAAGCAGGACCTCGGCGACGCGAACGTCACCTTCGACGCCACCGGCAGCGTGGACCCCAAGGGCTACGACGCCGTCATCGCCGTCATCGGTGAGACGCCGTACGCCGAGGGCGTCGGCGACCTGACCCGCAAGACCCTCGAGGCGTCGAAGCTCTACCCCGAGGACCTGGCCGTGCTGGACAAGGTCAGCGGCAAGGGCACCCCGGTCGTCACCGTCTACGTCGGCGGCCGCCCGCTGTACATGAACAAGGAGATCAACCGCTCCGACGCGTTCGTGGCGGCCTGGCTGCCCGGCACCGAAGGCGGCGGCGTCGCCGACATGCTGGTCAAGGGCAAGGACGGCACCGGCTACCAGGGCACGCTGTCGTACTCGTGGCCGAAGAGCGCGTGCCAGACGCCGCTCAACCCGTGGTCCCCGGACTACGACCCGCTGTTCAAGCTGGGTTACGGCCTGAAGTCGGGCCAGCGCGTCACGATCGGCCAGCTGGACGAGACCCCCGGCCCGGCGACCTGCGGGTCCACCGGCGGCGGCGGGACGGCGACCGAGGACCTGTCGATCTTCGACCGGACCGACGTCGCGCCGTACACCAGCCAGATCGGCTCGGCTTCGAACTGGGGCGGCACCGTGATCGGCCCGGACGGCACGGCCGACCACCCCGAGATCAACACGGTCCCGACGGACGTCAACGTGCAGGGCGACGGCCTGAAGGCGACCTGGACGGGTACCGGCGCGGCTCAGCTCTACATGCAGAACACGGCGGGCACGAACGACCTGCGCAGCTATCTCAACGCGGACGGGGCGCTGGAGTTCGACACGACCGTGCAGCAGGCACCGGTCAACCGGACGGTGATCAGCATGCACTGCGTCTACCCGTGCTTCTCGGAGGTGAACGCGACGAAGCTGTTCACCGACCTGGCGGGCGGCGCGAAGACGACGGTCAAGATCCCGTTGTCCTGCTTCAACAACGGGCTCGACTTCGAGCACATCAACACGCCGTTCCTGGTCTACACCGACGCCGCGTTCCAGGCGTCGTTCGCGAACGTGCGCTGGGTGCCCAACGGGGCGAAAGATCCTGATGCGAGACCTTGTTCGAGTTTGACCTAGCGCCAAGGGGTCGTGAGTGCGTAACAGTGTTCTAACACTGTTCCCGCGCCCAGCTCGGACTCCCACGACGGCTCGCCCTCGCGGGCCACGCGCCACAGCAGCGCGTCCAGCGGGTGACGCTTGCCGGCG
>NZ_JBFBAG010000075.1:31555-43498 GCF_040682155.1 Amycolatopsis sp. NPDC051371
AATTCGCGCCTTCACCTCTTGTGCTCCCCCCCGCCCCCCGGCGGGGAGTGGGCCCCCCCCCCCCCCCCCACACCCCCCCCCCCCCCCCCCCCACCCCGCGTTCATCGCCACGCTCAGCGCGCGTTCGGACAGCTCCGAGCGCGTCAACCGCGCCACCACCCGGCCCCGCTGGAACACCAGCACCCGGTCGCACAGCTCGCACAGTTCCGCCAGGTCCGTCGACGCCAGCACGACCGGCTTCCCCGCCGCCGCCAGCTCCGCGATCACCGCGTGCATCTCGGCTCGCGCGCCGACGTCGACGCCGCGGGTCGGGTCGTCCAGCACCAGCAGCAGGGGATTGGCCTCGAGCCACTTCGCGAAGACCACCTTCTGCTGGTTGCCGCCGGACAACGTGGCCACGAGGTCGTCCGGGCCGCCCCGGATCCGCAGCCGCTCGATGTGCCGGCGGGCGGCCGCGCGGTGGGCTTCGCGGCGCAGCCACCAGCCACCGCGGCCGGCTCCGAGCCAGGTGGCGGCGCTGGTGTTGCGCCACACGGGCTGATCGAGCATCAGGCCGTAGCGTTTGCGGTCGCTCGGGACGAACGCGATCCCGGCCCGGACCGCGGCGCGGACCGAACGCGGCGCGGGCCGGCCCCCGATGTGGACCCGGCCGTGGCCCGGCGGCCGCCCGGACAGCGCGGCGAGGACTTCGAGGTGTCCCGCACCTTGCAGGCCGGCCAGACCGACGATCTCCCCTTCCGCCACGGCGAAGGCGGGCTCCTCGACCACGATCGCGGGCGGCCGGGGCCGGGGCGGCGAGGTCCGGGAAGCGACGGGAGCGAGGGCGCGGTCTCCCAGCATCGCCGCCACCACGCCGTGCAGGTCCACCGACTCCTTCTCGACGCCGTCCAGCACCACGTGGCCGTCGCGCAGCACCGTGATCCGCGAAGCGATCCGCAACACCTCCTCCAGGAAGTGCGACACGTACAACACCGCCACCCCACGCGCGACGAGCCGCCGCAGCACGCCCATCAGCCGCGTCACGGCCTCGGCGGGCAACGCCGACGTCGGCTCGTCCAGGATCAGCACCGCCGGGTCCCGCAGCAGGGCCCGGCCGATCTCCAGCAGCTGCTGGTCGGCCAGCGTGAGCGAACCGGCCCGGGCGTCCAACGGCACGTCGAGTCCCAGCTCCGCCAGCACCGGCGCCGCGCGCGAAGCCAACCGCCGCCGGTTGAGCAGGAACAGGTTCTCCAGCACCGTCAGGTCGGGGAACACCGCCAGCTCCTGCGCCACCAGCGCGACCCCGCGGCCGACCGCGTCGCGAGCGGACGAGAACGCCACCGGCGAGTCGCCGAGCGACAGCGAGCCCACGTCCGGCCGGAGCACCCCCGACAGGATCTTCACCAGCGTCGACTTGCCCGCACCGTTCTCCCCCACCACCGCGTGCACCTCACCGGGGGCCAGCACGATGTCCACTTCGGACAGTGCGGTGACGCCGCCGTAACGCCGGGTCAGGCCGGTCGCACGCAGCACCTCAGCGAGCCTCGGTCAGCGGCCGCACCAGGCCCGCCGGGTTCGCCAGCAACCGGTCGATCTCGGGCTTGTAGAAGTCGTACGCCGCCTGCGGTGTCAGCTGGCGCTTGAGCACCACGTCGATGTTCGACGAGTCGACCACGAGGCCCGGCGTCTTCAACCAGCCCTGCGGGAGCGGCTTCTTGTCCTTCACCGAACGGATCAGCAGCGCGGTCACGACGTAGCCCTTGAGGAAGTGCTCGGGGTCGATGGTGACGAAGTCGAGGCCGTCCTTGACCCCCTGCAGCGTCTTCGCGTCGACGTCGGCGCCCGCGACGAGGTACTTGCCGCTCTCCGCCTGCTTGATCTTCGCGAGGTCGTAGCTGTCCGCGTCGCCGACACCGAGGAACGCCAGCGCCGACGGGTTCGCGTGCACCAGCGCGGACCACGCGCCGTAGTTCTGGTTCGGGTCGCTGTAGGTCTGGAACGGGCCGAGCACCTTGATCCCGGGCGCCTTCGCCGCCAACGTCTCCTTGATGCCGCGAGCGCGGTTGTCCAGCACCGGCGTCCCGGGGTTGGGCACGCCGACCACGACCGTGCCGGAAGGGTTGGCGGGCAACCGCTTCAGCAACTCCTGCGCCAGCTGCGCGCCGAGGTCGTAGTTGTCGTTGCCGACGTAGAAAGTGACCTTGCTGCCGTCGGTCGGCGCGGTGTCGAGCGCGACCACCGGCACCCCGCGGTCGATCGCGGTCGCGGCCGGCCGGGTGAAGATCGGCGGGTCGAGGTTCATCAGCACCACGCCGTCCGGGTTGGTCTGCGTGAGGTTGGTGAACAGCTGCTGCTCGGCCGGGCCGTCGGTGTTGGGCGGCCCGACGGCCTTGAAGTCGACGCCGCCTTCGTGCTGCGCCGCCATTTCGGCCCCTTCGACCATCTCGTGGGCGAAGTTGAGGCTGATGTTCGCGACGGCGATGCCCATCTTCAACTGGCCGCCGCCGGAACCGCCGGAGCTACCGCAGGCGCTCAGCGTCAGGCACGTGATCAGGACCAGGACCGGGATCCGTTTCATGGGTTCTCCTGCGAGGGGACCGGCCGCGCGTGCGGCGCAGCACACTGTCGAAGGCGACGGCGACCAGGATCACCGCGCCGGTGGCGAACGTCGTCCAGTTGATCGGCACCTGCAGGAACACCAGGCTGGCCGCGACGGTGGTGAGGATGAGGTTGCCGAGCACCGCGCCGGGCACCGAGCCGCGCCCGCCCGCGAGCGGGGTGCCGCCGATGATGCACGCGGCGATCGCGGTCAGCTCGTAGCCGTTGCCGACGGTCGGGTCGCCCGCGGTGAAGAACGCCAGCCCGAGCACGGCCGCGACGCCGCCCATGAACCCGGACAGGCCGAGCGCGGCGATCCGCGTCCGGGCGATCGGCAGGCCGCTGAACTCGGCGGCGTCCGGGTTCGACCCGACGGCCCGCACCCGCGCCCCGAACCGGGTCCGCGTGAAGACCACCGTCAGCGCGATCGTCGCGACCAGCAGCACCCAGACCGACGTCGGCACGCCGGCCAGGTCGCCGCCGAGCACGCTGAAGAACGCGTGGTCCAGCGGCATACTACTGATCTGCTTGCCGTCGGCCAGCGCGAGCGCGGCGCCGCGGAAGAGCAGCGCGGCGGCGAGGGTGACGATGAACGACGGCAGCCGCAGGTACGTCGTGATCGCACCGTTGAGGCAGCCGAGCACGGTCGCGACCACCAGGATCGCCGGCAGCGCCAGCCACGGCGACCAGCCGTCGCGGATCAGCACGGCGCCCAGCACGATGCCGAGCGCGTACTGCCCGCCGAGCGACAGGTCGACCTCGCGCATCGCGAGCGGGAACACCATCCCGCAGGCCATCAGGCCGACGTAGACCGAGCTCTGCGCGGTGGAGAGCAGGTTGACCGGGCGCAGGAAGTCCGGGTGCGCCAGCCCGACGACGCCCACCAGGACAGCCAGGACCAGCACGACGCCGAGCTCGTCGCGCAGGATGTGGCGGTACCACGGGGTCGTGGACATAGCCGCGAAGGTCACCAGGCGGGCACGGGTTCGGCAAGACGCGCGTTTCGGTGGGTGAAACGGTGACCTTGTCGCGACCGGGCGCCGGCCGCCACGCTGCCGCCATGCCGTCCACCAGCCGGGTCGCCAGCCGGATCGCCGTCGTCACCGGGGCCGCGCGCGGACTCGGCCAGGAGTTCGCCGTCACCCTCGCCGGGCTCGGCCACCGCGTGGCCGGCTGGGACGTGGACAACCAGGCCGAGACGTCCGCGCGGGTGGTCGCCGCGGGCGGGGAGTTCCTGCCGGTGACGGTCGACGTGACGCACCCGGTCGCCGTCGAGGCCGCGGTGGAACAGGTCGTGGACGCGTTCGGCGCTCTGCACATCGTGGTGAACAACGCCGGGATCTACCCGCCGATCGCGTTCGAAGAGACCACTGTGGACGATTGGCGCCGGGTGATGCGGCTGAACCTGGAGGGGCCGTTCCTGGTGACGCGGGCCGCGCTGCCCCACCTGCGGGCGGCCGGCTGGGGCCGGGTGGTGAACATCGTGTCGGCGGTCGTCTTCCTCGGTCCGCCGGACCTGGTCGCGTACACGACGTCGAAAGCGGGCTTGGTCGGCTTCACGCGCGCACTGGCCAACGCGGTCGGCGCGGAAGGCATCACGGTGAACGCGATCGCACCCGGGTTGACGACGACGGCGACGGCCGCCCGCACGACCGGTGCCGGGGGCGGGTTCGAGCGGGTCCGGGCGCGGCAGGCGGTGCCGCGCACCGAGAGCCCCGCGGACGTGCTGTCGACGCTGCGCTACGTGTGCGACGAGGGCAGCGGGTTCTTGACCGGGCAGACGCTGAACGTCGACGGTGGTTCGGCGTTCCACTGAATCAGCGAAAGTGACGGGGTGCCGTGAGCGAACTGCTGGGCGCCGGCGAGGCGGCCGTCGTGACGCGGGTCTGCGAGCTGCTCGTCCCCGGCTCGGCCGCCGCCCGGCCGGACCGGTACCTCGCCACGACCCTGTCCGCCCTCACCCCGGCCGAGGAGGACGCCGTGCACGCCGCGATCGGGGTCATGGCCGGGGTGACGAGCCCGCCGGCGCTGGCGAGGGTAGCCGGAAGCGCCGCCTTCGACCGGTTCCGCCTGCTGGCGATCGAGGCGTTCTACGGCGACCACACCCCGCCGGGCCGGCGGGGGCCCGACCGGGCCGACGTCCTGGTCGTCGGCGCGGGCGGCGGGGCGATCGCCGCGGTGCTGGCCGCGCGTGGGGCCGACGTGCTGCTGCTCGACAGCGGACCCGGCCGCGCCTGTTTCGTGTCCACGGCGGATGAGGAGCCGATCGGGCCGCCCACCGCTTCCGGCCCGGCGAAGGCCGAGCGCGCGCCCGCGTCCGACGTCGCGAAGTTCCACGAGCACACCGGGCTGCTCGGCGCGGCGGGCCCGTTCGGGCCGGCCGACCTCGAACCGTGGTACGAACGCCCGGTGCCGGCGTCGGGAGCACGGGTGCGCCGGCGGCACGAGGTCCGGCGCGTCCTCCTCGACTCGTCGGGGCCGCGCCCGAAGGTCACCGGCGTCGCCTACACGTGCGACGGGGGCGACGGCGTACTGCGCGCCCCGGTCGTCGTGCTCGCCGCCGGCCCGCTCGCGACACCCCGGATCCTGTTGCACACCCACGAAACCGCCGAGATCGACGCACCGTCGGCGCGGTTGACCGGGCGAACGCTGGGCCTGCGCCCGGCCCGGCTGGTGTACGGCCTGCTCGCCCGGTCACCGGAACCCCACGCGGGCGCGGGGTTCGCCGTCGAACCGGCCGCGTTGCCCGGCCCGGTCGCCTTCGCCGCGAGCCTCGTCGACCCCGGGCGCCGGCCGCTGTGGGGCGGGCGGCTGGCCGAGGTCATGCGCGGTTATCCGGATTGGACGGGCCTGCAGGTGCCGGTCACCGACGACAACACCGCTGTCGCCGACCTCGGCGTCGGAGACGCGGTCGTCGTGGGCAAGCGGTTCTCGACGGCCGAGCGGCGACGGCTGGCCGGGGCGCTGGAGTTCGCGGTGGAACACCTGCGCGCGGCCGGGGCCCGGGATGTCGTGTGGAGCGGGCTGTTCGCGGCGCACCCGCAGGGCGGCGCGCCGATGGGCGACGACCCGGCCCGCTCGGTCGTGGGCCCGGACGGGCGGTCCCACGACGTCGACGGCCTGTACGTCGCCGACGCGTCGCTGCTGCCGGCCGTGCTCTCGGTGGCCCCGGAACTGACCGTGCTGGCGCTGGCCGCGAAAGTCGCCGAGGCGATCCGGTGACCGCTCGGCTCAACGACGTTGCCTCGCCCCCGCCACCGGATCATCATCACGGGATGAGCGGCCCGCCGAAGTCCGTCCTCGCCCGCGGCCTGACGCTGCTGGACGCGTTTTCCTACGCCGACACGACGCTCTCCCTCGCCGAGCTGACGGCGCGGACCGGCCTGCCGAAGCCGACGGTGTACCGGCTCGCCGCCGAACTGGTCGGCTGGGGCGGGCTCGAACGCACCGACGGCCGGTACCGGCTCGCCATGAAGCTGTTCGAGCTCGGCCAGCGCGTGCCGCGGCGGCGCGACCTGCGCGAGGCAGCGCTGCCCTACCTGGAGGACCTGTACGAGGCGACGCACGAGAACATCCACCTCGCGGTCCAGGACGGCCCGCACACGCTGTTCCTGGAGAAGGTGAGCGGACGACGGTCGACGCTGATCGAGTCCGGCGTGGGCGGGAAGCTGCCGCTGCACTGCACCGCGACCGGGAAGGTGTTCCTCGCCCTCGGCTCGCCGGACTACTTCCGCCAGTTCGCCGTCGCCGGGCTGGCGCGCTGGACGCCGCGCACGATCGTCGCGCCCGGGCGGCTGCGGCAGGAGCTGACCCGGGCGGCGGAGAGCGGCTACGGCGTCAACCACGAGGAGTACGAAGTCGGCGTGTCGGCGGTCGCCGCGCCGGTGTTCGACGCGCGGCGCCAGGTGCTCGCGGCCCTGTCCATCACGGGCAACGCGGCGAAGCTGGACCTCGACCGGCTGGCCCCGGCGGTGCGGACCGCGGCCCTCGCGCTGTCGCGGGAACTCGCGCTCGCCCCGGTGCGAAATCCCCTGGATCGAGGCTGAGCGGCGCCGACAGAATGGGGAGATGACCTCCGAAGCGAGCGCGCTGGCCGACGAACTCCTGGACGTCCTGGGCACCTGGGTGCCGCTCGAAGCGACCATGGTGGGCATCCCCGGCCACGACACCGAGCTGACCGACCCCGGCGAAGCCGCGCAGCGGGAGATTCGCGACCGCGCCGCCGGCATCCTCGCGCGGGCCCGGGCGTCGGCGGACCCCGACCAGGTGACGCTCGGCGTCGTCGTCCAGCAGGCCGAGGCCGTGGTCACCCAGCTCGACGCGCGGACCGTGGAGTTCACCCTGGCCGACCCGATGTTCGCGACCGGCATCAGCCACCTGTTCTTCCTGCCGCAGCTCACGCCGTCCGGCGAACGGGCCGAGGAGGACTACCTGACCCGGCTGGCCGCGCTCCCCGCGTTCTACGACGCGTTGGCGCAGCGCCAAGGAGCCGGGCTTCGCGCGGGCCGGACGCCGGTCGACCGCATGGCGCGCAACGCGGTCGCGTTCCTGGACCGGTTCCTGGCCCAGGAGGAGGTGTTCGCCCAGCCGCTGACCGGCGACCGCGGCGAGCGCCGCGACCGGCTGGTGGCCGAGGTGGTCCGGCCGGCTTTGGTGCGCTACCGCGAGTTTCTCGCCACCGAAATCGCCGGGCACGGCCGGCCCGACGACCAGCCCGGGCTTTGCTGGCTCGAAGACGGCGAAGCGCACTACGCGGCGCTGGCGCGCATGCACACGACCACCGACCACACCCCTGAGGAACTGCACCAGCTGGGCCTCGACGTCCTCGCCGGGCTCGAGGCCGAGTACGCCGAGATCGGCGGCCGGGAGTTCGGGCTGACCGACCCGGCCGAAGTCCGCCGCCGGCTGCGGACCGACGAAAGCCTCCGCTGGCGCGACGCCGAGGAGATGCTGGAGACCGCGCGCGCCGCCGTCGCCCGCGCGACCGCCGCGGCGCCGGACTGGTTCCACCGGATGCCCCGCGCCGAGTGCGTCGTCCGGGCCGTCCCCGAAGCCGACGCGCCCGCCGCCGCCCCGGCGTACTACTTCCCGCCCGCCCTCGACGGCTCGCGCCCGGGCATCTACTTCACCAACGCGCACGAGGTGCGGACGCGCGACCGGTTCATCGCCGAGACCGTGGCGTTCCACGAAGGCGTGCCCGGGCACCACTTCGAGACTTCGCTGGCGCTGGAGCTGACCGACCTGCCGCAGCTGCGGCGGATCGCGCCGGTGACCGCGTACAGCGAGGGCTGGGGCCTCTACACCGAACGGCTCGCCGACGAGATGGGCCTGTTCTCCAGCGACCTCATGCGGCTCGGCATGGTCGCCGAGGACTCGGTGCGTGCCGCGCGGCTGGTGGTCGACACCGGCCTGCACGCCCTGCGCTGGACGCGCGAGCAGTGCGTCGAGTTCCTCCGCGCGCACACCGTGCTGAGCGAGGTCGAGGTCCAGTCCGAGACGGACCGGTACATCGAGAGCCCCGGCCAGGCGCTGGCCTACATGACCGGCCGGCTCGAAATCCTGCGCCTCCGCCGGTTCGCCGAGGAGAAGCTCGGGGAAGCGTTCGACATCAAGGACTTCCACGACGTCGTGCTCGGCGGTGGGCCGCTGCCGCTGACGGTACTGGGCGATGTGGTCCGCGCCTGGGCCGGCCAGGGTCGCGCATCCGAGGTCCGCTGACAGCGCGGCGGCGCGTGCGAACGTCTTGAATGAGTCATTCAGGACCTCCGAAGACCTGAATGACTCATTCAAGACCTTTGGTCCGCGCCTGGGCCGGCTAGTGCTGCATGCCGTAGGACTTCTGGCACGGGTAGCCGTCGCCGGTGGCCGACCAGCTCGCCGGGTAGCCGTTCTGCGCCCAGGCCGCGTACGCCTGCGGATAGCTGTAGCCGCGCGCGTGGAGCCACTGGCACGGCGTCTGCCCGGCCGCGGGGGTGATCGCGATCCAGGGCTGGGCGTAGATCCAGCTCGACTGGGCGTACCACTGACCGCTCGCCGGGGCGTACACCTTCTGCGGCACCACGGCGGTCACCGTCTGCGTCGGCGGCGGTGCCACCGTGACCGTCGGCGTGCTCGGTGCCGTGGTGACCACCGTCGAAATCCCCGCGGGGGCGGCGGTTCCGGCGACCGGCACCCCGCACGCGGCGAGGGCGAGCACGCAGGAAAGGGCGGCGGTGGCGCGGAAGAGGCGCATTTGCTGGCTCATTTCGTCCGGGTCATGTGACTGCCGGCGAGGACGCCGCCGGAAACGGTGTAGGTGCCGGAAAACGTCCGCGTACTCCCGTCGGTCTGCACGGCCGACAGCACGACCGAGACCGTGCTCCCCCGGACGCCGGTGACGGTCACCGTGTCCCACGCCGTCGTCGCGAAACCGTCGGCGTACTTGGCGAACCCGCCGCCGCCGGCGATGCGGCTGCCGCCGAGCGACCACGCCGTCACGAAGTCGCGCCGGTTGATCGCGTCGTAGTACGCGATGACCGTGCGCGCCTCCGCGGTGTCCGCCGGTGCGACGTACGCGGGCGGTTGCTGCACGTACACCGTCTGCGGCGCCGCGGGTACGGCGATCACGGCCGTGCTGGTCGTCGGCGCCGGTGGCGCGGCGACCGGTACGGGCACACCGACGACCGGCGTTCCACAAGCGGCAACGCTCACCGAGACCAGGGTGGCGACGAGAATTCGGGCGGCTTTCATGGGAATCAGCTTCTTCCGTCTCCGCCTCCTGGAATCGGCCGTCCGGCCGGATCCGCAACGGATTCGCGAGAACGCGACGTAAGCGTTATCCCGTGATATTCACCCGTTCTGCCGCACGATGTCGTAAGCCGTCATCGCGGCGGCCAGGTGGCGGGCGTCCGCGGGCCGCGTCGCGTCGTAGCCGGTGATCAGCTGGATCCGGCCCAGCCGGTAGGTCAGCGTGTTGCGGTGGATGTTCAACGCCGTCGCCGCTTCGCCGCGGTTGTAGTCCGACGTCACGAACGCGCGCAGGGCGTCGATCAGGTGCGGGTGGTCCTCGAGCGGGGCCAGTACGAGCGCGAGCGCTTCCCGCGCCGGGCCCGGTTGCGCGAGCTGGTACTCGATGGCCAGGTCGGCGAGCCGGTAGAGCCGGGCCGGGCGGCGCAGGTTCTCCGCCAGGGCCAGGATTTCCACGGCTTCGGAGTGCGCGGCGGGGATGTCCGACCGGGTTTCCGCGTGGGCCGCGGCGGCCGTGCAGCGACGGCCGCAGATCTCGTCGACCCGGGCCGCCACGGCGTCGGCCGCGACGCCGGCCGGGACGAGGAGCACCCCGCCGTCACCCTTGAACGTCACCAGCACGCCCGGCTGGGTGTCCAAATCGGACCGGACGGCGCGGAAGAGGTCCGTCGCCGCCCGGGATCCCGCCGACGCGGGCTGCGCCGGAAGGTGGAACACCACGACGTCGTAGCTCTCCGCCAGCTCGCGGCGGCGCACCGGCCGGCCGGCGAGCAGGCTCGCGGCGAGGTTCTGCCGGTCCTCCCGGTGCTCCCAGTCGAGGTCGTCGCGCTCGCGCAGGTACGCCTCCGCGACCCGGGGCATCACCTCGCCGAGGAAGTCCAGCATTCGCGCGCCGAGCACGGCACGGTCGCCGTCCACCAGCTCCCACGCCACGCTCGCGGCCAGCGGGTAGACCTTCAGGACGGCTTCGAGCGGCAGGCCGTCGCGGGCTCGTTCCGCACCCCAGGCGATCGGCAGGGACAGCTCGTCGGACGTCGGGCGCCGGTCCTCGGCCACCGTGGTCAGGAACAGCTCGAACACCGCGGCCGCGTTGGCGACCAGGTCGCCCTCCAGCACGGTCGCCGGAAGCAGCCGGTACGCCGGGATCTCGGCGGCGCACCGCGCCATCATGGCGGCCGCGATCTCACCCGATCGAGGGAACAGCTCGGCCACCGGATCCATGCCACATTGTCACCATGCACAAACGCTGACGGCAAGTTTCTGCGCTTTTTGCCAGCAGACAGCGTTGATCAAGGCGCGCATGCTGTGCATAGCAACCAGACGAGAGGACTTCGCGATGGGGCGGGGAACGAAACGATGGCTGGCCGGGCTCGGGATCGCGAGCCTGCTCGCCCTGGGCGCGGCGGCGCCGGCCCAAGCGGCCACCGGTGGCAACAACGACTTCGGCTGCCGCCCGAGCGCGGCCCACCCGAACCCGGTCGTGCTGCTCCACGGCACCTTCGCCACCTACTACGAGGACCTCAACTTCCTCCAGGCCGACCTGGCCGCCCGCGGCTACTGCACGTTCTCCCTGACCTACGGCGCCTACCCGCAGTTCCCGTTCGTCGGCGGGCTGAAGCCGGTCGCGGAGTCGTCGCTGGAGATCAAGAACTTCGTCGAAAAGGTCCGCGCGGCCACCGGCGCGGCCGAGGTCGACGTCGTCGGCCACTCCGAGGGCGGGCTCCAGTCGATCTACCTGGCCAAGATGCAGGGCATCCAGAGCGAGATCGGCAAGGTCGTCGCGATCGCCCCGCCGACGCACGGCGCCAACGCGTCCGGGCTCCTGACACTGGCCTACACGCTGCTCGGCAAGTCCACCTGGGACTCCATCGTCAAGACGATCGGCCTGCCGATCTTCGCCGACGAGCTGGACGGCGGCGCGGCGATCGTCGCGCTCAACACCGGCCCGGTCGCCCAGCCGGGCATCGACTACACGATCATCACCTCCCGCTACGACGAGCTGGTGACGCCGACCGAGACATCGTTCATCCGCGAGCCCGGCGTGCACAACCGCTACGTCCAGGACTCGTGCCCGTTCGACCCGGTCGGCCACATCGGCGAGGCCTACGACCTGAACGTGTGGCACCTGGTCCGCAACGCCTTGGACCCGGCGCACGCTGCCCCGATCAGGATCTGCGCGGTGGGCTCGCCGGGCTGACGGGAAACCACCCTCCACTGTGGACGGCTACGCATTTCGCGGGTACCACCTCCGACGAGAACGCGATTCGTAGCCCGTTCACCCCTCCGTCGCACTGGTATTCTCGGTACGCGGAGAGGGTGGTTCCCATGTCCCGGAAGAAAGCGTTCTTCGTGCTCACCGTCGTCGCGGGGCTCGCGGCCGCCGGGCTGAGCGCCGCGGCGGCGCGGCAGCCCCGCCCGGCGCCCGGCCCCGAAACCGCCGTGGAGCACCGCAACACCCAGAGCCCGGCCGAGGTCGACCGCCACTGGACGCCCGATCGTTTCCGGCAGGCCGACGAGAACATGCGCCACCAGAGCGGTCCGGACGACTAGTGTGTCGCGTCTGAAATTCGTGGGTTAGGTGTCTATGCTGGGTGGATGTCTGATGCGGGTCGTTCTGCTGGCGAGTTTGTGTTGAGCGAT
>NZ_JBFBAG010000076.1:0-35988 GCF_040682155.1 Amycolatopsis sp. NPDC051371
GCGAGGTCACGGCGGGGCCGCGGCGGCTCGGCGGCTTCGGGCAGAGCGTCCACTTCGGACACGGCGCTGTCAGACACGGGTTCGCTCCCTCGTGCCGAACAGCCCCGAGGGTCGCACCACCAGGACCACCAGCATCACGAGGAACACCGCGCTCTTCGAGAAGTCGAACGACACGTACTGCGCGGACAGCGCTTCCACCAGGCCGACGACCAGGCCCCCGACCACCGCGCCCGCCGTCGAGTCGAGGCCGCCGAGGATCGCCGCCGGGAAGGCGGCCAGCGCGATCGAGTGCGTCCCGCGGGAGAGCCCGGCGCCGGAGAAGTCCTGCGTCGCGATGAACAGCACGGCCACCCCGGCCAGCAGCCCGGCGACCAGCCACGCGGTCGCGGTGACCCGGGAGCTGCGGATGCCCATCAGCGCGGCGGCCTCGCGGTTCTCCGCCTGCGCCCGCATCGCCACGCCCCAGTTCGAGTACTTGAAGGCGAGCCAGAACGCCGTGATGAGCACCGCGGCCACGCCGAGGGCGACCAGGTGCGTGCGGAACAGGGTGATCCCGCCGAGCTGGAACGGCTTCGCGTCCCAGGCGCCGCCGAGGAAGGGCAGCGTGACGCCGAGGCGGCGCACGATCTCCTCGGTGACGATCACGTCGACGCCGATGGTGAGCAGGGCCAGGCTGTTCGCGTCGGCGTGCCGGGAACGCGACAGCAGCAGCCGCTCCAGGACCAGGCCGAGCAGCCCGGCGGAGACGATGCCGACCAGCGACGCGCCCACCCAGCCGAGCGCCTCCCGCGTCACCACGACGAGGTAGCCGCCGAAGAGCACGAGCGAGCCGTGCGCGAAGTTGACCACTTCGGTGGCCTTGAAGATGATGACGAACCCCAGCGCGAGCAACGCGAACACCGCGCCCTTGCCGAGGCCGTTCACCACGAGCTGCAGGAATGTGTTCACGCCGCCTCCGTGCCCAGGTAGGCCTTGATGACGTCCGGGTCGGCCTGGATCTGCGCCGGGGTGCCGTCGGCGATGCGACGGCCGAAGTCGAGCACCGTGACCCGGTCGGCGATGCCCATCACCAGGCCCATGTCGTGCTCGACGAGCAGGATCGAGATGCCCAGCTCGGCACGGATCCCGGTGATCGTGCCGGCCAGCTCCGCGGTCTCGGCCGCGTTCATCCCGGCCGCGGGCTCGTCGAGCAGGAGCAGCACCGGCTCGACCGCGAGCGCCCGGGCCAGGTCGACGCGCTTGACGACGCCGTAGGGCAGAGCGCCTACGGGTGCGTCGACGACCGCATCGAGGCCGAGGAACGCGCAGATCTCGCGGGCGCGTGCCGCGTGCCGGCGTTCGGCGCGGACCGTCCACGGCAGCCGTAGCCCGACTTCGAGGAACCCGCCGCGGGTCAGCGCGTGGCGGCCGAGCAGGACGTTGTCCAACACGGTGGAGCCGGGGGAGAGCGCGGCGTTCTGGAACGACCGGCCGACGCCGAGCCCGGCGAGCTTGTGCGGCGCGAGCCCGGTGAGGTCAGTGTCGCCGAGCCGCACGCGCCCGGCGTCGGCCCGGTAGAGGCCGCTGATCACGTTGAAGCAGCTGGACTTCCCAGCGCCGTTCGGCCCGATCAGCGCGTGCAGCGAGCCGGGGGCGACGGTGAAGCTCACTTCGTCGAGGGCGCGGATCCCGCCGAACCGCAGGGAGACGTCCTCGACGCACAGCTTTTCGGGGGTCCGGGTGGCGAAGCCCCCGGCCCGAGGAGAAGCCTCGGTTGTCACAGGCAGCTCCGGCGGCGTCATCCGGCCCACCTCGACAGGGTCCGGCCGGCGAGCTGCTTGCGCGCTTGTTCGGCTTCGGCGTCGGCGGTCTCCTGCGACTCGGCGTGCCCGCCGAGGTAGAGCCGCCGGACGTCCTCGCTGGCGGCGAGCTCGGCGGCCGTCCCGGCCAGCGCCACCCGGCCGACCTCCAGCACCACGGCGTGGTCGGCGACGCCGAGCGCCATCACGGCGTTCTGCTCGACCAGCACCACGGCGGTGCCCTGCTCGTGGATCTCGCGGATGGTCCGGGCGATCTGCTCGACGATCTTCGGCGCGAGTCCCAGCGACGGCTCGTCGAGCAGCAGCAGCTTCGGTGCGGACATCAGCGCCCGGCCGATGGCCAGCATCTGCTGCTCGCCGCCGGACAGCAGCCCGGCTCGCTGCTTGGCGCGCTCCCCGAGCACGGGGAACAGCTCGTCGACGCGGTTGCGGGCGGTGTCCCGTTCGGCCGCGGTGCGCGCCCCGATGCCGCCGGCGCGCAGGTTTTCTTCGACGGTCATCCGCGCGAAGATCTGCCGCCCCTCGGGCACGCCGACGACGCCGAGCCGGACGATCCGCGCCGGGTCGAGCTTGCCGAGCGCGTGGCCGTCGTAGCGGATCTCGCCGTCTTCGATCGCGCCGCGGTGCATGCGCAGCGTGCCGGAGACGGCTCTGAGCAGGGTGGACTTCCCGGCGCCGTTGCTGCCGAGCACGGCGAGGACGCCGTCGGCGGAGACGTCGAGGTCGACACCGTGCAGGGCGGCCGTCGACCGGCCGTACCGCACCCGCAGGCCACGCACGGTCAGCACGGACTCACTCCAGGACGCAAGACGCCTCCTCCACTCGTGTGACGTGAGTCACCGTCAGTGGCGGTCATCCTGCGAGGGGCGGCGGTGATCCGATACCCCCACGTGGAGAGGTATGCGGCTACGAAACGGACACGGCGGCCTCCCGGAGCGCCGCGAACACCTCGGGCGACGTCGTGCACTCGCCGAGCCGGACCGGCTTGCGGTCGCCGTGGAAGTCACTGGAGCCGGTCGCGAGCAACCCCAGGTCCGCGGCCACTTCCCGGAGCCGCGCGCGGACCTCCGGGGGCTGCTCCGGGTGATCGGCCTCGATCCCCGTGAGTCCGGCTTCGACAAGGGCTGCCAGCTGCGCGTCGGAGACCGCAGCGCGGCGCTTGACCGAGCGCGGGTGAGCCAGCACCGCCGCGCCGCCGGCCGCGCGGACGAGCGTGATCGCGTCCACAGTGGACAGGACGTGCTTGGGCACGTCCGCCCGGCCGCCGTCGGCGATCCAGTCGGGGGTGAAGGCGTCGGTGATGCCCGCGGCCGCCAGCGCCGCCGCGATGTGCGGACGTCCCAGCGGCGCACCCGCGGCGATCGCCTCGACCTGCTCCAGCGTGATCGGCGCACCCAGCTCCCGGCATCGCTCGACCATCCGCACCGCGCGGCGGGTCCGGTCGGTGCGGATCAGCTCCAGCTCACCCGCCAGCGCCGCATGCCCGGGATCCACGAACAACCCCAGCAGGTGGACCTCGAAGTCGTCGAGGCGGCAGGAGATCTCGACGCCGGGGACGATCTCGACGCCGGAGGAGGCAGCGGTCGCCGCAGCCAGGCCCGAGAACGTGTCGTGGTCGGTGAGGGCGAGCACCGTCAGCCCGGCCTCGGCGGCCAGCCGGGGAAGGACAGCGGGCGGTGTCGTCCCGTCGGAGGCCGTGCTGTGCGCGTGCAGGTCGATCGTCACCCGGCGGAGGATCTCACAGCAGCCCGGCTTCGCTGGCCTTGCCGATGGCCTCGACGCGGTTGCGCGCGCCCAGCTTGTGCAGCGCCGACTGCAGGTACGTCTTCACGGTGTTGCGCGCGAGCCCCGTCGACTCGGCGATCTCCGGGTTGGTCTGCCCCTGGGCGGCCAGCC
Source organism: Amycolatopsis sp. NPDC051371 (assembly GCF_040682155.1). NCBI lineage: Bacteria > Bacillati > Actinomycetota > Actinomycetes > Pseudonocardiales > Pseudonocardiaceae > Amycolatopsis > Amycolatopsis sp. NPDC051371. Next base: position 3,696 of record NZ_JBFBAG010000076.1, read on the forward strand.
GCAGGACTTCGTACTCCCGGCGGGTCAGGCCGCTGCGGGCCAGCGCGTCCGATCGCTGCCCGGCGTCGGGCAGGATCCTCGGGTCGACGACGCGCTCGCCGCGCAGCACCCGCCGCAGCTCGGTCACCAGCTGCGCGCCGGCGGCGTCCTTGAGCAGGCAGCCGTGCGCGCCCGACTCCAGCGCGGCCAGCACGCCCTGGTGGTCGCCGTGGGCGGTGAACACCACGATCTTCCCCTCGGGGTGCACGCGCCGAAGCTCGGTGACGACCTCCGGCGCGAGCATGTCCGGCAGGCGCAGGTCGAGCAGGATCAGGTCCGGCGCGAGCGCCGCCACCCGCTCGATCGCCAGCCGCCCGGACTCGGCTGAGCCGACCACGCTCAGGCACGGGTCCGAGCGCAGCAGCAGCGTCACGCCGTCGCGGACCACCGGGTGGTCGTCGACGACGAACACGGTCGCGGGTGTCGTGGGGGTCACCGTCGCACCAGCGGCACCCACGCGCGCAGGGTGCAGCCGTCGTCGTCGTCGCGGACCAGGCTGACCCGGCCGCCGAGCCGCAGGGCCCGCCCGGTCAGCGCCCGCAGGCCCACGCCCGTGCCGGGGACGGCCGCCGCGCCGGTGCCGTCGTCCGCGACGACCACCTGAACGCCGTCTTCGCTGGGCAGGAGGCTGACGATCACCGACGACGCCCGGGCGTGCTTCTCGACGTTGAGCAGCCCTTCGCGCACCGCGGCCACGAGCAGCGCGGTCCGTTCGGCGTCCAGCGGCGGCACCGCCGCGAGCTGCACGAACCGGGCCGGGACGCCGCAGCGCGCCTGGAACGAGCGGCAGTGCTCGGCCAGCTCGACCGGCAGCGCCCGCTCCGGGCTGGACTCCGACAGCGCCAGCAGCGACTCGCGCAGGGCCCCGGCCGCCGCCGAGACGTCCCCTTCGAGCCGCCGCAGCCGCGCCTCCAGTCCGGGGTGTTCTCGGACGTCGTCGTGCAGGTCGCGCACCTGGACGCCGATGGAGAACAGCAGCGCGCCGACGGAATCGTGCAGCGCGCTCTGCATCCGCAGGCGTTCGCCGGCCACCGCGGCCGTCCGGTCGGTCTCGGCGACCTTCGCCAGCTGCAGGGCCGTCCCGGCCTGGCAGGCGACCTCCTCCATCCGCCGGACGGCGTCGTCGCCGAAGTCGGCGGGCTCGCGCATGGCCGCGTACGCGATGGCGACGGTCTCGCCGCGCGCGACGACCGGGACGGCGAGCATCGCCGCCAAGCCCTCGCCGCGCACCTGGGCGTCGAACTGGTGGGTGATCGCGGGCGAGCTGACGTAGTCGGCGACCCGGACCGGCCGGCCCAGGGCGAGCACGCGCCCGCCGATGCCCTGGCCGACGGGCACTTCGAGGTCCTGCAGCGAGTCCGTCCGGGTGCCGGACATCCAGCGGATCACGGCGAGCCCGGGCTGGTCGAGCTCCGCGACGAACCCGGCCTTCGCGCCGACCGTCTCCCGGACCAGGCGCGCGGTCCCGTGCAGCGCGGCGACGCGATCGAGCGTGCCGAGCAGCTTTTCGCGCTCGCGCAGCAGCTCGCCCAGCACCGCGCTGTACTCGGCGACGTGCTCCTTTGCCGTCACCCGATCACGATGGCACACCGACTGTGGTTTCGGACATACCCGGCTGGAGAGGTACGGACGGCGCCGGTCGACTTGAATGGGGGTGTGGAGATCCTCACCGACGCCGCCACGCTCGCGCTGTACACGACCGACGCGTCCAACTACCGCCACGTCCCCCGGGGCGTGGTGCTGCCGGAGTCCGTCGACGACGTGATCGCCGCGGTCGCCGAGGCGCGCGCCCGCGACCTGCCGGTGATCGCCCGCGGTGGCGGCACGAGCGTCGCCGGGAACGCGTGCGGACCGGGCCTGGTCATCGACACTTCGCGCCACGTCGGCGGCGTGCTTTCGCTGGACCCGGAGACCCGGCTCGCGCGGGTGCTGCCCGGCACGGTGCTCGACGACCTGCAGGCGGTCGCCGCGCCGCACGGGCTGCGGTTCGGCCCGGACCCGTCCACGCACAGCCGCTGCACGCTCGGCGGGATGATCGGCAACAACGCGTGCGGCTCGCACTCGGTGGCGTGGGGGCGCACGGTCGACGTCGTCCGGTCGCTGGACGTGCTGCTCTACGACGGCACGCGGCTTCGGGTCGGGCGCGACGAGCCCACCGAGGGCCGGATCTTCGACGAGCTGCGCGCGCTGGTGCGGGACAACCTGGCGTTGTTGCGCAAGGAACTCTCGACGTGGCCGCGGCGCGTGTCCGGCTACGGGCTCGAACACCTGTTGCCGGAGAACGGGTTCGACGTCGCGAAGGCGCTCGTCGGCTCGGAGGGCACCTGCGTCACGGTGCTCGAAGCGACGGTCGAGCTGGCCGAGCTGCCGGCGCGCCGCGTGCTGGCGGTGCTCGGTTTCCCGTCCGACATCGCCGCGGCCGACGCCGTGCCGGCGATCCTGCCGTGGTCGCCGCTGACCGTCGAGGGCGTCGACGCCGAGCTCGTCGCGATGCTGCCGGGCCGTGCCGGCGACCTGCCGCCGGGCGGGGCCTGGCTGTTCGTCGAGCTGGCCGGGGACGATCCGGCTGCGCGGGCTCGAGCGCTGGCGGCGTCGCTGGAGCTCACGGGGTTCGCGATCGTGGACGACCCGGCCGCGCAACGCGGGCTGTGGCGCATCCGCGAGGAGGGCGCGGGCCTCGCGACCCGGCTCGCCGACGGTTCGGAGGCCTGGCCGGGCTGGGAGGACGCGGCCGTCCCGCCCGAGCGGCTCGGCGCGTACCTACGCGAGTTCAAAGAACTCATGCGGGCACACGGGCGCCGCAGCGTCGTTTACGGACACTACGGCGAAGGCTGCCTGCACCTGCGGCTGGACTTCGACTTGTTGTCCGTTTCCGGCGTGGCGGATTTCCGGCGGTTCCTGGAGGAGGCGGCGGACCTCGTCGCCGCGCACGGCGGTTCGCTGTCCGGCGAGCACGGCGACGGCCAGGCGCGGTCCGAGCTGCTGTCCCGGATGTACAGCCCGGAGATGATGGACCTCTTCGGGCGGTTCAAGGCGATCTTCGACCCGGCGGGGCGGATGAACCCCGGCATCCTGGTGGCGCCGCGGCCGGTCGACGCCGATCTGCGGGTGCGGCCGGCGCCACTGTCCCTAGAGGACGTCACGGTGCTGGGTTACCCCGAAGACCGGGGGAGCTTCGGCCAGGCGATGCGACGCTGCGTCGGTGTCGGCAAGTGCCGCAACACCAGCGGCGGCGGCGTGATGTGCCCGAGCTACCGGGCCACCCGCGAGGAGCAGCACTCGACGCGCGGGCGCGCCCACCTGCTGGCCGAGATGCTCAACGGCGAGGTGATCACGGACGGCTGGCGTTCGTCCGAAGTCCATGATGCCCTGGATTTGTGCCTGTCCTGCAAGGGATGCCTGTCGGACTGCCCGGTGGACGTCGACATGGCGACGTACAAGGCGGAGTTCCTGCACCAGCACTACCGGCGGCGGCTGCGGCCGGCGTCGCACTACTCGATGGGCTGGCTGCCGCTGTGGCTGCGGCTCAGTGCCCGAGCGCCCCGGCTGGCCAATTTCGTCGGTCGATCCCGGTTGGCGGGCCTGGTGAAACGACTGGGCGGGATCGCGCCGGAACGAGATCTGCCTTCGTTCGCTCCTGCGCCGTTCACGTCGTCGCGGGCGGATCTGCGGCGCCGGGCTTCGGGGGAGCGTCGCGTCGTCCTGTGGCCGGACTCGTTCAACAACTACCTGACGCCTTCGGTGCTGGAGGCCGCCCACGAGGTGCTGACCGCCGCCGGCTACGACGTCGTGCTGCCGGACCGCGGAGTCTGTTGTGGACTGACGTGGGTGTCGACGGGCCAGCTCGGCGTCGCGCGCCGCGTCCTGGACCGGACCCTCGGCGTGCTCGCGCCCTATCTCGAAGAAGGCTACGAGGTGGCCGGGCTGGAGCCGAGCTGCACGGCCCTGTTCCGCGGCGACCTGCCGGCGCTCATGCCGGGTGACGAGCGTGCCGCGTTGCTGGCGTCCCGCACGTTCACGTTCGCGGAACTGCTGGAGCGGGCCCCGATCCCGTTCGCGGCGCTGGACGTCGACGCGATCACCCAGGTGCACTGCCACCAGCACGCGGTCCTCGGCTTCGGCGCCGACGAGTCGGCGCTCGCGGCGGCCGGGGTGCGCAACACGACGCTGGACTCCGGATGCTGCGGCCTGGCGGGCAACTTCGGCTTCGAGCGCGGCCACTACGAGGTGTCGAAGGCCGTGGCGGAGGACCGGATGCTTCCGGCGATCCGTGCCGCTTCGGAAGAGACGGTGGTGGTGTCCGACGGGTTCAGCTGCCGGACCCAGATCGCCCAGGAGTCGGGCCGGACACCGGTGCACCTCGCGGAGCTACTCCGGCGCGCGTTGCCCTGACCCCCACCACGCCGTGGCCAGGGCGTCCAGTGTCGGTTCCGGCGGCGCCGGCATGACCTCGAAGTACCAGCGGAAGTTGCTGTAGACGTGCAGCAGCGCGTACGCCAGGCAGCGACGAGGGTCGATGGTCCGGCCGTAGCCACGCAGGAAGCGGCGCAGCAGGTCGCCGTCGCCGCTCGAGACGAACAGGCCCACCGCCACGAAGTCGTACTCCGCGGCGCCGCGCATCGCGGGCTCGAAGTCGAACAGGCCGGTGACGCGCCCGTCGGGGTCGATCATCACGTGGTCGCGCATGAACTCCGTGTGCAGCGGCACGACCGGCGGCGTTCCGAGATCGACCGCGTCGAGGAACGCGGGGATCTGCGCGATCCACACCTCGTCCAGTCCGGTCCGCCGATGGTGCTCGACGATCTTCGCGCGTTGCGCCGCCACGAAGTCCGCCCAGTCCGCCGGCGCCAGGACGTCGAGCCGAGCGTCGTCGACGGCGTGCAGTGTCGCCAGCAACTCGCCCAGCTCGGGCACCAGCCGCCGTTTGTCCTCAGTGGACAGTGACGGCCAGGCCTCCTCGAGCGTCCGCCCGGGCAGCCGTCCCATCAGGAGGTATCCCCAGCCGTCCTGCTCGCCGGACTTCACGGCCTCCGGCACCGGCAGCACGCCGTGCAGCACTTCGAGCATGGTGCGTTCGGTGGTGAGCTCGTCGCGGTACACCGGCGGGTAGAGCTTGAGCACCAGGTCGTCGCCGACGGCGTACACCGGCAGCGAACCTTCGGTGAACGGGACGACGTCCTCGCGACCCAGCAGCGTCGTCACCGCGGGCAGGAGGCTTTCGCGGGTGAGCGCGGCGGACTCGGCCTCGGTCGCCGCGGACGGGAAGATCGCCATGATCCCGACGGTAGGCGCGCTGTCGAGCGGTTATCCGGTGCGCTCCAGGAGCGTGCGGACGGCGGTGAGCACGAGCTGGCTGACGTGGTCGGGGTCGGCGCTGGCCAGGGGTTCCGTGCCGGTGATCTCGCGGACCAGGCCGATGCCCAGCAGCCAGGCCAGCGCGAGATCCGCGCGCAGCTCGGCGTCCGGGGCGTCGGTGAGCGTGGCCAGCGCCCGCGCGTACTCCTCGCCGACTTCACGCCGGATCGCGGCTGACGCGTTGTCGCTGCCGGTCGAGCGCAGGTACGTCTCCAGCGCCGGGTTGCGCCGTCCCGAATCCGCGGGCTCGAGCATGCTCCGCAGCGAGGCATCGAAGAGGTTTTCCGGCGTCGTGGCGGCCAGGTGCTCCCGGCCGCCACGGGCCATGACCTCTTCGAACAACGCGTCCTTGCTGCCGAAGTAGCGGAACAGCAGCGCCTGGTTGACCCCGGCCTGGCCGGCGATGTCCCGCACGGTGGTCCGGTCGAAGCCGCGCTCGGCGAAGAGCGTGGCCGCGGCGTCGAGCAGCGCGGCCCTGGTCGCGGCCGCGTCCCGTCTGCGGCCCGGCTGTGCGGTCACCGGTGCAGGTTAACCGGCAAACCGGGCGGGCGCGCTCCTACCCGGTGAGCCGGATCGCGGCGGCCGGGCAGGTCAGCTCCGCCTGCCGGACCGCGTCCTCCTCGCCGTCCGCCGGCTCCCCGGAGAGGAGGACGACGGTGCCGAGCTCCTCGTCCTGGTCGAACGTGCCCGGTGCGAGCAGGACGCACTGTCCGGACGAGACACAGCTGTCGGTGTCGGCGGTGATCTTCACCGGGCTCACCACTGAACCGGGACCCGGTCGACCCCGCCGGCGACGCGGTTGACGCGGACCGGGATGTCGTCGATCTCCGCCGCCAGCCGCAGGCCGGGGAACCGCGCGAACAGCTTGGGGAACACCGTCCGCAGCTCGGTGCGCGCGAGGTTGGCGCCGATGCAGACGTGCGCACCGGTGCCGAAGGCGAGGTGGACGTTCGGCGTGCGGGCGGGGTCGAACTCGTCCGGGTCGGCGAACACCGACGCGTCGCGGTTGGCCGCGTCGCTGGAGATGAGCACGGCGTCGCCGCGCATGATGCGCGTCCCGGCGACCTCGACGTCCTCGTGGGCGTAGCGCAGCAGGCCGGTGCCGCTGGTCGCGGTCAGCCGCAGGATCTCCTCGATCGTCTGGTTCACCTCGCCCTCGGGGTCGGCGGCGAAGCGGTCGCGGCGGGCGGTGTCGCTGAGCAGGAACAGCGTGCCCATCGCGATCCGGGTGGACGTCGTCTCGTGGCCGGCGAACAGCAGGCCGGCGCCCATCCGGGCGAGGTCGTCGTCGGTGAACGTGGGGTCGTCGGCCTGGACCGCGACCATGTCGGAGATGACGTCGGGCTGCGGGTCCGCGCGCTTCGCGTCGGCCAGTTCCGTCATGTAGGCCTTGAACTCGGTCATGGCCGCCTGCGCGTCTTCGCCGCCGTCCATCCTCGCGATCCGCTCGGACAGGCCGCGGAACTTTTCGCGGTCGGCGTAGGGCACGCCGAGCAGCTCGCAGATCACCAGCACCGGCAGGGGGAACGCGAGGAAGTCGGTCAGATCGACCGGCTCGCCCGGGTGGGCGTCGTGCGCGGCTTGCAGGTCGTCGAGGCAGCGGTCGGTCAGCTCGGCGATCCGGTCGCCGAGGGCGCGCATCCGCGGCGCGGAGAACGCGGGCGCGAGCATCCGGCGCATCCGCTTGTGCTCGGCTTCTTCGGTCTCGAAGTCGCCGCTAGGGCCGTCCTGGATCGCGGCGTTCGAAATCCGCGAAGCCTGCTCCGGCGCGGGGTGCGAGCGGCCGAAGCGCTTGTCGCGGAAGATCTCCTTGGCCTCTTCGTACGACGTCACCAGCCACGCCGGGTCGCCGGCCGGGGTGAGCACCCGGCTGATCGGGGCCTGCCGGCGGAGGGCTTCGTAGTCCGGCGCGATGGCGAGCGCGTTCGCCCGCGCGAAGGGGAGGCGAGGCGTCTCTTCGGTGGTGGTCATGCGTCTCTCCTCAGTTCGGTTTCGAGGTCGGCGAGCCAGCGGAGCTCGGCGTCGAACTTCCCGATCACGTGGTGCAATGCCGCGCGGCCCCACGGGTCGGCCTGCCCGGCGGCGAGCCCGGTGACCCTGGCCTGCTCGGCGAGCAGCGCCCGTTTTCGGACGTCGAGCACTCGGGCGCGGTCGTCCCTTCTCAGCCGGCCGAAGTTCCCGACCCTGGCCAGGAACTCCGGTTCGTTGAGCGCCAGCTCGGCGGGGAAGTCCGCGAGCATGTCGTGCAGCAGTTCCCGCCCGACGTCGGTGATCGTGTAGACGTGCCGCGGCGGTTTGGCCTCCTGCTCCTCCGCGCTGCGGCTCACGGCGCCGGCGTCGACGAAGCGCCGCAGCGTCGGGTAGAGCGAGTTGTTCGACAGGGTGTGGCCCGTCGACGCCTCCACGGCCTTGCGCAGTTCGTAGCCGTGCATCGGCTCGCGGGCCAGCTTCGCCAGCAAAAGGATCTCGATCCACACCTAGGTCACCGTAACCTATGGTTTCGTGACCAGGCAATGGCGGACCGTGACAGGTGGGAAGAAACTGTGTAGCTTTGTAAGCAGCTGCTTACAACCGGAGCGAGGGGTTCCGCATGACCGTCACCCACACCGAGCCGCTCTCGTACCCCTTCAACGAGGAGGCGGGACTCGACCTCAACGAGGCCTACGCGGCCGCCCGCGAAGCCGAGGGCATGGTCCGGGTCAAGATGACGTACGGGGAGCCGGCGTGGCTGGCCACCCGCTACGCCGACGCCCGGCTGGTGCTCGGCGACCGCCGCTTCTCGCGGGCGATGGAGAAGGAGAAGGACGCGCCCCGCCGCTCGCCCGTCCAGCGCGACGGCGGCATCCTGCAGATGGACCCGCCGGACCACACGCGGCTGCGGACACTGGTGGCGAAGGCGTTCACCATGCGGCGCGTCGAGCTGCTGCGCCCGCGCGTCGCTTCACTGGCGGCGGGACTGATCGCGGACATGAAGGCGGCCGGCCCGCCCGCCGACCTCGTCGACCTGTACGCGCTGCCGATCCCGGTCGCGGTCATCTGCGAGCTGCTCGGCGTCCCGGTCGCCGACCGGCCGAAGTTCCGCGTCTGGAGCGACGCCGCGCTGTCCACCAGCGGCCTGACGCCCGAGGAGTTCGAGCGCAACCGCGAAGAGCTGCGCGACTACATGCGCGGGCTGATCGCCGAGCACCGGTCGCGGCCCCAGGACGACCTGATGACGGCGCTGATCGAGGCGCGCGACACCCGCGACCGGCTGACCGAGCTGGAGCTGGTCGACCTGTGCGTCGGCATCCTCGTCGCCGGGCACGAGACCACCGCGAGCCAGATCCCCAACTTCGTCTACGCGCTGCTCGACCAGCCCGGGCAGTGGGAGCGGCTGTGCGCCGACCCGGACCTGATCCCGGCCGCCGTCGAGGAGCTGCTGCGGTTCGTGCCGCTGGGCGCCGGCGCCGGGTTCGCGCGCTACGCCACCGAAGACGTCGAGGTCGGCGGCGTGCTCGTGCGGGCGGGGGAGCCGGTGCTGGTGGCTGTGGGCGCGGCCAACCGCGACCGGCTGCAGTTCGACGACGCCGAGGGCCTGCGGTTCGACCGCGAGGACAACCACCACCTCGGCTTCGGCCACGGCGTCCACCATTGCCTGGGCGCGCCGCTGGCCCGGCTCGAGCTGCAAGAGGCGCTGCGCGCGTTGGTCACCGAGCTGCCGGGGCTGCACCTGGCCGGCGATATCGTGTGGAAGACGCAGATGCTCGTCCGCGGAGCGCGGTCGATGCCGATCGGCTGGTGACGCGGAAGGTGACCATGAGCTGGCACGTGGAAGTCGACGAACACACCTGCATCGGATCGGGGATGTGCGCCGCGCTGATGCCCGAGGTGTTCGCGCTGGACGGCGCGGTCGCGCACACGATCACCTCCGACGTGGACGGTGACGAGACGGTGCTGGACGCGGCGGACTCGTGCCCGGCGATGGCGATCGTGGTGACCGACGGCGGCCGCGAGATCGGCCCGCGCCCCTAGTCCTCAGGGCTCGAAGCGGCCGTGCTCGGTGACCAGGGCCGTGATGAGCTCGTGCGGGGTCACGTCGAACGCGGGGTTGAAGACCTGCGCGTCCGGCGGGGTGAGCGGCACCCCGGCGTATTCGGTGAGCTCGCGGGCGGCGCGTTCCTCGATGGCGATGCCCGCGCCGTCCGCGAGCTTGCTGTCCACTGTGGACGACGGCGCGACCACGACGAACGGCACGCCGTGGTGCTTCGCGGCGATCGCCAGGCCGTAGGTGCCGATCTTGTTGGCGACGTCGCCGTTCGCGGCGATCCGGTCGGCGCCGACGAGCACGCAGTCGACCATCCCGCGCGCCATCGCGGCGGCAGCGGCTCCATCGGGCTGGACGCGGTAGGGGACATCCGCCTGCGCGAGCTCCCACGCCGTCAGCCGGGCGCCTTGCAGGAGCGGCCGGGTTTCGTCGACGAGGACTTCTTCGACGAGCCCGCGTTCGTGCAGGTGCCAGACGACGCCGAGGGCGCTGCCCCAGCCGACGGTCGCGAGGCGCCCGGCGTTGCAGTGGCTCAGCAGCCGCAACGGCCGGTGCGCGCAGGCGGCGAGCACGATCCCGGCGGCGTGGCGTGAGGCGGTCTTGTTGAGCTCTTCGTCTTCGGTGAGGAGAGCCAAGGCTTCTTCGAGGACGGCTTCCGCGCCTTCGGGGAGCTTCTTCATCGCGCGCTCGACACCCCAGGCGAGGTTGACGGCGGTGGGGCGCGCGGTGGCGATCAGGTCGGCGTCGGCTTCGACGTCGTCGCTGGTCCGGGCCGCGAGAGCGACGCCGAGGGCCCCGGCGGCGCCGAGGGCGGGCGCCCCGCGGACGGCGAGCCGCTGGATGGCGTCGACGAGCTCGCCGACGGTCCGCAGGTGCAGCAGCCGGTACTCGGCGGGCAGCGCGGTCTGGTCGATGACGACGACGGCACCGTCGGCCCAGTCGATGGTCCTGCGCACGTGCCCTCCCTGCGTTTCTCGCTTGCGCGCCCGGTGATGATGCGGTGGTGACCATTGAACGACAGAACCCGCCCGGGCTGCACCCACCGCCGGGCTACCACCACGTGACGGTGGCCGCCTCGACCCGGACGGTGTACCTGGCCGGCCAGTGCCCGCTGACCGCGGACGGTTCGGTGGTCGACGGGCTGATTCCGCAGGTCGACCAGGTGGTGGCCAACACGGCGGCGGCGCTGGCGTTCGCGGGCGCTTCGCCGGCCGACGTGGTCCGGACGGTGATCTACGTGGTGACGGAGGACCGTTCGGTGCTGTCGGAGGTGTGGGACCGGCTGACGACGTCGGCGATCGGAGCGGCGTTCACCTCGGCGAGCACGTTGCTGGGAGTGGCGCAGCTGGGGTTCCCGGGCCAGCTGGTGGAGCTGGACGTGACGGCGGCGCTCTGACGACGCCCGCGCGCGGGAGGCGCCGGCCTGCCTCCCGCGCGGCCGGCCGGCCCTACAGCCCGGCCATCAAGTCCGTCTCCGTGATCCCCGGGCCCTGCCCGGCCCGGATGAACCACTCGGTCCCGAACGCGAACGCGAAGGCGTCATCCGGCATGGCCAGCATGAACATGTCCTCGCTGATCTGACTGGGATGCGCCCGCATCGCCGCGCGCTTCACCCCCACGTACTTCGCCACGTCGACCGCCGCCGTGATCTCGGCTTCCGGTTTGCCGAACTCGACGTTCTCCGGCGGGGTCGGCGCCGCCTCCGGGGGCATCAGCCCCTGCTCCACCGCCGCCTCGAAACCGCGCTGCATGAACTCGCGGTTGAACGTCGCCTGGAACACGCGCGGCGTGCCCGCCAGCTCGGCCGCGCGGACGCCGACGCGGTGGACCTGGATGTGGTCCGGGTGGCCGTAGTCGCCGTTGTCGTCGTAGACCGTCAGCACGTCCGCCGACTCCTCGCGCAGGATCGCCGCCAGCTGCTCGGCCGCCTTCTCGACGTCCGCCCGCCAGAAGCACTCCGGGTCGTCGTTCGTCGATTCGCCCATCATCCCGGAGTCGCGGTAGCCGAGGAACTCGACGCGCTCCACCCCGAGGATCTCCGCGGCCGCGTGCGACTCCCGCACGCGCCGCTCCCACAGTTGTTCGCCCTCGGCGAGAAAGCCCTCGGGGACCTCGCCGACCTCGCCCCGGGTGGCGACGACGAGCACGACGCGGTGCCCGTCGGCGACGGCCTTGGCCATCACCCCGGCGGTGCGCAGGCATTCGTCGTCCGGGTGGGCGTGGAAGGTGACCAGTGTTGCCATGTCTCCGACGCTACCGAACACCACCGACAAAAACCGCCCGCCAAGGTGCCCTGCTGCCCGTTAGGGTCCGCGGTCGTGGCCGATGACGAGAAGAACACGCTGCTGTCGTTCCTGCGAGCCCAGCGCGACAGCGTCCTGGCGATCCTCGGCGGACTCGACGAGAAGGCCCTGACGACCCCGGTCCTGCCGACCGGCTGGACCCCGCTCGGCATGGTCGAGCACCTCGGGTACGCCGAGCGGCACTGGTTCCAGGAGATCGTCACCGGGACCGCGGACCCGGTCGCGTGGCCGGACGACCACGAGCCGCTGACCACGCCCCGGTCCCCGGACGTCGTCTTCGCGTTCTACCGCGAGCAGTGCCGCCGGTCCGACGAGATCTTCGCTGCGACGCCGTTGTCCGCGGTGCCGGAGTCGCGCCACCCCTCGCCGCTCGCGGACGAGATCGCCGACCTGCGCGGGGTGGTCCTGCACATGATCGAGGAGACGGCCCGGCACGCCGGCCACCTGGACGTCGTGCGCGAGCTGATCGACGGCCGCACCGGGCTCGGGCCGCGCTAGGACTGTTCCTTCGCGCACCACCAGGTCGACCGGCCGCCGACGGTGCCGTGCGCCATCTCCGCGCCGCAGCGGGGGCAGTGGTCGCCCGCGCGGCGGTGGCCGATGATCTCGCCCGTGTGGACGCCACCGTGCTTGATCGCCGCGCGCAACGCCTTCCGGAGTGCCTTGTGGAGGTTCGCGAGGTCGTCGTCGCCCAGTTCGTTCACCGGGCGCGCCGGGCTCACCGCCGCCTGCCAGAGGGTTTCGTCGGCCAGCAGGTTCCCGATCCCGGCCAGCACGGACTGGTCCAGCAGCCGCGCCTTCACCGGCGCCCGGCCCCGCCCGACACGCTCGCGGAAGTCCTGGCGCGACACCTCGCCGGCGTCCGGGCCGAGCGCGTCGAGGTCGGGATCGAGCCGCACCCGGCTGAGCCGGCGCGTGTCGAACAGAAGCAGCCGTTCGCCGTCGGCGAAAGTGATCCCGAACCGGAACCATTCGGGCTTCTCCACCCGGTCACGGGCCTTCCCGGGCGGGCCGCTCCGGCCGCCGAACCGCAGCTGCCCGGCCATCCCGAGGTGCAGGCCGAGGTTCGGGCCGGGCCGGCCATCGCCGTTTTCCGTTTCACACCAGAGCGTCTTGCCCCGCCGGTGCGCTTCGGTGAGCCGTCCACCGCGCAACGCACCGGCGATGTCCCCGGGCGCGTGCGGGCGGCAGACCCAGTCGTCGTGGTCGTCGACGTCCCGGATCTCGCGGCCGAGCGCGTCGGCGAGGACCTGGCGGGCGAGCTCCACTTCGGGCAGTTCCGGCACGTGATCCAGTCTGACGGCTCGGGTGCCGGGTCGCCGATCGGCGTCACTCCGGCCGCATCCACTCGTAGAGCCGGTGGCCGGGATCGGTGAGGTCCGGCGTGACCAGCATCCGGTCGATGACGACCGCCCTCGCGACGAAGCCGAAATGCCGGTTGCCGCCGACCCTGCGGCGCAGGTACGCCTGGTTCGCCGGCCCGAGCCCCGGAACGGTCAGGCACCGGGCCGCGGCGAGGGTGCCGCGGGCGTATCCGCCGGCGCAGATCGTGATGGTGCGCCGGCGGTCGAGCGGGTTCACCCCGCGGAAGAACAGGATCACGTCCTCGTGGAGGATGCGCGTCCCGTACTCGTCGCCGAAAACGGGGCCGAACCACCTGGTCCCGTCCTCGTCGACGACCTCCAGGCCGGGCCAGTCGGCTTCCGACTGACGTTGCGATATCTTCACGGGCAGGTGCAGGGCGGAGTACATGTCGCGGGTCACCGGATTGAAATCCGATCCGCCGATCACCACCAGGTGACTGGCGTAGTCGGTCGGCTGCAGGTCACTCGTCATCGCGAACTTCACATCGTGGTCCGGGTTCAAGGACCGGATGTGGCCGTACAGGTGGATCAGCGAGTCCTGGTCGGTGTAGGTCAGCAGATCGACGTAGTCGGGATCCTGCGGGTCGCTCGATTCGAAGTTGCTGATCCTCGATTCCGGGACCCGCCCGCAGACGATCACCACCGGCTCGTCCGGCGGGAACCGCCAGATGTCGGGCGCTGCCCCATCGGCCGGCTCGGGGACTTCCGCTCTTTCTTCCGGCCCGTCGGCGACGGCCTTTTCCCAGGCGCTCGTCCACGCCGCCCGGTCCCCTTCGGGAACTCCGAGAACGGCCAGCAGGGCCAGGAGCAGATCACGCCGTGGCGCGCGCCGGCCGGCCAGGACGCCGGCGACGGTGGAGCGGGGCAACGCGTGTCCGAGTTTCTCGCCGAGCCGCTCGATGTCGCGCAGCGAGGGATTCCCGGCGCGCACCCGGCATTGCCGGAGCAGAGCGGCCAACCGGGTGAGCGTCGTGACCCCGGACGGGTCAAGGTCACCGAATGGCCCGGGTCGGGGAAGAGGCATCTTGACATCGTGTCCCACGTCGGCCGGTTTTGTCCCACATCGTCTCACCTCCACGTGACGGACGGGCTGTCGAAAACAAACGGAATTCGGGGACCTCGGCTTTCCCCGGTGTCCCGGGACGAGTTCGTCTTCGTGTGTCCGCGGACGTGGCGCGGAAACCGCTCGCGACTGTTCAATCGGCTCAGGGACATCGGCTCTGCCGAGGGGATGGACACATGCTTTACGAAGATCAGCTCGTCTACGGACTCGTCGTGGCGGTGGACGTCGAAGGATTCTCGAGAATGGGGATCCTCGACCAGGCTGCGGTTCTGCTCCGGTTGAAGGAGGTTCTCGACCGTGCTTCCGAACGGGCCGGGCTCGTCCGCGCCGAATGGCTCCGGCAGCCGCGGGGGGACGGGGAACTGGCGGTGCTGCCCGCCGATTCCGACGTTTCCCGCGTGGTCGCGGACTTCGTCCACGAAGTGGTGGAAGAACTCGAGCGGGGCAGCCGGCCGCGGCTCCGGCTGCGGATTTCGATGCACCACGGCGCCCTGACCGCGGGGGTCTTCGGCCCCATCGGCGACGCCCTCATCGTCGCCTGCCGGTTGCTCGACGCGGAATCCGTGCGCGAAACGCTCGCGCGGCACCCCGGCGAAGACGTCGTCGTGGTCGTCTCGCAGCGTCTGTACGAAGACGTCGTCGCCACGCGGTTCCGCGGTCTGCGGCCCGATCGGTTCCAGCCGGTGGCCGAACGGGTCAAAGGCCGGACGTACCGCGGGTGCGTCTGTGTTGGCAGCCCCAAGTCCGCGCCGGACGACGTGGTCCCGGTCCGCCACGGCACCCTGATCGAGCTGCCGAACGGGTGACGAGCCGGAGGGCCGCCGGTCAGGGGCGGCGATCGCGGCGGACCAGGGCGAGCGCCTCGCCGATCACCAGTGCCGGCCGCGATGGCCGCCGTACCCACCGCGGACCTCTTGTCAGGCGTCGAGTGACTGGGTGGTGGCGACTTCCCAGGCGAACCCGTCCGGGTCGGTGAACGGCGTCGCGGAGTTGACGGCGATCCGGTGCGCCCCTGTGCCTTCGGGAGCGACGCCGGCCTGCTTGGCGAGGGCCTTGCGCCGGTAGAGCGCGAGCTTCACGGGGCCGCTGCCGCCGTCGAACTCGACGTACATGCGGTTGAAGCTCTTCGCGACGGTGAGACCGTGCTCGACGTAGAACTTCTTGCTGGCCAGAATGTCCTGGACACCCAGCAGGAGCACGATCGAGTCGATCTTCCGGGTCGCCGGCCCGGTGTTCTTCTTGGCCGAGGTGGCGAGGGTCCAGATGGCGCCGTCGGGGGCCTGGACGGCGCCACCGTAGCCCCACATGGACTTCGCGGCGGGCTTGAGCGTGGTGGCCCCGGCTTCGAGGGCGGTCGCCATGAGCGAGTCGACGTCGGCGGGCTGGGCCACGATGAGGGAGAGGGTGTAGCCGCGGAAGCCGGTGGAGGGCTGCTGCTGCTCGCGGAAGCGGACCTGGGTGGTGAGGCCGAAGGCGTCGGCGTAGAAGCGCTCGGCGGCCGCGGTGTCGGCCACCTCGAGGGTGATGGAGTCGATGTTCGTCATGCCGGTAACGCTAGGTGCGAGGCGGTGACCAGCGCTTCTCGATTCCTGATCGGTTGGCCGAGGCTCAGTACTCGCCCTTGATGACGAAGTAGGAGCCGCGGATGGTGCCGGCCAGCTTCGACTTCTGGCGGGCGAACTTGAACGCCCCGAGCTCCTCGGGGACGTCCATCCCGTCGGAGAGCTTGAACCCGACCGCCCGCTTCCCGCCGTCCTCGATCGTGTACATCACGTTGATCGACAGGCCGCTTTCGTAGAACACGTACGCCATCCGGATGCCCTCGACCTCGAACTCGGTCGCTTCGAGCGGGGGCGACGCGATGACGATGCCGCGTTCTTCTTGGAGGATCCGGCTCACCCAGCCGATGGCCGGCGCGGCGTCGCTCGCGGGCTCCGTCGTGAAGACGTGGTCGTACTTGTTCTTGAAGTACCGGGCCTCGTTCGCCCGCAAGCCGGCGAGGGCGTCGGCGACCGGCGACGACTCCAGCCCGGCGGTCGACACGGTCGCGAAATCCACGGCGTGGGGCATGGCTCCTCCAGGGTCGGCGAATGTGCTGGTGACGAAGGTAAACGACGCGGGAGCCCACCGCACGCTTCACACACTCCCGAGGGTTCGTCGCAGGAACTCCGTCGTCAACGCCCAGGCTCGAGCGGCCGCCTCGGGGTGGTGGAACATCGGGGCCACGTTGTTGTGGAACGCGTGCCCGGCCTCTTCCTGGACGTGGATCTCCGCGCCCGGGTGGGTCGCCACGGCGGACTCGACCACCGCGACGTCCGCGCGCGGGATGTACGGGTCCTGCCCGCCGAAGTGGAACTGGATCGGGCACGTGATCTTCGCCAGGTCCGCGATCTGCTCCGCCACCGTCGAGCCGTAGAACGACACCGCCACGTCCGGGTCGCCCGCGGCCGCCGCCGCGAACGCCAGCGATCCGCCCAGGCAGAACCCCAGCACTCCCACACCACCGGAAACGACGGGCTGCGCACGGAGGTGGCCCACCGCCGCGAGGACGTCCGCCAGCCCCAGCGCCGGGTCGAAAGTGGACGCCACCTCCATCGAGGCCGCCACTCCTGCCTCGTCGTGGGTGGACGACCAGCCGGGTGCCGTCCGCCGGAACAGCTCCGGGATCGCCACCACGTAACCCGCCACTGCCAGCTCCGCCGCCACCGAACGCAGGTAGTCGTCCAGCCCGAAGATCTCCTGGATCAGCACCAGGCCCGGGCCGTGACCGGACTCGGGCAGCCAGACGGGGAGGTCGGTCATCGCAGGGACCTTTCCAGGATGTCGGCGACCAGCTCGGCCTGGCGGCCGTCCGGGTCGAGGTCGGGGTCGAACACCGTCAGCTCGAAGCCGGCCGCTCCGGGCCGGGCCAGCAGCTCGCGCAAGACCGCGACCAGGGTGTCGGGATCGAGCCCGCCGGGATCGGGACTGTCCACTGCGGACACGTACGCCGGGTCGAGGACGTCGATGTCCACATGGATCCAGAAACCGTCCAGGCCGGCGAACGCGGAGGACGGCAACGGCTCGGACGCCATCAGGCGTTCCGAAGTGACGAAAGGGATTCCCGCGGCGCGCAGCTGGGACGACTCGGCCGTCCGCACCCCGAGCACCAGCACGTCGCTGTCGCGGACGTAGGGCCGCAGCCCGTCGATGTCGGCGAGGTCGGCGGCGCCGCGGCCGGTCATGATCGCCAGGTCCTCCCCCGCCGCCGCGCCGACGTGGTCGGCGATGCCCAGGTGGCGGAAGTCGTCGTGACCGTCCAGGTACGCGATGCCGTACCGGCCGGACCGGCGGAGCGCCAGCATCGCGCCCAGTGAGATCGAGCAGTCGCCGCCCAGGACCACCGGGAAGCCGCCCGACGACCGGACCGACGCCACCCGCGCCGCCAGCGCGCGCGTGTAGGACGCGATGGCCGCCGAGTTGCGGACGCCGTCGCCCGGCGACCACGTGCCCACGTACCGGCCGGGTGTCACGACACCGCCGTCGGACGCACCCAGGCGGTCCAGGATGCCGAGGTCGCGCAGGACACCGGGCGTCTTGTAGCAGCCGGGCACCGCGCCCTCGGCCGGCGGCCGCAGGCCGAGGTTGGACGGCGCGTCGAGCAGGACGTGATTCCCCACCCGATCACCGTACTGGCTCCGCGGCCGGAGGCGTCCTAAGTTGAGGTGCCGACCAAGGAGGTTCGATGGGTGAGAAGACCAAGTACATCCTGGACGAAGACGATCTGCCGACCCAGTGGTACAACGTCATCCCGGACTTGCCGGAGCCGCCGCCCCCGCCGCTGCACCCCGGCACCCGGGAGCCCGTCGGCCCGGAGGACCTGGCTCCGCTCTTCCCACAGGCGCTCATCGCCCAGGAAGTGACGACTGATCGCTATGTCGACATCCCGGAGGAGGTCCGGGAGGTCTACCGGCTCTGGCGGCCGTCGCCGCTGTACCGGGCGCGACGGCTGGAGAAGGCGCTCGGCACCCCGGCGCGGATCTACTACAAGTACGAAGGCGTCAGCCCGGTCGGCTCGCACAAGCCGAACACCGCCGTGCCACAGGCGTACTACAACGCGCAGGAGGGTGTCACCCGGCTGACCACCGAGACCGGCGCCGGCCAGTGGGGGAGCGCGCTCGCGTTCGCCTGCGCCCAGTACGGGATCGAGTGCGAGGTCTGGCAGGTCCGCGCGTCCTACGACCAGAAGCCCTACCGCAAGCTGATGATGGAGACGTTCGGCGCGACCGTCCACCCGAGCCCGTCCGAGCTGACCGAGTCCGGCAAGGCGATCCTCAAGGAACACCCGGATTCGACGGGCAGCCTCGGCATCGCGATCAGCGAGGCCGTCGAGCAGGCGGCGCAGGACCCGGACACGCGGTACGCGCTGGGCAGCGTCCTCAACCACGTGCTGCTGCACCAGACGATCATCGGCGAAGAGGCGCTGAAGCAGTTCGAACTGGCCGGCGACACCCCGGACGTGCTGGTCGGCTGCACCGGCGGCGGCTCGAACTTCGGCGGCCTCGCGTTCCCGTTCCTGCGGGAGAAGCTGGCCGGCCGGATGGACCCGGTGATCCGCGCGGTCGAGCCCGCCGCGTGTCCCTCGCTGACGCGCGGGAAGTACGCCTACGACTTCGGCGACACCGCCGGGCTGACGCCGCTGCTGAAGATGCACACGCTCGGCCACGACTTCATCCCGGACCCGATCCACGCCGGCGGCCTGCGCTACCACGGGATGTCGCCGCTGATCTCGCACATCTACGAGCTCGGCCTGATCGAGGCGATCGCGATCGGGCAGCAGGAGTGCTTCGCGGCGGGCGTGCGGTTCGCGCGGTCCGAAGGCATCATCCCGGCGCCCGAGCCGACGCACGCGCTCGCGGCGTGCATCCAGGAAGCGTTGCGGTGCAAGGAAACCGGCGAGGAGAAGGTGATCCTCACGGCGCTGTGCGGCCACGCCCACCTGGACCTGCCGGCCTACGGCGCCTACCTGGCCGGCGACATGGTGGACAACGAACTGTCCGCGGCGACACTCGAGGACTCCCTCTCGACGCTGCCGTAGGCCGTGAATGGCACATTGAGGGACTCTACGCCCCTCAATGTGCCATTCACGGACTTCAGAGGACGTCGGGGATTTCGGGGCGGAGGAGCTCCGTGTGGGGGCCCGCCAGGACCACCCGGTCGCGCCCCGCCGCCTTCGCCGCGAACACCGCGTCGTCAGCAGCCTGCAACAAGATCGTGTATTCGGTGGCGGTTTCGGGGTAGACCGCCGCGCCGATCGACGCCGTCAGGCCGTCGATCACCTCGGGCTTGCCCGGGCGGATCACCGGGACCGGCACCTCGGTCCGGGCGATCGCCGTGCGGATGCGGTCCGCGATGGACACGATTTCCGCGCTCGTCGCGCCCGGGAGCAGCACCACGAACTCGTCGCCGCCGAAGCGGCCGACGTAGTCGCCGCTGCGCACCGAACTCTGGATCGCCGCCGCGATCGCGCGCAGGACCTCGTCGCCCGCCAGGTGGCCGTTGCCGTCGTCGATGGCCTTGAAGTGGTCGAGGTCGATCATCAGCACGCCCGCGGTCGACGACAGCTCCGCGGCGCGGGCCAGCTCGTTGCGCGCCAGCTGGACCCAGAACTCCGGCGCGAGCAGCGCGGTCTTGGAGTCCGTGCGCGCGGCGGCCTGGAACTGCGGCAGCAGCAGGCCGATGTGCAGCGCCACCGGCGTCACCATGAGCACCGGCAGCAGCCACGGCCGGACCGTCATCACCAGCGCGATCCCGCAGCCGACGCCGACCGCGGCCAGCACGATCAGCACGTCCGACGGGTTGCCGAACGCCTGTCGCGGCGGCTTGCCCGGGTTGCTCATCACGATCGCGAGGATCACCAGCACGTAGTTGAGTCCGAAGTAGACGATCCCGGACAGCAGCAGCGCGGTCATCCCGCCGAACCCGTCCAGGTACGGGACGTACGGCGCCATGTGCCCGGTGCCGGCGGACAGCACGGCGCCCGCGGCGAAACAAGCGAGAATGACGGTCGCCCCGGAAAACACTTTCCGGTGAATCACGCCGCGTCGTTTGTACACGCGAACCCAGGAATGGGCGTAGCTGACGACGATGACGAGCGTGGCCAACGGCGGCGGCAGCAGGAGCAGCCCGGCGAAGATCCAGATCGACTGCAGGTGCATGTGCGGCCGGCCGTCGGCGGCCAGCTCGCGGATCCGCTCGATGCGTTGCGCCGCTTCGAGGTGCACGATCTCGCCGGCCAGGATCAGGCCGCACCAAAGGACGGATTGGGTCGTGACCGGCACGAGTGCGCTCGTGGCGAGGACCGCGACCAGCGCCAGCGCGTCGACGACGAGGACGTAGCCGAACACGGGAGTGGCCAGCCTCCACATCGCCCACGTACGGATACCTGATCGTGGACGTTCTGAGCTGGGCTTGCGCCCTGGGGACCCGGACAATCCCACGAAACGCCCTTCTTTTCAGGACGGAACTCGCTCGCGGAAATCGTCACTGTAATCGAATGAACGCGGTGTGTCACTAGGCTGGTCGGGCTACCGTCCGGTCACGCACCGTGCAAGATCCCTCACGAACAGGAGAAATCATGTCGCACTTCCTGCCCAACGCCAACATCGTCCCGTCCCGGCGTCGCGCGCAGCGGCCGACCGACTGGACGCGGCAGCTCCCCACCGACTGGACCCGCGCGATCCCGACGGACTGGACCCCGCGGCAGCTGCCGACCGACTGGACCGCGCGCGAACTGCCCACCGACTGGACCGTCCGCGAGCTGCCGACCGATTGGACCCGTCCCGGCGTCTCGTCACCGCTGCCGCAGTGCCCGACCGACTGGACGCGGTCCTGAACGGTGCCCGGTGACCGGCAACCCCGCCGGTCACCGGGGTTCCGGTTGCGCCCGCCGCCACAACGTCGCCGCGCCGAAGGCGGCGACCACGCCGATCGCGCCCGCGCCGGCGACCACTCCGTGCGGTGCCGCGCGTTCGGCCGCCAGCCCGGCCAGCACCACGCCGAGCCCCTGCGACACCCGCAACGCCGTCAGCGCGAAGCCGAACGCCTGCGCGCGCTGGGCGTCCGGGGTCAGCTGGACGAACGTCGTGTTGGCGATCAAGTTGTACGAACTGGCCACTCCGGACAGCGTCAGCAACGCCAGGGTGGCCCCGAGGTCCGGTCGCAGCGCGCACCCCAGCAGTGCCGCGCACGCCAGCACCGCCAACGGCCCGAGCAACCGGCTTCGCCGATCAGCCGGGATCCGCGACAACGCCGCCATCCCGATCACGTTGCCCAGCGCGTACGCCCCGAGCAGCAGCCCGACGACCACCGCGCCCCCGCCGAGTTCCGCCGCGTACGGCGCCGCGATCGCCTCACCCGCGATGTAGATCCCCGACACGCACCCCAGCGCGACCAGCGCGAGCCGCCGCCGGTCGCCGACGACGACCGTGAACCCGGCTCGCACGTGCTGCCACCAGCGGACACCCGATGATTCCCGCGGTGGCCAAGAGTGGACCCCGGTGACCAGGAACAGCGCCGAAACCGCGAAGCTCGCCGCGTCCGCGAGCAGGGCGCCGCCGGTGCCGATGGCCGCCACCAGGAGCCCGCCGAGGGCGAACCCGGCGACCTGGCCCGCCTGCACCAGCATCATCAGCAGGCCCATCCCGGGCACGAACGTCTCGCCGGGCAGCACCTGCGGCAGCAGCGCCGCGCGCGCGGAGTTCCAGACCGGGTTGAACAGCTGCACGCCGATCAGCAGACCGGCCACCACCGGCAGGGGGAGACCCGGCCACGCCATCACGGCGACCGCGACCGCGCGCAGGACGTCGGACAGGACCATCACCGTGCGCGGTGGGTAGCGGTCGGCCAGCCCCGACAGCAGGGGGCCGCCCACGAGGTCCGGCAGGAACGTCAGCGCGTACGCCAGCGCCGCCCAGCCGGGCGAGTTCGTCCGGTCGTAGACCAGGATCGACAGCGCGACCCGCGCCAGCTGGTCACCGGTGACCGAGACGAGCTGGGCGGAGAACAACGCCCGGAACTCGGCCACCGCCAGAACGTCCCGGAACCCCGCCGCACGCGCCGCCATGGACACCCACGGTACCTCCGCGGACGCGCTGCGTGAACGGCCGTTAGGAGGTCACTGCCCCTCGCCGCACGTGATTTTCGGCTGCGGGTTGTAGCGGACGTTGCGGGTCGAGCGGCTGACCTCGCGGCCCGAGGCGGCGTCCTTGAGCACGCGGGTGTCGCTCGTGGTGAACCCCGGCGCGCCGTTGGAGGCGTGGCAGTTCTCCGCCGGGCCCGGCTTGGTCGGCGGGTCGGTCGGGTTGGACCGGCCGCCCTGGATCGACTCGACGGTGTAGCGCTTGGTGCCCCACAGCTTCACGGTGATCGACGACGGCGTCCAGATCGTCTGGATCGCGATGCCCGTCGCCGAGTCGTTCGTGAACTTGATGTCGATGACGCTGGCGCCGTTGGGGTTCTGGAACACCGTCGCCTCGCGCGCGGCGGGGTAGCGGCTGATGTAGTAGCTGTGCTCCTTGTGCCCCGCGTCCTTCATGCCCGAGAAGTACGCCGCGTTGTACAGCGTCGTCGCGAACTGCGAGATGCCGCCGCCGACCTCGCGCGCCGGGGCGCCGTTCTCGATCACGCCGGCCTCGACGTAGCCCTGCGGCTTGCCGCGCGGGCCGGTGAACCCGTTGAGGCTGAAGGTTTCCCCGGGCTTGACGATGGCGCCGTTCACCTTCTGCGCGACGACGCGGATGTTCGTGCCGGAGTCCGCCGCGAAGCCGCCGGTGGTGAACTCGCCGACGACCTCCTTGACGCCCAGCTGGTTCGCCTGCTCGGTCGTCACCTTCGCCGGGGCGTCCTTGTAGATGGCGGCCACCTCGCGGCCGTCGGTCTTCTTGAGGACGTCGGGCAGCGGCTTGAGGCTCGGGTCCCAGTCGACGGTCCGGCCGTCGGTGGACGGGTCGACCGTGGGCTTGCCGCCCTCGAAGACGATGGTCGCCTCCTTGCCCTCCTTCTCGGTGGACTTCAGCTGCGGCCCGGCGGCTTCGGCGATCTTCGCGTTGTCGATCTTCGGCGTGAGGCCGCCGCCGTCGGCGGGCTCGAAGCTCAGCGCCGCGGCGATCGCGTCCGGCTTCACGGTGGCGTTCTTGCCGTCGCCCTTGACCACCAGCGGACCCGAGACGGCGGGGCGCGCGAACTGCTCCAGCGCGGCCTGGACGCCTTCGGGTGTCGTGCGAACGGGTGTGCTGGTGACCGGCAGCGCCAGCGTCTCCCCTCGCGCCCACTTCTCGACGACGGCGGCCTTCGCGGCTTCGACGTCGAGCTTCTGCCCGGGCTTCGGGGCGACGGCGACGGGGTTCGTGCCCTCGAACTTCACGGTGCCCTCGGCCGGCTCGCGGTCGACCTGACCGCGGAGGGCGTCGAGGGCGGCGGCGAGCTTCGCGTCCTCGGCGTGGCTGACGACGCCGACCTCGCGGCTGGAGAACAGCGACGCGAGCCGGGTGAACGGGTTCAGCGGCTGCTCGCCGGCCTGGTCGAGGGTCTGCGGCCAGTCGAGCTTCAGCCCGGCGACCGTCGGCGACAGCGTGCCCTGGACGTCGCCCGCGGTCACGGCGAGGGGGCGCGTCAGCCGCGGCTCGATCTGCCCGCGCAGCTCCTGCTCGGCGGCTTGGCGGTCCATCCCGCCGACGTCGACCCCGGCGACGGTCACGCCGCGCGGGACGCTGCCCTGGCTGACCAGCAGGTCGATGCCGTAGATTGCGACGAGCAGGCCGAGCGCCCCGCCCGCGATCCAGCCGGCCTTGCGCAGGTTGATCCGTTGCGCGAGCTTCTGGACCGGAGTGAGGGCCGGCGCCGGATCCGGTTCGGGCCGGACGACCGGCAGGACGTCCGTCTGCTCACCGTGTGACTCGGGCCAGCGCGGTTCGTACGGCAACTCTCCACCCCTTCAACGCGGCACCGGAGCACGCCGGTGACGTCGTCAGCGTACGGGGCACCCGGACAAGCCGTACGACTCGCCCTAACGGGGGATGAACCGGTCACGGAACGGTCAACCGGCGCAACCTCAACGGGCATCGGGCTCCGGATTGTGGCCCGCGCGGGCCGCCCGCGGCGGGCGGTTGCGTCCCGGCCAGAGCGCCCCAATGTGGCCTTCGGTGCGTTGAACGCACCCAAGGCGGCCTTCGGTGCGTTGAACGCAACCAAGGCCACATTGGGGCGCTCGGCTCCTCAGCGGGCATCGGGCTCCGGATTGTGGCCCGCGCGGGCCAGGAAGTCGAAGTCGCAGCCCTCGTCCGCCTGCGTGATGTGGTCGCTGTAGAGCGCGCCGTAACCGCGCTCGAACCGCGGCGCCGGCGCGACCCACTCCGAACGGCGCCGGGAAAGCTCCTCATCGGACACGTCCAGGTGCAACGTCCGCGAAGGAACGTCCAAGGTGATCAGGTCACCGTCCCGGACCAGCGCCAGCGGGCCGCCGACGTGCGACTCGGGGGCCACGTGCAGCACGCACGCGCCATAGCTCGTGCCGCTCATCCGCGCGTCGGAGAGCCGGACCATGTCCCGGACACCCTGCTCGAGGAGGTGCGACGGGATCGGCAGCATCCCGTACTCGGGCATCCCCGGCCCCCCGAGTGGCCCGGAACCGCGCAGCACCAGCACCGAGTCCGCGGTGATCGACGGGTTGTCGATCCGCTTTTTGAGGTCCGCGTAGTCCTCGAACACCACGGCCGGCCCGGTGTGCGTCAGCAGGTGCGGTTCGGCGGCGATGTGCTTGATCACCGCACCCGACGGCGCCAGGTTGCCGTGCAGCACGGCCACCCCGCCCTCGGCCGCCACCGGGTTGTCGCGCGGCCGGATGACGTCGTCGTTGTGGACCGAAGCGGCCGAGAGGTTCTCGCCGAGCGTCTTGCCGGTGACGGTGAGCCGCTCGGGGTGCAGCAGGTCGGTCAGCCGCGACAGCAGCCCGGGCAGGCCGCCCGCGTAGTAGAAGTCCTCCATCAGCCAGTCGCCGCCGGGGCGGATGTTCGCCAGCACCGGCACGCGCCGCGCGAGCGCGTCGAAATCGGCCAGCGACACCGGGATCCCGCTGCGCCCGGCCATCGCGATCAGGTGGATCACGGCGTTGGTCGACCCGCCCAGCGCCAGCACCGTCGTGATCGCGTCGGAATAGGCCCGCTTGTCCAGGATCTGCCCCACCGTCAGGTCTTCCCAGACCATGCCGACGATCCGCGCGCCGCTCGCCGCGGCCATCCGGTGGTGGGCGGAGTCGACGGCGGGGATCGACGCCGCGCCCGGCAGCGTCATGCCGAGCACTTCGGCGGCCGACGTCATCGTGGACGCCGTTCCCATCGTCATGCAGTGCCCGGGTGACCGCGCGAGCCCGCGCTCCAGTTCGGACATTTCGGCGTCGCCGATCAGCCCGGCGCGCTTGTCGTCCCAGTACTTCCACATGTCGGTGCCGCTGCCGAGGACCTCGTTGCGCCAGTGCCCGCGCAGCATCGGCCCGGCCGGGACGAAGATCGCGGGCAGCCCGGCGCTCGCCGCGCCCATCAGCAGCGCCGGCGTGGTCTTGTCGCAGCCGCCCATCAGGACGGCGCCGTCGAGCGGGTAGGACCGCAGGATCTCCTCGGTCTCCATGGCGAGGAGGTTGCGGTAGAGCATCGGCGTCGGCTTCTGGTACGTCTCCGAGAGCGTGGCCACCGGGAACTCCAGCGGGAAGCCGCCGGCCTGCCAGACGCCGCGCTTGACCTGCTCGGCGCGTTCACGCAGGTGCATGTGGCAGGGGTTGATGTCCGACCAGGTGTTGAGGATGCCGATGACCGGTTTGCCGAGGTGCTCTTCCGGGTTGTAGCCGAGCTGGCGGCTGCGGGCGCGGTGGCTGAAGTTGCGCAGTTCGTCGCCGCCGAACCACCGGTGGCTGCGGAGCTCCTCGGGTGTTTTCATACGATCCAGTATGGCATCTGATATATGATCTCGCGGGCCTGGTTGAATGGGTTCCGACACGAGCGAGGAGCGCATCATGACCGGGACGTTCAGCCTGCCCGCCTCCCGGACCGAGGTGGTCCTCGAGGAGATCCGCCGCGGCATCCTCACCCGTGAGCTGGTCCCCGGCCAGCCGCTCGTCGAAGCGGAGCTGGCCGCGCGGCTCGGCGTGTCGAAGACGCCGGTGCGCGAGGCGCTCAAGGTCCTGTCCAACTCGGGCCTGGTGACGTTCAGCCCGTACAAGGGCGCGTCGGTGGTCACGGTCGACGCCGAGCTCGCGAAGTCCGTCTACGACGTGCGGATGGTCTTGGAGCCGGAGGCCGTCCGCCGGACCGTCGACCAGCGTGACACCGCGTTGCTCGACGACGCCGCGGAGGCGCTGAAAGAGGCCTCGGTGGCCATCGCGGACAAGGACCAGGCCGCCCTGAGCCTGCTCAACCGCCGCTTCCACCGCGCCCTCTACCGCGGCTGCGGCAACCCGCTGCTGGTCAGCATCCTCGACGACCTCAAGGACCGCGCGGCGCTGATCAGCGTCGTCGGCTGGGAAGCCAACCCCAGCTGGAAGAAGGAGTGGACCGAGCACAAGGCCGTCCTCGCGGCGGCCAAGAAGGGCGACGCCGAGGGCGCGGCCGCCCTGCTCCGCGACCACATCGGCGGTTTCCTCGAGCGGGTCCTCAAGGCCATCGGATGAAGCTGCTCCTCATCTCGGACACCCACCTGCCGGCCCGCGCCCGCGTGCTGCCGGCGCAGGTGTGGGACGAGGTGGCGGCGGCCGACGTCGTCGTGCACGCCGGCGACTGGGTCGAGACCGGCCTGCTGGACGAGCTCGAAGCCCGCAGCAAGCGGCTGATCGCCGTCTACGGCAACAACGACGGAGACGACCTGCGGGCGCGGCTCCCGGAGATCGCGCGGGCGGACCTCGACGGCCTGCGCCTGGCCGTGATCCACGAGACCGGCGCCAAGCAGGGCCGCGAGCAGCGGTGCGACGCGCAGTTCCCCGGCACCGACGTGCTGGTTTTCGGGCACAGCCACATCCCGTGGGACACGACGACCCCGGCCGGGCTGCGGCTGCTCAACCCCGGTTCGCCGACCGATCGCCGCCGTCAGCCGTTCTGCACGTACCAGACCGCGCGCATCGAAAGTGGCGCGCTGGTGGACGTCGAGCTGCATCAACTGCCCCGGACGGGGTAGACAGGTCCCATGGATCCGGCATGGGCCTTGCGGGAGATCGCGTTCCAGCTCGAACGCGCGGGAGAACCGACCTACCGCGTCCGCGCGTTCCGGAGCGCGGCCGCGACCGCCGACAAGGTCGGCGCCGAGCAGCTGGCGCAGCTGGCCGAAAACGGCACGCTCACCTCGTTGCCCGGCATCGGCAAGGCCACCGCCGGCGTCATCGAGGACGCGCTGGCCGGGCGGGACCCGGCGTACCGGGAGAAGATCGTCGAGAAGAAGCTGCCGGACGGTGAACCGCTGCGCTCGGCGTTGCGCGGCGACTGCCACACGCACTCCGACTGGTCGGACGGCGGCAGCCCGATCGGCGAGATGGCCGTCGCGGGCCGGGACCTGGGCCACGAGTGGATGGTGCTGACCGACCACTCGCCGCGGCTGACCGTCGCGAACGGGCTTTCGCCGGACCGGCTGCGGACGCAGATGCAGATCGTCGCGAAGGCCAACGAACTGATGGCCCCCTTCCGGCTGCTGCAGGGCATCGAGGTCGACATCCTCGACGACGGCGCCCTCGACCAGGAAGAAGAACTGCTGGGACAGCTGGACTTCGTCGTCGCGAGTGTGCACTCGAAGCTGCGGATGCCGGCTCGCGACATGACCCGGCGGATGCTCGCCGCGGTCCGGAACCCGCACACCCGGGTGCTGGGGCACTGCACCGGACGGCTGGTCGTCGGGCGCGGCCGGCCGGAGTCGGAGTTCGACGCCGAGGCGGTGTTCACCGCGTGTCGCGAGAACGGCGTCGCGGTGGAGATCAACTCGCGCCCGGAGCGGCTCGATCCGCCGATGAAGCTGTTGCGCCTGGCCGCGGAGATCGGCTGCGAGTTCGCCATCGACAGCGACGCGCACGCGCCGGGCCAGCTCGACTGGCAGCCCTACGGCTGCGAGCGCGCGGTCAAGGCGGGGATCGGGCCGGAGCGGATCATCAACACCCGGACGGCGGAGGAACTGCTCGGCCGCTGATCTCGATGACGGGGTGCTTCGCCGGGTCGAGCCAGCGCAGCAGGGCTTCGAGGTCGGCCTTCGGGATCGCGACGCAGCCCGCGGTCGGCCTGCCGTCGGTGACGTGCAGGAAGAACGCCGAGCCGGCGCCGGGAACCACGGGATCGCGGTTGTAGCCGATGACGACGGCGTGGGCGTAGGCCGGGCCCGCCGCGCCGAGGTTCTCACCGGCGGCCTCGTCGAACGGGCACGTGCCGGGATCGCCGGAGAAGTGCGTGTTGTAGTAAGGGGATTCGACGTCGGACACCCACCAGTCCGACGTGGTGACCAGGCGGTAGGGCAGCCGGGTCTCCGCGGGCTCGGTGCCGAACGCCTCGGTCAGCGGCCACACCCCGGCCGGGGTGTGCGCGGTCGATTCGCCGGCCTGGCCGACGCCGTTCCGCCCGATCCGCGCGGGGATCGGGCCGTGCACCCGGAAGCGGTCGGTCCCGGTGTGGTCCCAGGTCGTGAGGACGGCGGTGGCCGCCGTCGCGTCGTCCGCGACGACGGCCACCACCTGACGGGTCATCAGTTGATGGTGTAGGAGTCCCCGTAGACCTTCCACTTCAGCGGGGTGTGCAGGTCGAAGTTGCCCGCGTTGAGGAACACCAGCTGCTCGGTGTCGACGCGGGACGTGTCGGAGTGCGCGTCCTCCTGCTTCATGATGACCTTGCGGGCGGCGAAGAACGCCTTGAGGTAGGTCGCCTCGTCGCCGCCCTGCGCCGGCGTCTTCGCCTTCTTCATCGCGGCCTTGCGGATGCCGCCGAAGCTGTCGGAGCTGTCGCCGGGGCCGTGCATGACGATCGCGTCGTAGTAGGCGAACTGGCCGAGGTTGCTCAGGCCGTCCGACTTGCCCTGGCTCACCGAGGGGTTGAAGTACACGCGGTCGCGCTCGCTGTTCTGCGCGTTCTGGAACGCGGTGGTGGCCGCGGCCTGCTTCCACGCGCTCTCGAACGCCGAGCCGAGCCCGCTGTGCGAGTCGGTGCCGTTCACCTTCCGCAGTGCGGGAAGGTACTTGGCGAGGGGGTTGCCCGGGACGGAGTCCGTGTAGGCCTCGACGAGCTCGAGCATGTCGCCGGTGCCGGAGCAGAACCCGATGATGCCCGCGGTGTAGCCGCGGCCGTCACCGATGTCCTCGATGTACTTGTACTGCGCTTTCCAGTCCAGTGAGGAGTTTTCCGCGCTGGAGACCAGCTTCATCGCGATCTCCTTCTTCGCCGCGACCGAAAGGTCGCCGGTGGCGAGCACGGACGCGCTGCTCGCGGCCGGCGACGCGGGTGCGGCGGAGGAGAGTGCGGGGGTGGTGATCACGAGGGCGGCGACGGAGGCCGCGCCGAGCGTGCCGATGAGGACCGGCCGCAACTTCTTGCTCATGGGGGAAAGCCTTTCCGCGGGTCGGCCGTGGGGGAGCACGGCCTTCGGGCATGGCGGACGAGGCCCGGAATTCGGCGACCTTTCGGACGGCGCCTTCAGGGCTTCGGGTGGTGCTGCGGCGTAGCGCCACGGTAGCGAAGGGTGAGGTGCTTCACAAGAGGCGGAAGATGTTCATGTTCATGAACGGCGCGTTTCCGTCCTCAAAGGACTCGGATTCGGCAATTAGGTAAATCCGGGAAGGGAAAACAGACTATTTCGAGCCGGTGCTCAGCGGGCCCCGGTGAAGATGCGGAGGACGTCCGGCAGCACGTTCACCGGGATCGTCGGGTCGATCGCCCGCTGGACGCCGAGGCCGATGCCGAGGCTGAGCAACGCCGTCGCGGCGTCGTCGGCCGACATCGGGAGCGTGATCCCGAACCGCTCGGCGTACCCGGTGAGCAGGCCGGCGATGGTGTCGCGGATGGCTTTGTCGCGCGTGGCCAGCTCGGCGCGCACGTGCGGGTTGCGCCGGGCGTTCGTGGCGAACTCGACCTCCAGGGCGGTCCACGCCTCGTCGCCGATGCTGCGCTCGGCCCAGGTCTGGAACGCGGCGAGCAGCCCGTCGACGCCGTCGGCGCCGACGAGTGCCTCGGCGACCAGGTTGACCTGCTCGTCGTGGATCCGGTCG
Source organism: Amycolatopsis sp. NPDC051371 (assembly GCF_040682155.1). Taxonomy (NCBI): domain Bacteria; kingdom Bacillati; phylum Actinomycetota; class Actinomycetes; order Pseudonocardiales; family Pseudonocardiaceae; genus Amycolatopsis; species Amycolatopsis sp. NPDC051371. Next base: position 34,096 of record NZ_JBFBAG010000076.1, read on the forward strand.
AGCACCGCGAGGCAGAGCTCGTCCTTGTTGCGGAAGTTCGAGTACACCGCGCCCTTCGAGTACCCGGCTTCGTCCGCGACCTTCTCCAGCGACGTCAGGGAGTAGCCGTCGCGCAGGAAGAGCAGCTTGGCGGTCTCGATCAGCTGCTCGCGGGTGCGCGCCTGGCTTTCCGCGCGGGTGAGTCGGGCCATGCGTCCACTCTAGTCAGCTTGGAATCGGGGTACCGCTGGTATTGAGATACTGTTAGTCTTCGAAAATGGAACAACGCCACTTCGCGGTCCTCGTCGTCGGCGCCGGGGCGTCCGGGCTGGGCGCGGCCATCCGGCTACGCCAGGCCGGCGTCGACGACCTCGCCGTGCTCGAGAAGGCCGGCGCGCTCGGCGGGACCTGGCGCGACAACACGTATCCGGGCTGCGCCTGCGACGTCCCGTCCGCGCTGTACTCGTACTCGTTCGCGCCCAACCCCGGGTGGACGCGGGCGTTCGCCGGGCAGGCCGAGATCCGCTCGTACCTGGCGGAGACCACGTCGCGGTTCGGGGTCACGGACAAGATCCGCTACGGCGTCGAGGTGACGCGAGCCCAGTGGAACGGTTCTCTTTGGGAACTGGAGACGACTGAGGGTCCGTACACCGCGCGGATCCTGGTCGCGGGCACCGGGCCGTGGCACGAGCCGCTGATCCCGGACCTGCCGGGGCTCGCGGACTTCCCGGGCGAGGTCTTCCACTCCGCGCGCTGGAACCACGACTACGACCTCGCGGGCAAGCGGGTGGCGGTGATCGGCACCGGCGCGTCGGCGGTGCAGTTCGTCCCGCGCATCGTGCCGGAGGTAGCCCGGCTGCACCTGTTCCAGCGCACGGCGCAGTGGGTGCTGCCGAAGCCGGACCACCACGTCCCGGGCGTCGAACGGTTCCTGCTGCGGCGGTTCCCGGCGCTGCAGCGGGCGTTGCGCCGCGCGGAATACGGGGCGATGGAGACGCTCGGCTTCGGGTTCCGGCACCCGTGGCTGCTGCGGCAGGTGCAGAAGATCGGGCTCGCGCACCTCCGGCTGGCCGTGCGGGATCCGGCTCTGCGTCGTGCGTTGACGCCGGACTACACGCTCGGCTGCAAGCGGCTCCTGATGTCGAACACCTACTACCGTGCTCTGACCCAGTCTCAGGTGGACGTGCACCCGACGGCGGTGCGGTCGATCGACGGCCGCCGGGTCCTGGGCGCGGACGGTTCGGTCGCCGAGGTCGACGCGATCATCTTCGGCACGGGTTTCCACATCCTCGACATGCCGGTGTCTTCGCGGGTCTTCGACTCCGACGGCCGGAGTCTCGACGACCATTGGCAGGGCAGCCCGCAGGCGTACGCGGGGACGACCGTGGCCGGGTTCCCGAACCTGTACCTGCTGCTGGGGCCGAGCCTGGGGACCGGGCACTCGTCCGCGTTCATGATCCTGGAAGCCCAGCTGCGCCACACGGTTTCGGCGGTGACCCGGACGCTGAACTCGGGGTGGGCGTCGGTTTCGGTGCGTCCCGAGGCGCAGGCGGCGTTCAACGCCGAGGTCCAAGCCGCGCTGCCAGGAACGGTGTACCAGTCGGGTGGTTGCTCGAGCTACTACACGGATGTCAACGGGCGCAACAGTTTCAGCTGGCCGTTCTCGACGGGGCGGTTGCGGTCGGCGGTGGGCTCGTTCGACGAAGCGGACTACGAGATCGGGAGGGTCCATGCGGTATCCGCGCATTGACCAAATTGGACCCGGCCGCGCGAGCGGCCTACGTCCGGCGGGTCTCGGCGCAAGTGGGTCGTGAGTGAGAAACAGGGACAGGAACGCCGCGATGTAGATCGGGATGCCGTACACCGCGATCCCGCTGCCCGCGGTCTGCAGGACGAAGATGGCGACGGCGACAC
>NZ_JBFBAG010000076.1:35998-42014 GCF_040682155.1 Amycolatopsis sp. NPDC051371
ATCGGGAAGAACACTGTGGAGTGTCTGCAGTCGGGGATCCTCTACGGTTTCGCCGGGTACCGCATAACCCTGTTTCTCACTCACGACCGCTCAGAGGGTGGCGAAACGCAGTCCCGCCTTGGTGAGCCGGTCGATCAGCGCGTCGCCCATCGCGGTCGCCGTGGTCACCTGGCCCGCTGTTTCCGGGAGGTCGTCCGTCGCGAGGCACAACGCCGACTCCGCGAGCATCTTCGCCGTTTCGTCGTAGCCGGGATCGCCGCCGGACACCTCCGTCACGACCCGCGAGCCGCCGCCCTCACCGATGAACCGCACCGAGAACCACGACCGGGCCCGGCGTTCGGGGCTCGGGCCGTTGCCGGGCGCCAGCAGGCGCGAAAGCCCGCGCCGCGCGGGCGGCACCTGGGCGGCCGCGAACAGCGCGCCGACCCCGAGCGCCCCGCCCGCCAGCACCGGCAGGTGCTTGACCGCGGCGAAGTGCCGGTAGGTGAAGTCCGGCCCGTAGCGCTCGGACGCGGCCGCCGACCGGCGCACGACCTCGGGGTCGATCGTCGGCAGCGGCACCGCCCACCAGCCGGCGTCGGCGACCCGGTGCGGCCGTCCGAGCGGCGCGCGTGAGAACCGTCCGGCCGGGCGCGGCTCGGCGGCCGCCCGCTCCTTCGCCACCCGCGCTCCGGCCGGGAGCCGGGACATGATGGTCAGCGCGCTGAGGAACGTCCCGCCCGAGGGCATCCCGCTCGCCCGGACGTAGCCGTCGACGCGCAGCGGCACGCCTTCGGGCAGTTGCCGCACGGTGAAGTACGCGCCGAGGTCGTGCGGGATCGAGTCGAAGCCGCACGCGTGCACCAGCCGCGCGCCCGTCTCGCGGGCCCGCCGGTCGTGCGCGAGGTACATCCGGTCGACGAACTCGGGCTCGCCGGTGAGGTCGACGTAGTCGGTGCCGGCCTCGGCGCACGCGGCCACCAGCGGCTCGCCCTGCGTCAGGTACGGGCCGACGGTCGTGATCACCACCTTCGTGGCCTCCGCGACGGCTCGCAGGGACGCGGGATCGCCGGAGTCGGCGACGAGCAGGTCGAGTGCGGCGAACCGGTCGTCGATCCCGGCGAGCCGCTCCCGGACGGCTTCGAGCTTGCCGCGGTTGCGCCCGGCCAGGGCCCAGCGCAGGTCCGCGGGCGCGTGGCGGGCCAGGTACTCGGCCGTCAGGCCGCCGGTGAACCCGGTGGCGCCGAACAGGACCACGTCGTGCGCGCGCATGTCTCCTCCAGGGGACGTCGACGGCGGACGCGCCCAGGTTACCCGCCGGTCACTTCCGATCGCCGGTGTTGGCGACGGCCGCCGCCCGGCTGGGTGGCGATGGCTGCCATCTCGCGAGTCGCGTGTCGCCGCCGGGATGGACCGCGACCGCCGCCGTCCCGCCGGTCACTTCCGGTCGCCGGTGTAGACGACGGCCGCCGCCACCGCCGCGACGCCGCTGACCACGTCGGAGATGCGCCGCGGCAGCGCGTGGTGGGTGTCGGCCATCCAGGCCCGCACCTGCGCCCGGCCGAGTTCCGGTTCGCACAGGTCGTCGACCCCCGCGGTCCAGGCCAGCAGCGCCAGGCACGCCGCGTGCGGGTCGGGCCGGTCGATGCCGAACACGGCGCCGCGCGCCTTGCTCCGGGCGGCCGTCGACACGAGCAGGTCCGCGGGCGGGTAGCGGTGCCGCCGCAGGAACACCCGTTCGGGCGTCCGCCGGACGAGCCCGAGCGCGACGAGGTTGTCGGCGGCGATCGACGGCAGTTCCCCGCGCAGGTGGTCCACCCAGTCGCGCACGCTGTGCGTCCCCGTTTCCGAAACGATTTCGGAAAGCACGTGATCGGCGGTCGGAATACCCGGCGGCCGCCCGGCTATCGCGCGGACTTTCCGGTCCTCGACCGTGATCCGGTCGGTGAAGAGCAGGTCGCACAACGCCGCGCCGGCGAGACCGATGCCCAGTGACGTCCGGCTGAGCGACGGACGGCCGGTGAACTCGTCGTGCCCGAGGAAGAAGAAGGAATCGACCAAGGTGAGCCGGCGCATGACGGAAAAAGGCCCCCTGGGCGATCGCGGTGAGGATGCGAAGATAGCGGTCCGGCTTCGCCATGCTTTCGGTGCCGTCACGGTTTACCCCGAACGGACGTACCGCCCGCCGGTGCGGACCCCCTACTCTGGGGCGCCGCCGCCAAGATCAACCACGGCGCGGGGAAAGGTCCATGGGTACCCATTCACCGGGGCACGGCCTCGGCCGGAGGCGGCTCGGCGCCGTCCAGATCGTCTTCTTCGTCGTCGCGGCGGCCGGTCCGCTGTACGCGATCGCCGGCGGGGTCTCGGCGACGTACGCGGTGACCGGCAGCGTCGGCGTGCCGTTGTCGTTCGTGCTGCTGGCCCCGGTGCTCGCGCTGTTCGGCGTCGGGTACGCCGCGATGAGCCGGTACATCACGAACGCCGGCGCCTTCTACCCCTATGTGGCGCACGGGATCGGGCGGTCCGCGGGCACGGCAGTCGCCTACGTGACGGTGCTCGCCTACAGCTCCATCCAGACCGGCGTCTTCGGCCTGTTCGGGCTTTCCGTGTCCACCTGGCTGAACACGACGTTCGGCTGGGACCTGCCGTGGTGGCCGGTCGCGCTGGTCATGGTGCTCGTCGTCGGCGCCGGCGGCGTGCTGCGGATCGACCTCAACGCGAAGGTGCTCGGCGTCGCGCTGGGCCTCGAGGTCGCGGTGCTCGTGGTGCTGAACGTCGCGCTGTTCAGCCACCCGGCCGGGGGCTCGGTTTCGCTGACCCCACTCGAGCCGTCGAGCCTGTTCACGGCGGGCGTCGGCGCCGTTTTCGCTTTCTCCATCGCGGTTTTCCTCGGCTTCGAAGGGGCCGCCACCTACGGCGAGGAGTGCCGCGACCCGCGCAAGACGGTGGGCCGCGCGACCTACACCGCGATCGGCCTGACCGCGGTGCTCTACATCGTCTCCTCGCTCGGGATGGCGGTCGCGACCGGTCCGGACCACATCGTCGAGCGCGCCACCGCCGAGGGCCCGGGCCTGCTGTTCGGCCTCGGCGGGCAATACGTCGGCCCGGCGTTCGCCGACACGGCGTACGTGCTCTTCCTGACCAGCCAGTGCGCCGCGCTGCTGAGCCTGCACAACGCCGTGGCGCGGTACTTCTTCGCGCTGGGCCGGGAAGGGCTGCTGCCGGAGGCCTTCAGCCGCACCAGCAAGCGCACCGGCGCGCCGATCGGCGGCTCGCTGGTCCAGACCTCGATCGGCCTCGTCGTCGTCGCGATCTTCGCGCTGGCCGGCCGCGACCCGTTCACGGACCTGTTCACCTGGACCGGCGTGACCGCCTCGACCGGCGTCACGATCATCATGATCGCGGTTTCGCTCTCGGTCATCGGGTTCTTCCGCCGCCGCCCCGGCCGGGAGACGTGGTGGCGGCGCACGGGCGCGCCCGCGCTCGCGGCGGTGACGCTGACCGCGATCCTGGTGCTGATCATCGTCAACTTCGACGTCCTGCTCGGCCCGGCGGGCTCGATCCGGCTGCTGCGCTGGGGCCTGCCGGGGCTGCTGGTGCTCGCCGGGCTCGTCGGCTTCCTGCGGGCCGAGGCGCTGCGCACCCGACATCCGGACGTCTACGCGGGGATCGGCGGCCCGCTGCGCGACGACGAACTCGTGGCGACGCGGTGAGCGACGTCCGCGCCGCGGATCCGTCCGAAGTGGACACCGTGGTCGGAATCCTGGTCGAGGCGTTCCAGAACGATCCGATGAGCCGCTGGGTGTTCCCGGATGACGAACGCCGCCGCGTCACCTCGCACCCGGCGTTCTTCCGCGCGCTCCTCGACGCCGGCTTCGCGACCGGGCACGTCGACGTGACCGAGGACCACTCCGCGGCGGTGATCTGGCTGCCCGGCGGTGGCGACACCGAGCCGATCCCCGGGCTCGACGCGGGCGAGACCGACCGGCTCGGCGTCCTGCTCGGCCTGATGGCCGCCGTCGAACCGGCCGGACCGCTCTGGCACGCGCAGTTCATCGGCGTCCGGCCGGGCTCGCAGCGCCGGGGCATCGGCGGACGGCTGCTGCGCCACGGCCTCGTCCGGGCCGACGCCGAGGGCGTGCCCACCTACCTCGAGGCCAGCTCGCCGGACAGCACGCGGCTCTACCGTCGGCTCGGGTTCCGCGACCACGGACCGGCGTTCCACCCGCCCGGCGGGCCGCCGATGCAGCCGATGCGGCGCGCCCCCGCCTGAGCCGTTACCGGCGGGTACAGTGCGCCTTCGAACGCGAGGAGGCAGACGTGACCGAACGCTTCGGCAGCTACCAGAACGAGCTCTACCTGCAGGGACTCGGTGGGGTGCTGCCGCCGTGCTCGACCGACGCGACGAAGCTCGAAGCGTCGGCCCGTGAGGTCATGGCGCCCGGCCCGTTCTCCTATGTCGCCGGCTCGGCCGGCTCCGGCGCGACCGCCCGCGCCAACCGCGAAGCGTTCGACCGCTGGCGCGTCGTGCCGCGGATGCTGACCGGCGCCACCGATCGCGACCTCTCCACCACGGTGCTCGGCACCCGGCTGGCCGCGCCGGTGGCCGTCGCGCCCGTCGGCGTCCAGTCGATCGTCCACCCTTCCGCGGAGTCCGCGACCGCCAGGGCCGCCGCGTCGGTCGGCCTCCCGTTCATCCTGTCCACGGCCTCGTCCACCGGCATCGAGGACGCCGCCGCGGCCAACGGCGACGGCCCGCGCTGGTTCCAGCTGTACTGGCCCGGCGACCCGGACGTCTGCGCGAGCCTGTTGGCCCGGGCGAAGGCGGCCGGCTACACGGCGCTGGTCGTCACGCTCGACACGTGGACGCTGGCCTGGCGACCGTCCGACCTGGACCAGTCGTACCTGCCGTTCCTGCAGGGCGAGGGCCTCGCCGTCCCGTTCACCGACCCCGTTTTCCTCAGCCGGCTGGAGAAGACGCCGGAGGAGGACCGCGGCACGGCGATCCTGACCTGGATCGGGATGATCACCGGCACCGACCGGACGTGGGACCAGCTGCCGTTCCTGCGCGAGCACTGGGACGGCCCGATCGTGCTCAAGGGCATCCAGCACGTCGCCGACGCGCGCCGCGCGGCCGAGGCGGGGATGGACGGCATCGTCGTCTCGAACCACGGCGGCCGCCAGGTCGACGGCGCGATCGGGGCGCTGGAAGCGCTGCCCGGGATCGTCGCGGCGGTCGGCGACCGCCTGGAGGTGCTCTTCGACTCGGGCATCCGCACCGGCGCGGACGTGCTGAAGGCGATCGCGCTGGGCGCGCGGGCGGTGCTGGTGGGCCGCCCGTGGGTGTACGGGCTGGCGCACGCGGGCGAGGACGGCGTCCGCCACGTGCTGCGGAGCCTGCTGGCCGACTTCGACCTGACCATGGGACTTTCCGGCCACCGCACCCTCGCCGACCTGGGCCCGGACTCGCTCCAGCGGACGTGAGATAACAAAACGGGAAAACCGGGGACAGCCCGGGAACCGGCCGCTACTGTTCGAGTCCCATCGCGGGCCGTCGGGGCGGCCGGCTCCTGTTTCCTTTTCCCGTTGGGGGTTTTCCATGTCTTCGATCATGATGCGGATCGGCATCCTGTTCGCCGTCCTCGGCTTCGGCTCGCTCGTGCTCGAGCAGTTCGACTACGAGTTCCGGCTGCTGTCCTGGGCCACCGACATGCAGCCCGGCTTCGGCATCGTGCTGGGCGTCGTCGGCCTCGCGCTGATCGGCGGTTCGGTGGCGATGAGCCGCGCCAAGTCCGCGCCGCAGCCGCAGCAGCAGTTCGCCCAGCAGCCGCCCGCGCAGGGTGGGCAGTTCCCGGGCCAGCAGCAGTACCCGGGCCAGGCCCAGGCGCCGCAGCAGCAGTACCCGCAGCAGCCCGGCCAGCAGGGCTGACGCCGGACCCGAGCGCCCCAATGTGGCCTTGGTTGCGTTGAACGCACCCAAGGCGGCCTTCGGTGCGTTGAACGCACCCAAGGCGGCCTTCGGTGCGTTGAACGCACC
>NZ_JBFBAG010000077.1:0-40021 GCF_040682155.1 Amycolatopsis sp. NPDC051371
GAACCTGGTCCACGGCCAGGATTCCGGCGAGGTCGGCGGCGCGGGCCGGGTCGTCGAGGTCCCAGTAGCGCACCCGGAACTCGCGTGATCGGAGCCGGAACTCGTCAGGCGCGAGTGACCAGCTCGCGCAGCAGGGAGCCCATCTGGGTCGCCGCCGCGCGGCCCGCTTCCAGGACTTCCTGGTGGTTCAGCGGTTCGCCCGTCATGCCGGCGGCCAGGTTCGTCACCAGCGACAGGCCGAAGACCTCGACCCCGGCCGCGCGGGCCGCGATCGCCTCCAGGACCGTCGACATGCCGACCAGGTCCGCGCCCAGCGTGCGCAGCATGTGGATCTCCGCCGGTGTCTCGAAGTGCGGTCCGGTCAGGCCCGCGTAGACGCCTTCCTCCAGTGAGGGGTCGATCTCCCGCGCGACCTTCCGCAGCCGCGCCGAGTACAGGTCGGTCAGGTCGACGAAGTTCGCGCCGACGATCGGCGAGCGCGCGGTCAGGTTCAGGTGGTCGGAGATCAGCACCGGCTGACCCACCTTGAACCCCTGGCGCAGCCCGCCCGCCGCGTTCGTCAGCAGCACCGTCCGGACGCCGGCCGCCGCCGCGGTGCGCACGTTGTGCACCACCGGGTCGATGCCCTTGCCCTCGTAGAAGTGCGTCCGCCCGAGCAGCACCAGGACGTTCTTGTCGCCGATCTTCAGCGAGCGGATGGTGCCGCCGTGCCCCACCGCGCCGGGCGTGGTGAAGCCGGGCAGTTCGGCGAACGGGATCTCCGTCTCGCACTCCCCGATGACGTCCGCCGCCGGGCGCCAGCCCGATCCCAGGACCACCGCGATGTCGTGCGCGTCCACGCCGGTGCGGTGGGCGATGGCGCTCGCGGCCTCGTGTTCACTCATGCGAGGGAGCGTATCCGGACGCTCCTCACCACGAGGAACACCACCAGCCCGAACGGCGAGAGGAAGATCGTCAGCACCAGGATCGGGCTCACGATCCACGGCGAAATCTCCCGCTTCCGCGCCTCGAAGTACATCCACCGCGCGATGAACAGGTCGAACGCGATGAGGTGCGCCCAGACCAGCCCGGCGCCCCACGGCGTGGCCAGCAGCGACTGCAGCACGCCGAGGTCGGGCCGGAGCATCGCGCGCCCCCACTCGCCGAAGTGCGGCAACTCGAGCGCGAAGTAGCAGACGAGCGGCAGCAGCGGCACCCACGGCGACGCCATGATCCGCGGCGTCCACCGCCACTTCGGCAGCAGGATCATCACCGCCCAGAACGGCGTGGCCAGCGGGAACGCCAAGCTGAACAGGGTCATCGGACGCGCACCGCGGCCCACGACCCCAGGCCGGCGGCCGCCACGAGCAGCGCGAACGCCCCCAGCGTGGCCACGTCCGGGTGCACGATCGACTGCGCCCGCAGCGCCTGCCAGGTGACCAGCGCCGTCAGCCCGGCGTACCCGGCCGCGCCGATCAGGACGAGCCGCGCGCGGACGGCGTCGTCGCGCAGCCGGGTGAAGCGCGGGGCCAGCGCCGCGAGCGCGAGGGCCAGCAGCGGCAGCACCTGCAGCGCGTGCATCCCGACGAAGTGCGGGATCCGCAGGTCGCCCGCGACCGTGCTCCAGCCGAGGATCGGCAGGCCGGAGCCGCCGTCGGCGAGCCCGACGGTGTGCGCGCCGACCATGTCCGGCGTGCCGCCCGTCTTCCACTGCGCGAGCTGCTGCGCGGTCGGGTTCGTCATCAGGATGCCCAGCGAGATCCCCACCAGCGACAGGACGGCGCCGGCGCGCACGGCCCAGAAGCTCGCGCGGTCCTGGACCTTCGTGAACATCACCAGCACGGTCAGCACGAGCGTCGCGACCCACAGGCCCATGATCATCTTGCCCATGACGCTGTAGATCAGGGCGTCCTGCGGGGTCGCGTTGTTGAAGTGGCTCGCGCGGCCGCGAGCGGCCTGGAACACGAGCAGGACGTACTCGGCGGCGAAGATGAGCACCAAAAAGTTTGTCAGCCAGCCCGCCGTGCGCCGGAACCGCGGCAGCAGCGAGACGAGCCAGCTCCAGGTGGCGAAGTAGAGCGCGCCGGACACCGCGAACTTGAACGGCTTCGCCCAGATCGGCGCGCCGGCGAGAGTCCGCTGGTCGACGAGCAGTGCGGCGACGCACAGCAGTGCCACCACCCCCAGGGTGGCGGCCGCCAGCGCGGACGGGCGGTGCCACTCGCGCGTTCTGCTCCGGACGTCGGCAAGGATGGTCATGGTTCCCTCCCAGAATGGATAGTCAAGCTCTCCGTTATGGGAAGTTAAGCTATCCATACTGAGAAGTCTTCAGGGTTGACCCGGAGTCCGACCCTGGGATCGGAGCGGATGTACATGCGGATGGCCGAACTGAGCGCGGGGTCGGGAGTGCCGGTCGCGACCGTCAAGTACTACCTGCGCGAAGGCCTGCTCCCGCCGGGCGAGCGCACGAGCCCCAACCAGGCCCGGTACTCGGCGGACCACGTCCAGCGGCTCCGGCTGATCAAGGCCCTCACCGAGGTCGGCGGGCTGCCGCTGGCCTCGGTCGGCGCCGTCCTCGCCGCGATCGACGGCGACGCGACCCCGCACGAGACGATGGGCGTGGTCCAGCAGGAGCTGGCCGGCGCGCCGCCCGAGGTGTCCGACGAGGCCGCCGAGTGGGCGTCCGTGCTGCTCCACGACCTGGCGCTGCGCCACGGGTGGAAGTGGCACCCGAAGGAGAACCGGGCGGTCGGCAACCTGATCGCCGCGCTGGCCACGGCGAAGGAGCTCGGACACGAGAAGCTCGCCGAACGCTTGGACGAGTACTTCGCGCTGGCGCTGCGCGTCGCCGAGCTGGACGTCGAGGTCGTGATGGGCCTGACGTCGTTCGACAAGATCATCGAGGCCGGGCTGGTCGCCACGGTGCTGGGCGACCGGATCTTCACCGGCCTGCGCCACCTCGCGCAGGAGCAGGTGTCCCGCGACGTCCTCGGGCGGCCGCCCGGCAGCTAGTCCGAGACCTCGAAGGTGGGCGTGACCCGGTCGAAGACGTCCACCTGGCCGGCGCTCTCCTGTCCGGCCGGCACGGTGACCGACAGGATCCACAGGCTGGAGCCCGCCTGCACCAGCTTCATGAACGTCACGCGGGTGCCCCCGGCGCCTTCGCCCTGCGGCAGAGTGCCGCCTTCGCCCAGGCGGTAGGTCAGCGTCGCGCTCTTGCGGTCCGGTGCCGTCGACACCGGGTAGAGCTCGAACGCGTTTTCGGGGTAGGACTGCCGCAGCCAAACGATGTAGTCGTCGTAGCCGTCGTTCTTGTCGAAGTACTTCGCCAGCCGCTCCAGGCGCAGCGAACGGCGTCCGTCCGGCGAGACGTACTGGACGGCCAGGCTCAACCCGAACCTGGTGTTGTGCGTGGCGGAGAACTTCTGCCAGCCCTCCGGCACGTCGAGGCTGTACTGCCCGCCGTCGCCGTTCACGTAGCTGCCGTTGCCGGACTGATGCACCAGCGTCGGCGGCGGTATCTCGGTGGGCCCGTTCGACGTCGGCGCCGGCTCGGCGGCCGGGGGCAGCAGCGGCTGCCCGCCGACCGTCCGGGCCAGCGCGAACCCGCCGCCCGCGGCCAGCAGGAAGAGCAGGATCGCCACGGCGACGAGCACGGCGCTCGCCCGGGCGGTGCGCCGCCCGGGCAGCCGCGGCGGCGCGACGAACACTGTCGCCGGTTCCGGGGAAGGCGACGGCGACGGCGCCGCTGTGGGAGGCCGCAGGAACGGCAGCGGGCCCGGGTCGGTGGCGAGCTCGCTGCTCGACCCCTCGGACTTCTTCTCCGCCTTCTCGGGCAGGACGGTCTTGATCACCTGGGTGTCGGTCGCGTCCGGCTGCGCGGACGTCTTCTTGCCGTCCGGGGTGCGGAACAGGTCCGGCCCGAACAGGTCGAGTGGCGTCTTCGTCTGCAGCGGGTACAGCCGGTGCCGGACCTCGCGCAGCGTGATCCGGTCGCCGGGCTCCTTCTTCATCAGCGCGGAGATGACGTTGGCGAGCGGCCCGGCCTTCGGCTTGGGCACCTTGCCGTTGACGACCTTGCCGACGGTCTCCAAGGGGTCGCCGTCGGCGTCGTACGGCGGCGCGCCCTCGACCGCGGCGAACAGCGTCGCGCCGAGGCCCCACAGGTCGGCGGCGGGGATGACCGCGCCGCCGGAGGCGACCTCCGGCGCGATGTAGGCGGGGGAGCCGAGCATGATCCCGGTGCGGGTCATGGTGGCTTCGGAGACGTTGCGCGCGATGCCGAAGTCGGTCAGCTTGATCCGGCCGTCGCTGGCGACCAGGACGTTGCCCGGCTTGACGTCGCGGTGGGTGATCCCGGCGGCGTGCGCGGCCTCCAGCGCGGACGCGACGGCGATGCCGACCGCGGCGGCCTGTTCGACGGTCAGCGGCCCGTGGTCGCGCAGGATGTGCGCGAGGCTGCGCGACGGCAGCAGCTCCATCACCACGAACGGCTGGTCGTTCTCGCGGGCGACGTCGTGCAGGATGATCACGTTCGGGTGAGACAGGACGGCGATGGCGCGGGCCTCGCGCAGCGTGCGTTCCCGCAGCTCGTCGGCCTGCGAAGAGGGGATGCCCGGCGGCACCTTCATCTCCTTGACGGCCACCTGGCGGTGCAGGAACTCGTCGTACGCCGACCAGACGGTGCCCATCGACCCCGAGCCCAGCACCGAGCGCAGCCGGTAGCGACCGGCGACCAGTCGTGTCTCTTCGCTGGAGGGGGGCACGGGCCAATTGTGTCGTACCCGATTCCGGCCCCTATCCACCCCCAGGGGCGACCAGACTCACAGGTCGGCCGCGGCCCGTGCCTCTACCATCACTGGGTATGACTGAAGTGGCCGGTCCGGAGTCAGCGCCGATCTCCGAACTCGACCTCGCGGCCGAGTTCCCCCAGGCGACGCGCGAGCAGTGGCAGGAGCTCGTGGCCGGGGTCCTGCGCAAGAGCGGCAGATTGCCGGGGGACTTCACGGGCGCCCCGGAGAGCAAGCTCGTCACGCGGACGTACGACGGGATCGAGATCCAGCCGCTGTACACAGCCGAGGACGTGCCGGGCGAAACCGGCTTCCCGGGACTGCCGCCGTTCGTGCGCGGTTCCCGTGCGGAAGGCCAGGTCAGCACGGGCTGGGACGTCCGGGCCCGCTTCACCGGCGACGACGCGCGCGAGGTCAACCGCGCGATCCTCGCCGACCTCGAAGGCGGCGTGACGTCGATCTGGCTGTCCGTCCCGCCCGGGTCGCTCGCCGACGCGCTCAACGAGGTCTACCTCGACTTGGCGCCGGTGGTCCTGGACGCGGGTGCCTCGTACGAAGCCGCCGCCGACGCGCTGTTCGAGCTGTTCGCCGAGCGGGAGATCCCGGCGAGCGAAGCCACCGCCGTGCTGGGCGCCGACCCGATCGGGCTCGCGGCGCGCAGCGGCTCGGCCGTCGCGCTCGAACCGGCCGCCGCGCTCGCCGCGCGTGTCGCCGCGAAGTACCCGAAGGTGCGGACGGTCGTCGCCGACGGCCTGCCGTTCCACGAAGCCGGCGGTTCGGACGCGCAGGAGCTGGGCGCGCTCGTCGCCGCGGGCGTCACCTACCTGCGTTCTTTGACGGACGCGGGCCTCGACGCCGAGACCGCGGCCGGGCAGCTCGAGTTCCGCGTCGCCGCGACCGCCGACCAGTTCTCCACCATCGCGAAGCTGCGCGCGGCGCGTCGCCTGTGGGCCCGCGTCGCCGAGGTGTGCGGCCTCTCCTCGCCGATGCGCCAGCACGCCGTGACGTCGCCGTCGATGCTGACCCGGCGCGACCCTTGGGTGAACATGCTGCGCACGACGGTCGCCTGCTTCGGCGCGGGTGTCGGCGGCGCGGACGCGGTCACCGTGCTGCCGTTCGACGCCGCGATCGGCCGTCCCGACGCGTTCTCCGCGCGGATCGCCCGCAACACCCACGCCGTGCTGCTGGAGGAGTCCAAGCTGGCCGGTGTGGTCGACCCGGCGGGCGGCTCCTGGTACGTCGAGAAGCTCACCGACGACCTCGCGCACGCGGCCTGGGCGGAGTTCACCGCCATCGAGGGCGCGGGCGGCCTGGTGGCCGAGCTTGCTTCCGGCGCGCTGGCCGGCCGGCTGTCCGAGACGTGGGAGAAGCGCTCGAAGCGGATCGCCACCCGGCGCGACCCGCTCACCGGCGTCAGCGAGTTCCCGAACCTGGCCGAGAAGCCGGTGGTCAGGCAGCCGGTGGAATCCACTGTGGAAGGTGGGCTGCCGAGGCATCGGTACGCCGAAGGCTTCGAAGCACTTCGCGATGCTTCGGACGCGTACCTCGCTTCGCACGGTTCGCGGCCCAAGATCTTCCTCGCGACGCTCGGCGCGGTCGCCGCCCACACCGCGCGGGCCGGCTTCGCCGCCAACCTCTTCCAGGCGGGCGGAATCGAAGCCGTCAACCCGGGCGCGACGGACGACCTGCCCGGCGCGTTCACGGCGTCCGGCGCTCGCATCGCCTGCATTTGTGGCACCGATGACGCCTACGCGGCTTCCGCGGCCGAGGTCGCCGCGTCGCTCGGTGCCGACTACGTACTACTGGCGGGCAAGGGCTCTTTCGACGGCGTGGACGGCAACGTCTTCGCCGGCTGCGACGCCCTCGACGTCCTGAACGACCTGCACGCCAAGCTGGGAGTTGCGCGATGACCATCCCGAACTTCGCCGGCCTCGACCTCGGCACGCCTTCGCCGGGTGACCGCGACGCCTGGGCGCGTGCGGTGGAGAACGCGACCGGCAAGGGCCCGGACGCCCTGGCCTGGGAGACGCCCGAGGGCATCGGCGTCAAGCCGGTCTACACCGCCGCCGATCTGTCCGATGTGGACTTCCTGAGCACGTACCCGGGCGTCGCGCCTTTCCTGCGCGGGCCGTACCCGACGATGTACGTCAACCAGCCGTGGACCATCCGCCAGTACGCCGGGTTCTCCACCGCCGAGGAGTCCAACGCCTTCTACCGGCGCAACCTCGCGGCCGGCCAGAAGGGCCTTTCGGTCGCCTTCGACCTGGCCACCCACCGCGGCTACGACTCCGACCACCCGCGCGTGTCCGGCGACGTCGGCATGGCGGGCGTCGCGATCGACTCCATCTACGACATGCGGCAGCTCTTCGACGGCATCCCGCTCGACAAGATGTCGGTGTCGATGACGATGAACGGCGCGGTGCTGCCGGTGCTGGCGCTCTACGTCGTCGCGGCCGAGGAGCAGGGGGTGAAGCCGGAGCAGCTCGCGGGGACCATCCAGAACGACATCCTCAAGGAGTTCATGGTCCGCAACACCTACATCTACCCGCCGCAGCCGTCGATGCGGATCATCTCCGACATCTTCTCCTACACCTCGCAGCACATGCCGAAGTACAACTCGATCTCCATCTCCGGCTACCACATGCAGGAAGCCGGGGCGACCGCCGACCTCGAGCTGGCGTACACGCTCGCCGACGGCGTCGAGTACCTCCGCTCGGGCGTCGACGCCGGGCTGGGCGTCGACAAGTTCGCACCGCGGCTGTCGTTCTTCTGGGCGATCGGCATGAACTTCTTCATGGAGGTCGCGAAGCTGCGGGCGGCGCGTCTCCTGTGGGCGAAGCTCGTGAAGGGCTTCAATCCTGCTTCGCCGAAGTCGCTGTCACTGCGGACGCACTCCCAGACGTCGGGCTGGTCGCTGACCGCGCAGGACGTCTACAACAACGTCGTCCGCACGTGCGTCGAGGCGATGGCCGCGACCCAGGGGCACACGCAGTCGCTGCACACGAACGCCCTCGACGAAGCCCTCGCGCTGCCGACGGACTTCTCCGCGCGGATCGCCCGCAACACGCAGCTGCTGCTGCAGCAGGAGTCCGGCACCACGCGCGTCATCGACCCGTGGGGCGGCAGTGCGTTCGTCGAGAAGCTGACCTACGACCTCGCGCGCAAGGCGTGGGGCCACATCAGCGAGGTCGAGCAGGCCGGCGGCATGGCCAAGGCGATCGACGCGGGCATCCCGAAGCTGCGCATCGAAGAGGCCGCCGCGCGGACCCAGGCACGCATCGACTCGGGCCGGCAGCCCGTGATCGGCGTCAACAAGTACCAGGTCACGAGCGACGAAGACATCGAAGTGCTCAAAGTGGACAATGCGGGCGTCCGTACGCAGCAGCTGGAGAAGTTGCGGCGGCTGCGCGACGAGCGTGATCCCGCTGCGACGGAAGACGCGTTGCGGCGGCTCACCGAGGGCGCCGGCAACGGCGGCAACCTCCTGGAGCTGGCCATCGGCGCGGCCCGCGCGAAGGCCACCGTCGGCGAGATCTCCGACGCCCTCGAGAAGCTCTGGGGGCGCCACTCCGGGCAGATCCGGACGATTTCGGGCGTCTACCGCGAAGAGGTGGGTAAGTCGCAGAACGTCGAACAGGCCCGTGAGCTGGTCGAGAAGTTCGCCGAGGAGGAGGGCCGCCGTCCCCGCATCCTGGTTGCGAAGATGGGCCAGGACGGCCACGACCGCGGTCAGAAGGTGATCGCCACCGGCTTCGCCGACATCGGCTTCGACGTCGACGTCGGCCCGCTGTTCTCCACCCCGGCCGAGGTCGCGCGGCAGGCGATCGAGGCGGACGTGCACGTCGTCGGGGTGTCCTCACTGGCCGCCGGGCACCTCTCGCTGGTGCCCGCGCTGCGCCACGAGCTCGCCGAGCTGGGCCGCGAGGACATCATGGTCGTGGTCGGCGGCGTCATTCCGCCGCAGGACTACCCGGCGCTGCGCGAGGCCGGCGCGGCCGCGATCTTCGGGCCCGGCACGGTGCTCGCGGACGCGGCCATCGACCTGCTCGGCCAGCTGACGGCGCAGGAGTCCTGACCCTTGCCGCGCAAGATCGACGTCACCGCCTACGCCAAGGGCGTGCTGGCGGGGGACCGCGGGACGCTGTCGAAGGCGATCACACTGGTCGAGTCGCAGCGGGAGGACCACCGGGCGCAGGCGCAGGAGCTGCTGATCGAGCTGCTGCCGTCGTCCGGTGGCGCGCGGCGGATCGGTATTACGGGCGTTCCTGGTGTCGGCAAGTCGACATTCATCGACCAGCTGGGCACCGACCTGACCGCGGCCGGGCACCGCGTCGCCGTGCTGGCAGTCGACCCGTCGTCGACGCGCACCGGCGGGTCGATCCTCGGCGACAAGACCCGGATGGCGCGCCTGGCGGTCGACGAGCGGGCGTTCATCCGGCCGTCGCCGACGTCCGGGACGCTCGGCGGTGTCGCGCGGGCGACGCGCGAGACGATCGTGCTGATGGAAGCGGCCGGCTACGACACCGTGCTGGTCGAGACTGTCGGGGTAGGACAGTCCGAAGTGACCGTCGCGAATATGGTCGACTGCTTCCTGTTCTTGACGCTCGCGCGCACGGGTGACCAGCTCCAGGGCATCAAGAAGGGCGTACTGGAGCTCGCCGACGTCATCGCCGTCAACAAGGCCGACGGCGACCACGAACGCGACGCTCGTCGCGCGGCCCGGGAGCTGTCCGGCGCGCTGCGGATGATCTACGGGCCGGAAGCGTCGTGGACGCCACCCGTGCTGACCTGCAGCGGCCTGCACAACCTGCGGCTGGACGAGGTCTGGGGCGCGATCGAGCAGCACCGCGAGACGCTCACGGCGTCCGGCGAGCTCGACGCCCGGCGCCGCCGGCAGCAGGTCGACTGGACGTGGGCGATGGTTCGCGAACAACTGCTGAGTCGCCTGGCGGCGCATCCGGACGTGCGAACGGTCGTTCCCGACGTCGAACGGGCGGTGCGGGACGGTGAGCTGACGGCTACCCTCGGTGCTCAGCGGATCCTCGACGCGTTCGGTCCACCGCGTGGGGGCTGACGCGCCGGGCGTTCCGCGGGAGAATGCCTGGTCGTGGCGAAGGGATGACATGGCGAAACTGCGGGGTCTGGTCCTGGCCGGGGTGCTGGGCGTGGTGCTGGTCACCGCGCAGCCGGCGTCCGCCGAACCGGTGCGTCTGCACAACCCGGCCACGGTGACGGTCGCGCACGCCTCCGTCGCGCTGGTCCCGGTGCAGACGCAGACGCAGCCGCCGGGCCCGGTTCTCGACCCGGCCCAGACGGACAAGGCCAACACCGAAAAGACCAAGAACAAGCTGATCGCGGGCGTCGTCGCGGTGGCGCTGCTCGGCATCGTGATCTGGGGCAGGCGGATCCGTTCGAAGAAAGCCAAGAGCTCCTGACGCGTTCGGCTATGCCGAAGTACTGCACGCCGTTCAACGCAGATCCGGTACCGGCCATCTAGGACGGCCGTTTTCGAGGCGCGCGTTGCCGCCTGCATGGTGCACGATCGTCTGCAAATGCGTACGACAGATCGATCGGCACGTTGCGTGACCCCAGCCGCTGCCCGGGTTACCCGTGTTGCGGGAGGAGGTGCGGCGTGACGGTGCTCGACTCACGACCGGACGTTCCAGGCGACCCCCACGGGCGCATCATCAACCCCATGGAGGGGTCCGAAGCGCTGATTTCCGAAGCCGGCGTAAGCATGGCTCCTGTGGAGGACCTTGGTGCGGGCCGTGGCCCGTTCTGGCTCGACGATTGGCTGCGCGCCAACGCGACCGACGTGCTCGCCTGGCGCCGGCACATCCACGCGCACCCGGAGCTGTCGCGGCACGAGTTCGCGACCACGGAGCTGGTCGTCACGTTGCTGCGCTCCGTCGGGCTCAAGCCGTGGGTGCTGCCCGGCGGCACCGGTGTCGTCTGCGACATCGGCAGCGGCGAGCGGTGCGTGGCGCTGCGCGCGGACATGGACGCCCTGCCGCTCACCGAGTCGACCGGGCTGCCCTTCGCGTCGACCGTCGAGGGCGCGGCCCACATGTGCGGCCACGACGCCCACACGGCGATCCTGCTGGGCGCGGCCCGCGCCCTGGCCGGCGCTCCGGAGCTGCCAGGCCGCGTCCGGCTGATCTTCCAGCCCGCCGAGGAGGTCATGCCCGGCGGTGCGCTGGACATGATCGCGGCGGGCGCGCTGGACGGCGTCGAGCGGATCTACGGCCTGCACGTGGACCCGCGGCTCGAGGTCGGCCAGGTCGGCATGCGCGTCGGCGCCCTGACGTCGGCGGCGGACCTGATCGAGCTGCGGCTGACGTCGCCGGGCGGTCACACGTCCCGGCCGCACCTGACGGCCGACCTGGTCCACGCGCTGGGCTCGGTGATCACGGGTCTTCCCGCGCTGCTCTCGCGACGGGTCGACCCGCGGTCGGGAACGGTGCTGGTCTGGGGCGCGGTCCACGCGGGCCAGGCGGCCAACGCGGTCCCGCAGGACGGCGTCCTGCGGGGCACGCTGCGCACGGCCGACCACGAGGTCTGGACCTCGCTGGAGCCGCTGGTGGCGTCGTCGGTGGAGTCGCTGCTGGCGCCTCTCGGCGTCGGCTTCTCCCTGGACTACCGCCGGGGCGTCCCGCCGGTGGTCTCGGACGCGGAGTCGACGGCCCTGATGCGCGCGGGTACCGAGGCGGCCCTCGGCGAGGGCGCGGTGGCCTCGACAGAGCAGTCCTCGGGTGGCGAGGACTTCGGCTGGTACCTGGAGCACGTCCAGGGAGCTTTCGCCCGTTTGGGCGTTTGGTCCGGTTCCCCGGAACCCCAGTCCGACATCCACCGCCCCACGTTCATCCTGGACGAACGAGCCCTGCTCTGCGGAGTCCGAACCCTGGTCCACACAGCCCTGACCACCCTCGCCTGACGAGTTCCGGCTCCAATCACGCGAGTTCCGTCCTCAATCACGCGAGTTCGGAGTTGTGCACACAAGTTGTCCACAGGCTGACCGAGTTATCCACAGTTCGAGAATGAGGCCCTTCCCTTGATCGGCGAAGGGCCTCATTCTCGTTGATGTGATCACTTGGGGAGGACGACACGGAGCCGTCTCACGCCGCGAGGCCGACAAGGTCTTGGGGCGGCGAGCGGTACTCGAACGGCTGGCGACCGGCGTGCTCGCGCAGCCGTGGCGCGGCGTGGTCATCCACGCGGCCGACGCGCTCAATCTCGCGACACGGGCACAGGCCGCCTTGATCGCGGTGGGTCCGCCCGCCGCACTGTCCGGCGCCACTTCCCTTGCTCTGCATGGGATTTCGGCCATCAACGACACCGTCGTGCACGTCACGGTGCCCTACGCCCGGCGGGTGGAATCGAGGCTCGGGTTGGTCATCCACCGAGCCGAATTCACGGAGTTCGACGTGGTCGAACTCGACGGGCTCAAGGTGTTCTCACTCGACCTCGCCCTCGCCGATTTCCTCTGCGACGGCGACAAGCGGATGGCGTTCGCCGCGCTCGAACAGGCCATGCGCGGGCTCTCGACCGACCACTGTCAGAGGCTTCGCGACAACGTCCGCGACCGGGTTTTGGACCGCCGGAGCAAGCGAGGTATCCACAGGGCGCAGATGCTCTTGGCGCTTGCCACGGGCAAGGCCGAATCGCCGCCGGAGAGCATCCTCCGGCTCGTCGTGGTCGAGGCCGGGTTCCCCGTGCCGGAGGCGCAGTTCGAGATCACCGACATCAACGGTCGCAAGTTGTACGTGCTCGACATCGCCTGGCCGGAGCCGCGCATCGCGCTGGAGTACGACGGCTTCGCGGCTCATGAGGAGCGGCAGGAGCGAGACGCCGAACGCGACCAGCGGTTGGCCGGCCGAGGATGGGTCACGATCCGGGCGACCGCGGCCGATCTCCGGGATCCGAGTCGGGTGATCGCCGAACTGGAGACTTGCTTCGCCCGGCGAGCGGCGTAACTCGCGTGATCGAGCCCGTCACCCGCGTGACTGGAGACGTGACTCGCGTGATTGGAGACGGAACTCGTCAGCCGGTGATGCCGGAGCAGGGGCGGGTTCTGAGGTCGTCGACGTAGTCGGCGGGAGCTCCGGCGGCCTCCGCGGCATCGGCCAGCACGCCCAGGTAACGCGCGGAAGGCAAGCCGCCCTCGTAGGCGTCCAGGACGTACAGCCAGGCCAGTGCCGAGCCGTCCATCGTCTGGACCCGTAGGCGGATCTTCGAGTGGATGCCCAGCTCGCCGCCTTCCCAGCGGTCCAGGCCCGTCTCGTCCAGCGACGTCACGTCGTACAACACGACGAAGACCCGGGAGGCCGGGTCCTCGACGATCGTGGCCAGGGCACCTTCCCAGCCGAGGTCCTCGCCGCCGAAGGTCAGGCGCCACCCCTCCAGCCAGCCGGAGCCGGCCATCGGAGAGTGCGGCGCGCGCTCCAGCATCTGGGCGGGCTCCATGTTCGATCCGTACGCGGCATACAACGGCACGCCGACAGCGTAGCGACCCCGCGCTCACCCGAGGGGACGCACTCGCCGTGTTCGCCCACTTCAGTGTCCGGTCACCTTCGCCGCGTACGGTGAGACCACCGCACGCACTCCGAGGAGGACCCAGGTGACCAGGATCGTGATCATGGGCGGTGGCCCGGCCGGCTACGAAGCCGCGCTGGTCGCAGCCCAGCACGGGGCCGACGTCACGATCGTCGAGCGGGACGGCCTGGGTGGCGCGTGCGTCCTCTACGACTGTGTTCCTTCGAAGACGTTCATCGCGAGCTCCGGCGCGCTGGCGAAGATGCACGACCTCGGCGAGCTCGGCATCAACACCGACATGGCCGACACGAGCATCGACCTCCCGACCGTCCACGGCCGGGTGAAGGGCCTCGCGCTCGCCCAGTCCGCCGACATCCGCGCCCGCGTCCAGCGCGAAGGCGTCCGCGTCATCGTCGGCGAAGCCCGCTTCTGCGACGAAGAGCCCGGCCTCGCGACTCACAAGGTCGCCGTGACGACGCAGGACGGCACCGAAAAGCTGCCCGCCGACGTCGTCCTGATCGCCACCGGCGCCACCCCGCGCGTCCTGCCCGGCGCCGTACCCGACGGCGAGCGCATCCTCGACTGGCGCCAGCTCTACGAGCTCGACGAGCTGCCCGAGCACCTCGCCGTGATCGGCTCGGGCGTCACCGGCGCCGAGTTCGCGTCCGCCTACACCGAGATGGGCGTCAAGGTCACCGTCGTCTCCAGTCGCGACCGCGTCCTCCCGCACGAGGACGCCGACGCCGCCGCGGTGCTCGAAGAGGTCTTTTCGCAGCGTGGCACGACCGTCGCGAAGCAGGCGCGCGCCGACCGCGTCGAGCGCACCGAAAAGGGCGTCGAGATCTTCCTCGCCGACGGCCGCGTGATCGAAGCCAGCCACGCGCTGATGACCGTCGGGTCGGTCCCGAACACCAAGGACATCGGCCTCGACAAGGTCGGCATCTCGCCCGGCCCCGGCGGGTTCATCACCGTCGACCGTGTTTCACGCACCTCCGTTCCCGGGATCTACGCCGCCGGCGACTGCACCGGCCTGCTCATGCTGGCCTCGGTGGCGAGCATGCAGGGCCGCATCGCGATGTGGCACGCGCTGGGCGAGGGCGTCGCGCCGATCAAGCTCAAGACCGTCGCCGCCAACGTGTTCACCCACCCGGAGATCGCCACCGTCGGCATCAGCCAGCAGGCGATCGACTCCGGCGAGGTGCCCGCGCGCACCATCATGCTGCCCCTGGCCACCAACGCGCGCGCGAAGATGGAGGGCCTCCGCCGAGGCTTCGTGAAGCTGTTCTGCCGCCCCGCCACCGGCGTGGTCGTCGGTGGAGTCGTCGTGGCGCCGCAGGCGAGCGAGCTCATCCTTCCCATCGCGCTCGCCGTCCAGAACCAGCTCACAGTGGACCACCTGGCGCTGACATTTTCGGTGTACCCGTCGCTGTCGGGCTCGATCACCGAGGCCGGGCGCCAGCTCATGCGGCACGACGATCTCGACTGATCCGGTAGGCAACCCGTCGCGCCCCGTCGCGTCTTGTCGGTTGTAAGGCTGAAGGACGCGAAGGGTGCGAAGGTGCGCAAGACGGTGGTTTTCGTTGTGGCAGCGGTGATCGGGACGACGACGCTGGCGGGGCCGGCGCAAGCGCAGCAGCAGAGTCCCAGTCCGACGCCGAGCGCCGCGCCGGCGAAGGGCAGCGTCCAGCTCAACGTCAACACCGCGATCAACCAGACGCTCGTGGACAAGTACGTCCGCGACGCGCCGAACGTCGCGCTGGCGAAGTGTGAGGGCGCTTCACCGGCGTTCTCCTCGCCGGTGCTGACCTTCTCCAACTACACCCCGGGTCCGTTCATGGGCGCCGACGCGAACATCAGCGCCGACGCCGCGCTCATGCCGGGCACCGAAGCCGGGACCTACCCGCTGACCGTGACCTGCGGCGGCCAGACCTACAGCACGCAGTTCTCGGTGCCGGCGCCGCAGGTTTCGAAGGTGCCGTCGGGGGCGGCGAAAGCGGGCGACGGCAGTATGGCCGGCTGAATTCCCGAATACGCCGAACCGCCCCGGGGCCACGCTCCGGGGCGGTTTTTCATGACCGACGGGCGCAACCTTCCGCAGGTGGAGACGTCTTGGGGACATAAGCAAGCGGACGAAGCCGAGGCAGGGGGAACTGCGACCGGTGTCCGCGGATCTGCTTTGAGCAATCATTCCGCAGGGGAGAAAAGAATGAAGAACACCGCTGTCGTCGCGGGCATCGCCACGGCCTTCCTCGTCCTCGCGCCCGGTGCAGCGTCGGCGAGCAGGTCGCCGGCCGCGGACGCTCCGTCCGAGCACGTGGGTGTCCCGAAGGCCTACGTCCAGGTGATTCCGAAGGTCGCCCGCCCTGGCGCGAAGGTGCAGATTCGGGTGGGTTGTGCCGCCGAAGGCACGCATGACCTGACTTCGCCGGCTCTCACCATCGGCTCGCTGCGCCGCACCGGCCCGCAGAACGACCCGGCGACCGCGCCGGCCGCCGTCGCGTCCGCAGTCGTGAAGCCGGTGAAGCCGGGCGTGTACCCGCTGTCGTTCTTCTGCGGCGGTGCCGAGATCAGCACGAAGTTCACCCTGCTGGGTGCGCCGAAGCAGGTCACCAAGGTGCCGGCGGGCGCGCCGCAGACCGGCGGCACCGACGGCCCGGCCGACGGCTCCGGCACCCCGCTCGCGGCCGCGGCCGCGATGGGCGTGCTCGCGGTCGGCGGCAGCGGTCTGGTGCTGGCCCGGCGGGTCCGGCGCCGCTGATCTCCCGAGGGGGGCGGGGTAGCGTCCGGGCGGCCCAACCGATCGGGTCGCCCAGACGTGTAAACCCGCAGGAAGGGGGAGCACATGACCACGAGGATCACGAGCAGGCGCGGTTACCTGATCGCGCTGGTCGTGGCGTTGCCGGCCGCACTGGTGGTGCTGGCGCTGACGCTCGGCGGCGGGACCGGGCCGTCGACCGCGCAGCCGCCGCCCGCGCATGCCGTCGCGGTGAACCCGGCGCCCGCGGCCGGGGAGCGGCCCGCCCACGCCGTCGCCGCGCTGCCGAAGTCCGACCCGGTCTCGATCGACATCCCGAAGATCGGCGCGCACTCGTCGCTGGTCCCGCTGGGTGTCAACGCCGACAACACCATCCAGGTGCCGCCGGTGACCACGCCGCTGCAGGCGGGCTGGTACACCTACGCGCCGACGCCGGGCGAGGTCGGCCCGGCCGTCGTCCTCGGGCACGTCGACGGCAACCACCAGAAGGGCATCTTCTACCGGCTCAAGGAGCTGGCCGCCGGCGACCGCGTCTCGATCGCGCGCAAGGACGGCACGACGGCGCTCTTCGAGGTGACGAAGGTGCACCAGGTGCCGAAGCAGGACTTCGAAAACGAAGGCGTGTACGACGACACGGCCGGTCCCGAGCTGAGGCTGATCACCTGCGGCGGCGTCTTCGACCGGAGCGCGCACAACTACGTCGACAACATCGTGGTGTACGCCCGGCTCATCGGCGGCTGAGAGTCCTTCGGCCCTGTTTTTGTCGGTGCCCGGTGCAAGACTGTGTCGGCCGTCACCCGAGGCGGCGCAGACGAGGGTTGGGAGTCGACATGGTGTTCCGGGACGAACCGTGGCCTGAAGGCACGCCCAGCTGGGTGGACCTGATGGTGCCCGATCAGGCGAAGGCGGTGGCCTTCTACAGCGGCCTGTTCGGCTGGGACGTGCAGGCGGGCGGTGAGGAGACAGGCTTCTACGGCATGGCGGAGCTGCGCGGCCGGCCGGTCGCCGGGATCGGCCAGACACCGCCGGACCAGGACATGCCTCCGGTGTGGACGACGTACCTGTCGGTGTCCGACGTGGACAAGACGGCCGCGTCGATCACCGAGGCGGCCGGGCAGATCGTCGTGCCGGTGATGGAAGTGCTGAAAGAAGGCCGGATGGCGGTGGCGGCCGATCCGGCGGGCGCGGTGTTCGGGCTGTGGGAGCCGGGCAACCACCTGGGCACGCAGGTCACGGCGGCGCCCGGCACGCTCGCCTGGAACGAGTGCATGAGCCGCGACTACCCGGCGGCGAAGGCGTTCTACGAGCAGGTGTTCGGGTACGGGTTCCAGGACCTGTCGAACGACGACTTCACGTACGCGGTGCTGCTGCTCGACGGCCGCCCGGTCGGCGGGCTCGGCGCCCTGCCCGATTCGGTGCCGGCGGAGGTGCCGTCGAACTGGTCGGCGTACTTCTCGGTGGCCAACGCGGACGAGAGCGCGGCCAAGGTGGTGGAGCTGGGCGGCCAGGCGCTCGGCCGGCCGTTCGACTCACCGTACGGACGGCAGGTCCGGGTCCTGGACGACCAGGGAGTGCCGTTCTTGGTCATTTCGCCGAACGAGCAGTCCGGGAAACCGGAAGGCTGGGAGGACTGAGGGGACACCGCGCGGCCGCGGGCCGGAGACGCCGAAGACGCCCCCGGCCCGGGCCGGTCAGGCCGCTCAGTCGTCGTCGGCGACCCAGTCGAAGGTCTTCGTCACGGCCTTCTTCCAGTTGCGGAACTCGCGTTCGCGGCGGGAGTCGTCCATCGACGGGTCCCACTGCTTGTCCTGGGCCCAGTTCGTGCGGATGTCGTCCTCGGACTTCCAGAACCCGACCGCCAGGCCGGCGGCGTACGCGGCACCCAGCGCCGTCGTCTCGTTGACCACCGGGCGGATCACCGGCACGCCGAGGATGTCGGCCTGGAACTGCATCAGCAGCTCGTTGACGACCATCCCGCCGTCGACCTTGAGGGAGGTGAGCGAAACACCCGAGTCGGCGTTCATCGCTTCGAGCACCTCACGCGTCTGGAACGCCGTCGCCTCCAGGACCGCGCGAGCCAGGTGACCCTTGTTGACGAACCGGGTGAGCCCGACGATCGCGCCGCGGGCGTCGGAACGCCAGTAAGGAGCGAACAGGCCCGAGAACGCCGGGACGAAGTACGCGCCGCCGTTGTCCTCGACGCTGCGCGCGTGCTCTTCGATCTCGGCCGCCGTCCCGATCATGCCGAGGTTGTCGCGCAGCCACTGCACCAGCGAACCGGTCACCGCGATGGAGCCTTCCAGCGCGTAGACCGTGTCGTTCGAGCCGATCTTGTAGCAGATCGTGGTCAGCAGCCCGTTCTGCGACATCACCTTCTCGGTACCGGTGTTGAGCAGCATGAAGTTGCCGGTGCCGTAGGTGTTCTTGGCTTCGCCGGGCGAAAGGCAGGCCTGGCCGAACGTCGCGGCCTGCTGGTCACCCAGGATGCCCGAGATCGGCACGCCGGCCAGCGCGCCCTTCTCGCGGACCTTGCCGTACTCCTCGGACGAGGAGCGGATCTCCGGCAGCATCGAAAGGGGGATGCCCATCTCGCCGGCGATCTCGGTGTCCCACTGCAGGGTGTCGAGGTCCATCAGCATGGTGCGCGACGCGTTGGTCGGGTCGGTGACGTGCACGCCGCCGTCGGCCCCGCCGGTCATGTTCCACAGCACCCAGGTGTCCATGTTGCCGAAGATCAGGTCACCGGCTTCGGCCTTCTCGCGCGCGCCGTCGACGTTGTCGAGGATCCACTTGATCTTCGGCCCGGAGAAGTACGTCGCGAGCGGCAGGCCGACCTTGTCGCGGTAGCGCTCCTGGCCGCCGCCGAGGTTGCCGAGCTCGGTGACGATCTTGTCGGTGCGGGTGTCCTGCCAGACGATGGCGTTGTACACCGGCTTGCCGGTCTTCTTGTCCCAGACCAGCGCGGTTTCGCGCTGGTTGGTGATGCCGACCGCGACGATGTCCTTCGCGGTCAGGTCGGCCTTGGCCAGCGCGCCCGCGGCGACCCGGCGAGTGTTCTCCCAGATCTCCTCGGCGTTGTGCTCGACCCAGCCCGCCTTCGGGAAGATCTGCTCGTGCTCGCGCTGGTCGACCGAGACCACGCGGCCCTCGTGGTTGAAGATCATGCACCGGGTCGACGTGGTGCCCTGGTCGATCGCGGCTACGTACGAAGTCATCTGTGCTCCAGGAATTCGGTAAGTGGGGCGATCAGGTCAGGTTGTGCACACCGAGGTAGAGCAACGCGGCGAGCGCGCCACCGGCGAGCGGGCCGGCGACCGGGATCCACGAGTAACCCCAGTTCGCGTTGGCCTTGTTCCTGATCGGCAGCAGGAAGGCGTACGCGATGCGCGGGCCGAGGTCGCGGGCCGGGTTGATGGCGTAGCCCGTCGGCCCGCCGAGCGAAGTACCGATCACCAGGACGACGAACGAGACGCCCGCGTAGCCGAGCGCGGAGTTGCCGAATTGTGGGACCTGCTCCTTGTCCGGAAGTGCCGCCGGGCTGAGCAGGATCCAAGCCACCAGCACAAAGGTCCCGATGACCTCGGTGACGAGGTTCCACACGCGGTTCGGGATCTGCGGAGCGGTAGAGAAGATGCCGAGTGTGTTTTCGGGTTCGGGATGGTCGTCGAACTGAAGCTTGTAGGTTGCCCAACAGAGCACAGCGCCGATGATCGCGCCGGCCATCTCGCCGATGAAGTAGAAGGGGACGTCGGACCACGGCGTCTTGCCCGAGATCGCCAGCCCGAGCGTCACCGCCGGGTTCAGGTGGGCCCCGGTCGGGGCGGCGATGCTGGCGCCCGTGAAGACGGCGAACGCCCAGCCGAAGTTGATGAACAGGAACCCGGCGTTGTGACCGTTGTTCTTACGGAGCACGTGGTTCGCGACCACACCGTTGCCGAGCAGGATCAGCGCGGCCGTTCCCAGTAGTTCCCAGACGATTATTGCCCCAGCACTCACCGCTGCACCTCCACACTGGACACTCTGCGCAGGGTCGATCACGGCGTGCCACGGCACCGTTGCCGACCCACGTCCGCGCGACGTTACCGGGGCGTAGAAGCGGATACCAAGCACCGGCCAGCCGAATCTTTTCAAGATCGCGGCAAGATCGCGGAGGGTTACGCCACACGTGTCATCCGTGGACGGGCGAAGGATCACCAGGTCGTGCGATGCTGGAAGCCTCGCCAGCACGAGGAGGAGTGTCACGTGGCCAGTGCGCAGCACGCAGCGGAGACGAACCCGGCTCGACTGGGCCCGGCAAAGCGGGAACAGACCTGGCAGCGGCTCGGCAACGAGACCTTCGACCTCGTCGTCATCGGCGGCGGCGTGGTCGGCGCCGGCACGGCGCTGGACGCCGCGACGCGCGGGCTCCGGGTCGCGCTCGTCGAGGCCCGCGACCTCGCTTCCGGGACGTCGAGCCGGTCGAGCAAGCTCTTCCACGGCGGCCTGCGCTACCTGGAACAACTCGAGTTCGGCCTGGTCCGGGAAGCGCTGCGCGAACGCGAGCTGATGCTGACGACCATCGCGCCGCACCTGGTCAAGCCGGTCAGCTTCCTCTACCCGCTGACGCGCCGCGTGTGGGAGCGGCCCTACACCGCCGCCGGCCTGCTGATGTACGACACGATGGGCGGCGCCAAGAGCGTCCCGGGCCAGAAGCACCTCACCCGGGCGGGTGCGCTGCGGATGGTGCCGGCGCTCAAGCGGTCCGCGCTGATCGGCGGGATCCGCTACTACGACGCGCAGTCCGATGACGCCCGCCACACGATGACGGTCGCCCGGACGGCGGCGCACTACGGCGCGGTCGTGCGGACGTCGACCCAGGTCGTCGGGTTCCTGCGCGAGGCCGACCGGGTGTCCGGCGTGCGCGTGCGCGACGTCGAGGACGGGCGCGAGACGGAGATTTCGGCGGCCGCGGTGATCAACTGCACCGGCGTGTGGACCGACGAGCTGCAGCGCCTGTCGGGCGGCCGCGGGCGGTTCCGCGTGCGCGCCAGCAAGGGCGTGCACATCGTGGTGCCGCGCGACCGGATCGTCTCGGAGTCGGGGATGATCCTGCGCACCGAGAAGTCGGTGCTGTTCGTGATCCCGTGGCGCAACCACTGGATCGTCGGGACGACGGACACGGACTGGAACCTCGACCTCGCGCACCCGGCGGCGACGAAGCACGACATCGACTACCTCCTGGAGCACGTCAACAGCGTCCTGGCGACGCCGCTGACGCACGACGACATCGAAGGCGTGTACGCGGGGCTTCGCCCGTTGCTGGCGGGGGAGAGCGAAGAGACGTCGAAGCTCTCGCGCGAGCACGCGGTGGCGCGAGTGGCGCCGGGCCTGGTCGCGATCGCGGGCGGCAAGTACACGACGTACCGGGTGATGGCGGCGGACGCCGTCGACGCGGCGGCGGTCGACCTGCCGGGCCGTTCGCAGCCGTCGATCACGGACAAGGTCCCGCTGATCGGCGCGGACGGTTACCACGCGCTGGTCAACCAGGCCGACCACGTGGCTGCCGAGCACGGCCTCCACCCCTACCGGGTGAGGCACCTGCTGGACCGCTACGGCTCGCTGGTCAACGAGGTCCTGGCCTCGGCGAACGGCCGTCCGGAGCTGTTGAAGCCGATCGAGCACGCCCCGGACTACCTGGGCGTCGAGGTGGTGTACGCGGCGTCGCACGAGGGGGCGCTGCACCTGGAGGACGTCCTGGCCCGCCGGACGCGCATTTCGATCGAGTACGCCCACCGCGGCGTCGACTGCGCGGAGCAGGTGGCGTCGCTGGTCGGCGAGGTCCTCGGCTGGTCACCCGAAACGGTGAAGCGGGAGATCGAGGTCTACAACGCCCGGGTGGAGGCGGAGCGCGAGTCGCAATCGCAGCCGAGCGACGAAGCGGCGGACGCGTTGCGGTCGGCGGCTCCGGAGGCCCGGGCGGGCATCGTGGAGCCGGTGAGCTGAGGCGGCGTCAGGCCGTCCGGTGCCAGCGGATCAGGCGCTCGCCGGTCGGAGCCGGATCGGGCTCCGGTCCGACCAAGGTGAACCCGCAGCGCTCCGCCACGATCGCCGACGCCGCGTTGCTCTCCTCGTAGCGGTAGCTCACCTCGGTCAGCCCCAGGCCGCCGAAGCCGAAGCGCAGGGCCGCGTTCAACGCCGTCGTCGCGATGCCCTTGCCGCGCTCGGTCGGGTGGACCCAGATCGTCGCCTCGGCGTACCCCGCGGACAGGTCCAGCTCGCGCAGACCCACCTCGCCCAGAAGCCGGCCTGACGTCGGCTCCGCGATCGCCCACGAACAACGCTCGTCGCCCGCCCACTGGGCCGCCCGCAGCGCTACGTACTCCGTCGCCTCGTCGAGGGTGCGCAAGCGGTAGTTCAGCACGTACTTGCGGTGCGTCGGGTCGGCGAACGCCTCCATGAGCAGCGGCCGGTCGTCGATGTGCCGGTCGGCGCGCAGCTGGCGCAGGTAGTACGTGCCCGCGTTGATCTCCACCGGTTCCACTCCGCCCAGCCTAGCCAGGCCGGGAGCACGCCGCCCCCGGCCCGGCGATCAAGGCCGGATCACCACCGGATCAACCCGGAGTCACGGCGCCAGGCGCCAGATGACCGGCACCCCACCCTCGTCCAGCGGGCCGTTCGACGCCCACCCGGCGAACGTGCCGTCGTCGCTGACGTGGCCGGGCTGGTAGCCGGTGTAGGTGCCCGGCTGCTTCAGCTCACCCGCCGGCGTGGTGCCCCGCCACGCGATCGGCTTGCCGCGGAACGAACCCGGGACCGGTGCCAGTCCGGCTGTCAGACCGCCCACGTTCAGGTCGATGGCGTAGTCGCCGCCGGAAAGCGGCGTGGCTGCTCCGGGGTCGTCCACCGCACCGCCTGCGACGTGTTGGCGTTGGACGCGAACCCGACGACGACCCCGTCGCGGATCGCCGAGCCGTGCGGGTTCGAGAAGCCGGCGATGTCGGCCAGCGGCCGGCTCACGCCGTCCTTCCAGACGATGTCGCGTTCGACCCCGCTGAACAGGATCGAGCCGTCGTCGTCGATGTCGACCACGTTGTCGGTGCCGGGCGGGAACGACAGGATCGTCGGCGCAGCCGCACCGGCGGGCCAGACGGCCGGCGCGTCCGCGGCCGGGTCGTCGCTGATCAGCATGGCGACCGCGTCACCCCGGCGGTTGACCGCACGCATCTGGAAGTCCCGGTAGCCCGCCGGGTTCTCGCGGAGGTGGAAGCCGGTGGCGTCGAGAACGAACGAACGGTCGCTGCTGGTGTCGTAGTCGCTCGCGTCGCCGTACACCCGGCCCGAGCTGTCCTCCCCCTGGACCATCGCCCACTCGTAGCCCTCCGGCACCCCACGCAGCACCGGCCGGCCGCCGCGCCAGCTCACGACCTGGAGCTTGTCGTCGACGATGAACGAGCCCGTGTACTCACCATGGCCGTCCGAAGCGGACAGGTAACCGTGCCCCAGCGGGCTCGCCCCGGCCGGCAACGGCAGGAGCGTCGGTTTCCACGACAGCCGCACCGCCTGGGCCTGCGCCGCCGGAACCCCCAGTGCGGTGACGGCGATCGCCACGGTGGCGAGCACCCCCGCCCGCAACCACGTGTTCTTCATTTTGTCCCCTTTCCCCCGACCTGCACGATCACCACGTCCGAACCGGGGAACCGGTTGCCCGGCGAACGGAGCAATCTCAGAGCGCGGGGACCTGGGCGTTGACGGCCGTGCCACCGCCCGGCGCGCTCTCGATCGAAAGCGTTCCCGCCACCCGGCGGACGCGCTGCCGCATCGCCTCCAGGCCGAAGCCGGTGCCGTCGCCGCGGTCGCCGGGCCGGAAGCCGATGCCGTCGTCGACGTCCAGCAGCACCAGATCGTCCGAATAGGACAGTGTCACCGCGATCCGGGACGCCTTCGCGTGCTTCTCCGCGTTCGCTAGTGCCTCCTGCGCGACGCGGTAGAGCGTTTCCTCCAGGTCGGGCAGCAGGGGCCGGGCGTCGCCGGTCGTCTCCACGCGAACCGCGACTCCGGACGTCGACGACACCCGCTCGGCCAGCCGGGAAAGCGCTTCCGGCAGCTGAGCCGCGTCGAGAGGTTCCGGCCGCAGTGCTTGCACGGCCCGACGCGCTTCGCCGAGGCTGTCACGGGCGAGCGTCTTGACCTGCTCCAGCCGCCGCTCCCGGTCCGGCCCGTCGGCGGCCTCCAGCTGCGTGACGATCCCGGTCAGGCCCTGGGCGAGGGTGTCGTGGATTTCGCGGGCCATCCGCTGCCGTTCGTCGAGCACGCCGGCTTCCCGTGCCTGGGTGACGAGCTGCGCATGCAGGTCAGCGTTCTCCTCGAGCGCGGCTTCCAGCCGGACGTTCGCCTTCCGCCGCTGCTCGCTCTCCGCGCCGACGAACCACGCGGCGTACAGCAGCGGGCCGGCCATCGACAGGACCAGCACCCAGGTCGGGCTGCGGGAGTCGGAGTCGGCGGCCAGCAGCGGCAGCGTCGCCGTCGCGGCGACCGCGAAGAACCCCCATCGCGCCGGGAAGAGCACGAAGGCGAGCGGGTAGCCGAAGGACGCGAAGCCCATGAACGTGTCGTCGCGCGCCACGAGCACGGTCGCGGCCGCGAGCACGCCGGCGTAGTAGCCGGCGGCGAGCCAGGGGTGCGTCCGCCGGTGCGGGAACAGCGGGATCAGCAGCGGCACCCACACCGCCGCCGCCACGACGACGACCAGCGTGGCGCCCCGGACTCCAGGGCCCCAGAACACGCACGCGGCGAGCCCGGCCAGGCCGACGCCGGTGAAGATCGGCCCTGCCAGCCGTTCGCCTCGGGCGTCCAGCGCGCCCGGCACCACGCCCATCACGAGGGTGATTCTCGCAGGCTCAGCGCCGTCGGCGGGCCCCGGCGATCATCGCGACCACCAGCGGCAGCGCCACCGAGATGATCAGCAGCCGGCCGCGGGACAGGAAGAGCACCACGATCGCGAGGACGATCGCGATCGGGACCGCGCCGCGGATCAGGAACTGCTGCAGCGCGTTGTCGCCGGACATCACCGGCACCGGTGGCGCGGAGGCCCCGTTGAGCAACGCGCTCGGGCGCGGCGAGGGCAGGTCGTCGAACAGCGGCACGAGCTCGCTGACCCGCTTGGCCGCGGTGACCTTCGCGGAACGGGTGCCGTACTCGTCGATGTCGAGCCGCCCGGAGCGGACGTGCTCTTCGAGGACGTCCAGGGCGTCCTGGCGTTCGTCGTCGCTCAACCGCATGTCGCCCACCGTGGATCAGCGGTCCAGGCCACGCCGGTGATCGCGGTAGGAGTCGCGCAGCTCACGGCGGCGGTCCCGGTCGCGCAGGTGCCGCTCGCGGCGGTCGTGGTGATCATGATGGGCGTGGTGGTTGTGGTTCCCGCTGTGGCCCCACATCGACCGGCCGAAGATGCTCAGCCCGATCGGGACGAGGATCAGCGCGCCGTGCACGACGCCGGTGGCGATCAGCGCGATCACCGCGATCCAGACCAGCGGGACGAACGCGGCCACGAACCGCTGCGGGCCCGTCCAGCCGTCCGGCGTACCCGGGCGCCGCTGCGCGGGCTGGGCTTCCGGCGACGGCTCAGGCGCGGCCACGGCCTGCGGGACGTCGTCGTAGCGGGGGTGCGGCGCGGGCAGGTCCGCGAAGAGGTCGACGAGCTCGCCGCGCGTCTTCGCCGCGGTGATCCGCGCCGAGCGCTCGCCGTATTCGTCGATGTCGATCCGCCCCGCGCTCATGTGCTCACCGAGCGCGGACAGCGCGGACTCGCGGTTCTGGTCGCTGATCCGCAGCTGCGGAGACGGGACTTCGGTCACGTAGTCGATGGTAGGCCGCCACGGGGCGGCCCACCACGACATCTGTAACTAACTGCCCTACTTGATCTCGAGAAGCTGCGTGCCCTGCGTCACGGCGGCGCCGACCTCGACCGAGAGTCCGGTGATCGTGCCCGCTTTGTGTGCGGTGACCGGGTTCTCCATCTTCATCGCCTCGAGGACGACGATCAGCTCACCGGCTTCGACCGTCTGGCCCTCTTCGACGGCGACCTTGACGATGGTGCCCTGCATCGGCGCGGTGACGGCGTCGCCGCTCACCGCGGCCTTGCCGCCCCCGGCGCGCTTGCGCGGCTTCGCCTTGACGGCGGTGCCGCCCCCGCCGCCGCCTTCGAGCGCGAACCCGCCCGGCAGCGACACTTCCAGGCGCCGTCCGCCGACCTCGACGACGACGTTCTGGCGCGGCTCTTCCTCGGCGGCCTCGATGTCCGGCGCCACGAACGGCTCGATCTTGTTGTCGAACTCCGTCTCGATCCAGCGCGTGTGCACGCTGAAGCCGTTCTCGTCGCCGATGAACGCGGGGTCGTCGACGATCACGCGGTCGAACGGCAGCACCGTCGCCATGCCCTCGACGACCATCTCGGCCAGGGCGCGGCGGCTGCGTTCGAGAGCGTTGTTCCGGTCGGACCCGGTCACGATCAGCTTCGCCAGCATCGAGTCGAACTGGCCGCCGATCACGCTGCCGGACTCGACACCGGAGTCGACGCGCACGCCGGGGCCGCTCGGCGCGACGAACTTCGTCACCGTGCCCGGCGCGGGCAGGAAGCCGCGGCCTGCGTCCTCGCCGTTGATGCGGAACTCGATCGAGTGGCCGCGCGGCTCGGGGTCCTCGGTGATCCGCAGCTTCTCGCCGCGCGCGATGCGGAACATCTCGCGCACCAGATCGAGCCCGGTCGTCTCTTCCGACACCGGGTGCTCGACCTGCAGGCGCGTGTTGACCTCGAGGAAGGAGATGGTGCCGTCGGTGGCGACGAGGTACTCGACCGTGCCGGCGCCGTAGTACCCGGCTTCCTTGCAGATCGCCTTGGCCGATTCGTGGATGCGCTTGCGCTGCTCGTCGCTCAGGAACGGCGCGGGCGCCTCCTCGACGAGCTTCTGGTGCCGTCGCTGCAGCGAGCAGTCGCGGGTGCCGACGACGATCGCGTTGCCGTGCTGGTCGGCCAGCACCTGCGCCTCGACGTGACGCGGCTTGTCCAGGTAGCGCTCGACGAAGCACTCGCCGCGGCCGAACGCGGCGACCGCTTCCCGCGTCGCCGACTCGAACAGCTCGGGGATCTCTTCGCGGGTGCGCGCGACCTTGAGGCCGCGGCCACCGCCGCCGAACGCGGCCTTGATGGCCACCGGCAGGCCGTACTCGTCGGCGAACGCGACGATCTCGTCGGCGTCCTTGGCCGGCTCCTTCGTGCCCGGCACCAGCGGCGCGCCCGCGCGCAGGGCGATGTGGCGCGCGGTGACCTTGTCGCCGAGGTCGCGGATGGCCTGCGGGCTCGGCCCGATCCAGGTCAGCCCGGCGTCGAGGACGGCCTGGGCGAAGTCCGCGTTCTCGGAGAGGAATCCGTAACCCGGGTGTACCGAGTCGGCACCCGAGCGCTTGGCGGCGTCGAGGAGCTTGTCGGAGTTCAGGTAGCTCTCGGCGGCCGTGGTGCCGCCGAGCGCGAAGGCCTCGTCGGCCAGGCGCACATG
The DNA here is from genome assembly GCF_040682155.1 of Amycolatopsis sp. NPDC051371. Taxonomy (NCBI): domain Bacteria; kingdom Bacillati; phylum Actinomycetota; class Actinomycetes; order Pseudonocardiales; family Pseudonocardiaceae; genus Amycolatopsis; species Amycolatopsis sp. NPDC051371. The sequence continues at coordinate 27,588 of NZ_JBFBAG010000077.1, forward strand.
CGGTGCGTCGCGATCCGGGTCGGCGTACACCGCCACGCTGGCCAGACCAGCGTCCTTGGCGGCTCTGATCACGCGTACCGCGATCTCGCCCCGGTTGGCGACCAGGATCTTGGTCACCGGACCACCGGTGGATTCGCCGACCTGCTCGGCCACCCCGCACCTCCTGCGTCCGACAGCTGCATTGCTGACCGCCCTCGCGGTACCGGGGAGTCTACGGACCTGGCGTCGGGAGTCCCTTGAGTGAGAGCTGAACCACGCTCAGACGTGGTGGCGCAGCTCCTGCGGCAGCGGCGAATCGAGCACGATGACGTCGTACGGGTTCGCCGCGTGGACCTTCGGCAGGTGCTCGGTGTTCACCAGCACCCACGGCTGGTGCTCGCCGCAGCAGTCGATCAGCCGGTCGAGCGCGGTGAACGCGACCAGGGCGGTGCGGCCGTCCGGCGTGCGGCGCAGCTCGATCGACGCGCCTTCGGTCTCGGCGCTGACCGGGCCGGTCGGCAGGTACAGGGCAGGCGGCAGGTTCGGGTTCGTCACCCGGACAACATAGACGGACACGCTCCGCTAGCCCGGGGTGCCTCCGCCGGGTGCACGGCCGGGGGATTTCAGCCACACCCCGCCGGGCCGCTGCCCACACACAGTCGCGACCCGGCTTACGCTCTGTCTCATGCGGACTTCGGCGGCGCGCACGCCTCGGTCGGCGCTGCTCACCGCGGTGCTGGCCGCGGTGGTGACCCTCGGCGCGATCGCCGCGGTGTTCCTGCTGCGGCCGCGGCCGGAAGAGCCCGTCGGCGTGGCCGAACCCGCGGCCGCCCCGGTGTCCCCGGTGGTCACCTGCGGCGGCGGCCCGTGCCGCCAGCTCGCGGCGATGACGGTCGGCGGCACGCCGGTGGTGCTGCTGACCGACGCGGCGGGCGGTTCGGCGCGGGTGCGCGTCGGGCCGGAGCCGGGCACGGTGTTCGAGCTGTCGGTCGCCCAGCTGGGCGTGCGGCTGGACCAGAACTCGCTGCGCTGCATCGACGGCGCGGCGCCGACGTGCCTGGTCCGCGGCGACGTCGGCGACCGGGGCACCACCGCGTACGGCGAGCTGCTGGTCGCGAGCGGGGGAGTCTGGCGCGCGCCGGGCAAGCCGTACTTCGCGGACGCGGGGACGCTGTCGCTCTACGACGTCACGGCCGACGGCCGGCCGGACGTGATCGTGGTCCGCCACGACTGCCGCGGCGTGGAGACCGGAACGCCCGAGTGCGACGCGGCCCCGGTGCTGGGCCAGGTGTACGACCTGACGGGCAAGTCGGTCGGCTGCACGCGCCGGTACACGGCGCCGTCGGACCTGCGCGGCTGGCCGGACATCCGGCTGACCCGCACCGACCTGCGCACCTGCCCCGGCTGAAAGCCGTGAAGGCCACCTTGAGGAACTCCGAGTTCCTCAAGGTGGCCTTCACGAACTTGCGGGTCAGGCGGGGGCGGGTTCCGTGTGGCGGGCCGCCGAGCCGTCGTCGCTGTGCTCCGGGTTGTCGGTCGGGGCGTTGAGGACCTCTTCGTCGAGGAGGCCTTCGCCGCGGGCCACGACCACCGGGACCACGATCTGGCCGGCCACGTTCGTCGCCGTGCGCATCATGTCCATGATCGGGTTGACCGAGTAGATCAGCGCCAGGCCGATCGCGACCTGCTTCGCGTCGAGGCCGATGAACGACGTCGTCAGCGTGAAGGCCGTCAGCCAGCCGGTGGTTCCGGCGGTCGCCAGCGCGCCGACCACCGCGACCACGACGATGCCCGCGTACTGCCAGAAGTTCAGCGACACCCCGGCCAGGTTGGCGACGAAGATCGCCGCGATCGCCGGGAAGACCGCCGCGCAGCCGTCCATCTTCGTCGCGCTGCCGAGCGGGGTCGCGAAGGCCGCGTACGCCGGCTGGACGCCGAGGTTCACCGCGGACTGGCGGGTCAGCGGCAGCGTCGCGGCCGAGGACTGCGACGCGAACGCGAACTGGATCGCCGTGCCCGCCTTGGCGAAGAACTTCAGCGGGCTGACCTTCGCCACGAACTGCAGCAGGATCGGGTAGACGACGAACAGCACGAGCAGGCAGCCGACGTACACCGCGAGCGTGGTGGAGAACAGCGGCCGGAACAGCGCGTCGCCGTAGTTGGAGACGGCCGCGCCGATCAGGCCGATGATGCCGATCGGGGCCAGCCGGACGATCCAGCCGAGGTAGCGCTGGATGATCTCGAAGACGCTCGTCGTGAAGTCCACGAACGGCTTCGCCTTGTCACCCAGGCTGTACGCGGCCGCGCCGATGACCAGCGCGAGGAACAGGACCTGCAGCGTCTCGCCGTCGGCAAACGCTTTCACGAAGTTCTCCGGCAGGAGCCCCTGCACGAAGGCGCTCCACGAGCCCCAGTGGTCGACGCTCTGCGCCGCCTTGTCGGCGTTCTTGGCGGTCGCCGTGACGCCGCCGAGCCCACCCGAGCCCGGGTCGAAGATCCGGCCGACCGCGATGCCGATCAGCGAGGCGATGAACGAGGTGATGGCGAACCAGAGCACCGTCTTGCCGCCGAGACGCGCGGCGGTGCGGCCGCCGCCGAGCTTCCGGAGGCTGTTGATGCCGACCACGATCGCCGTGAAGACCAGCGGGATCACCGCGATCTGCAGCAGCGTGGTGAAGATGGTGCCGATCTGGTCGAGGAGATCGGTCAGCCAACCGGTTCCGGTCTGCCGTGCGACGACGCCCAGGAGGGCGCCGACGACGAGCGAGCCGAGAACCGCGGCCGCGAACACCCGCGGCTTGGTGTATGTCCGTACGAAAGACACGGGGCGACTCCGGTGCTCGAATGTTTCAGTCTGTTTTGCCTCGTGAGGAGAACGTTAGGCAGAGACGGACTCTTCCGGATCACCCGTTCGTGTGGCGCCCTTCTCAGGATGCGGGACGTCGCCAGAGATCCACGACACTCACGCCGACCTCGGCGAGCAGCCGGCGCGTCAGCGGGAGGCTGATGCCGATGACGCTCGTGTGGCCGCCGTCGAGCCCGTCGACGAACCAGCTGCCCAGGCCGTCGATCGTGAACCCGCCGGCCACGTGCAGCGGCTCGCCGGTCGCCACGTAGGCGTCGATCTCCTCGGGGCTCGGCGTGCCGAACCGGACGGTCGTCGACTCCCAGCCGCTGGTCTCCTTCGCGCGCGTCCCGCCGTCGAGCCGGATGACCGCGTGCCCGGTGAGGAGTTCACCGGATGACCCCGCCATCGCGGCCCAGCGCTGCCGCGCGATGTCCGGAGTGGCCGGTTTGCCGACCATCCGCCCGCCGATGTTCAGCATCGAGTCGCAGGCGACGACGACGGCGTCCGGGTGGGCCGCGGCGACCTGGTCGAGGACGGCTTCGGCCTTGGCCGCGGCGAGGGCCGCGACGAGCTCCGAGGGCGACGGGTCGGTCAGCGCGGCCGCGACGGCGTCCTCGTCGACGCCGGAGACGAACACGGCCGGATCGAGGCCCGCGGAACGCAGGAGGGCGAGGCGGGCGGGGGACTGGGAAGCGAGGACGAACTGCACAGGGCGAACGTACCCGGACGCTGGCCGTAACCGAATTGTGACCGGCGTCCCCGGGGATCCGGAGTTATTTTGTTGTGGCTCGCAACATATGGCGCCGGGAAGACGCGGAGGTGACCGATGACCGTGCGGGTCACGGAATCGACGTCAGCCACCAGGTCGCAGTCGCTGTGGACCAGGATCCGCGCGACGAAGGGCCGGGCGACCATCCGGGCGGATTCGGCCTCGGCGCCGAAGACCGCGCGCTGAAGCACCGCTCCCGCGGTTCGTGCGAGCCTCCGGTCCCCGACACCCGGAGGCTCGCACGGTTTTCAGGCCGTGGCGGCCTCGGGAGCCGGTGCCGGGGTTTCCCAGCGCGGCTTCACCTTGCGCAGCATGGCCGCCGAGAGCACGCCGAGCAGCAGCACCGCCATCGGCAGCAGCATCGTCACCCGGGCGGCGTCCGTCAGTCCACTGTGGACCGCGTCGGAAGCGAGCCGGCCGGCCTGCGCGGCGACCTCGGCGGGCAGCCCCGGCATCGGCGACGGCCCCCCGGCCGACCCGAACTCGCCGGTGCTCGCCGCGGCCTTCGCGATGCCTTCCGCGAACGGCGCCCGGTACTGCTCCGGCAGCTGCGACGCCGCCTTCGTCGCTTCGTCCGCGATGGACGAGCTCACCTGAGCCTGCAGCAGCACCCCGATCGCCGCGGAGCCGAGCACACCACCGACCTGGCGGGAGGTGTTGAAGATCCCGGAAGCCGTGCCGGCCAGCCGGGGCTCCACCGAACCCATCGTCATGTTGCTCATCGGCGAGAAGATGCAGCCGATGCCGAGACCGCACAGCAGCAGCGCCGGGATGAAGCTCCACGGGTTGCTCGTCGGCGACGCCTGCAGCGCGATGACCCCGAGCCCCGCGGCCAGCGACGCCAGGCCGAACATCACCAGGTACTTGCCGTTCACCTTGTCGGACAGGTTCCCGACGAACGGCGCCACGATCCCCGACAGCAGCGACATCGGCGCGGTCAGCAGGCCCGCCATCGTCGGGCTCAGGCCGAGCACCGACTGGATGTAGATCACCAGCGGCAGGAACATGCCGGTCATCGCGAAGCCGACCGTCGTCGCCGTGAGCGTGCCCGCCGAGAAGTTGCGGTTCGAGAACACCTGCAGCGGCAGCAGCGGCTCCCGCTTGTTGACCCGCTGCCACACCACGAACGCCACCAGCAGCAGCACGCCGGCGCCGATGATCTCGAACACCGTGATCCCGCCCCAGACGGTGCCCCAGTCGTACTGCTGGCCGTTCTGCACGCCGAACACGATGAACAGCAGCGCCGCGCTCGAGAGCACGATGCCGATCACGTCGAACGAGTGCGAGTGCTTCGGCTGCCAGTCCGGCACCATCAGCAGCGTCATGACGATGGCGACCACGCCGATCGGCACGTTGACGTAGAAGATCCACTCCCAGCCGAAGTGGTCGACGAGCACGCCGCCGAGCAGCGGGCCGGTGATCGTGGCCAGGCCGGCGACGCCGCCCCACATGCCCATCGCCGGGCCGCGCTTGGCCGGCGGGAACAGGTGCGTGATGAACGCGAGCGTCTGCGGCGTCATCAGCGCGGCGCCGATGCCCTGCACGGCGCGCGCGGCGATCAGCATCTCGACGTTGCCGGACAGGCCGCACCACAGCGACGCGCCGGTGAACACGACCAGCCCGGCGAGGAACACCCGCTTCGGGCCGAAGCGGTCGCCGAGGCGGCTGGTGAACAGCATCGGCACGGCGTAGGTCAGCAGGTAGACGCTGATCACCCAGACGACGGAGTTCAGTCCGGCGTTCAGCTCGCGCAGCATGGTCGGGATCGCGATCGACACGATCGTCGTGTCGAGCAGGATCATGAAGAAGCCGAGGCACAGCGCGCCGAGCGCGGCCCACGGGTTAGCTTGTCTTGCGTTCATCGTCGTCTTCCCGGGTGATGAGGCTCAGGTGGCGTTGGTGGTGGTGGTCCTGGAACGGGATCCGTCCGGAGCGCAGGTCGTCGAGGAGCCGTTCGGTCCACTCGAGCTCGAACTTCCGGTGGTCGCACTGGTAGCGCCAGTCGAGCCAGTAGATCTCGGGCGTCTGGTCCCCGGCGAGGTGGTCGAGGACGGCCTGGTCCGCGGCCACGCCGGCGCGCAGCCGCGTGACGCGGTGGTCGAGCTCGAGCAGCGACGCTTCCTTGCCCAGCTCGTCGATGACGGCGAGCCCGGACAGGTACACGGGGAACTCCTTGACGAGGTCGCCCAGCAGTTCGCGGCCGCGCTGGCTGAACTCGTCCAGCCCGGCCTGGGTCATGCCGTAGACGGTCCGCTCGGGCCGCCTGCCGTCGCGCTGCGTGTCGACGACCTCGATGAAGCCGTTGCGCTGCAGGCGCTCCACGGTGTGGTAGAGCGATCCCGCCTTCACGTTGACCCGCGTGTCGACGTACCGCTCGCGCATGAGCTGCGCCATCTCGTACGGGTGCATGGGTTTCTCGTGGAGCAGCTCCAGCACGGCGATGCCGAGCGGGGTCAGCTTGGCCGAGGCCATGATCGTTAGTCCCTCCGGATGACTCCAGGTCGTTTATTCCACGTGGACTATACGGCGCAGACTAGTGACCGGTCCACGGCCATTCCTGTGACGGTCCGTACACAGCGCGAAGACCCCCATGATCCCGTCATGGGGGCCTTCGCGACTTCTCTCAGAACGGCCAATCTGCGTTCTGTCCCGCCTCGAGCAGGGGGATCATCCGGAACCCCTGGTCGGTCAGGCCGCCGAACGTGTGCCGCTGCGCGGTGCCGGACGGCGCGTGGCCGTACCGGTAGCCGGCCAGGTTCCACGTGTACAGCGGCACGTGCGCGGGCAGCGCGTGCCCGACGTCGCCGTACGCGGCCTGCTCGTCGGTGAGGATCACGACGCGGTCGTGCTTCGCGAAGTGCCGCTTCACCGCGGCGGCCGTGTTCGTGCCGCCGCCGAGGAAGTACCCGCGGGACTTCCAGCGCTCGACGTCGCCCAGCAGCGACCCGCCCGGGCGCAGCTTGAACACCTTCGTGTGCGCGCCGCCCAGGAGGAAGCCGTCCGAGAACGACACGACGTCGGCGTCCGCGCAGCGCCGGCCCAGCGCCAGGCCGAACACCGCGGCGGCGTCCCAGCGCATCAGGCTGCCGTCCTTGCTGAAGCCCATGTTCATCGACGCCGAGGTGTCGACGAGCACGAGCGTCCGGCCCGGCAACTCCGGCACGTTCGCCAGCGAATGCGCGATCGCCTGCTCCAGCGCCCACGCCCACCGCAGCGACGGCGCTGCCCGGTAGGCCGACAGGAACCGCATCGGCAGCTGCCGCGACTTCGCGACCTGCGCCGGGTCTGCCAGCCGCGCGGCGACGCGCTGCGCGACCTCGTCCGAGACGCCGGCCTCGTCGAAGTTGCGAAGGTTCCGCAGCAGCGCCATGTACCCCATCGACGGGATCAGCGCCTCCCAGACGCGCGCGTCGAGCGGACCCTGCAGCCAGCCGGCGACCGACTCCCACGTCATGCCCGCCGCGCGGAGGACGTCTGCGGCGTCCGGTCGCCCGAACAGCTCGCGACGGTGCGGAACGTCCCACGCCGTCAGTTCGGCGCGGGCGCGCAGTATCCCGAGCGCGTCCGGGAGCGGGTTCCCGCGGTCGTGCCGCTCGTCGAGGACGTGCTTGAACAGCTCGCCCTGGGCGAGGTCGCGCTTGCCCGGGTGGGTCAGCTCGAGGACGTCGGCGAACCGGAACGCCCGCGCGGCCGAATCCCACTTGGCGTACGCGCGCTCGTCGTAGAGCTTCCGCGCCGCGTCGGCCACGCCTCGCTTGACCGGCTTCGGGATGTTCTTGCCGTGCACGGAAGTCCAGTAGGCGAGCAGCTCGCCGGGCTCGTCGGCCCGCTGCAGGACATCGGCGACGACCTGGCGGCCGAGCCCGTCGAGCCCGGCGTCACGGCGCGCCTTGGCGAACTCGGCCGCGCCGACGAGCGACGCGGTGCGCAGGTTCGCCTCGCTGCGCAGCCAGCGCAGGAACCGAGCCGTCCACTGTGGATCCTCGAGGGTCGCGGCGTGGACGAGCTCGGCGTACCGGGCGTCGCGCTTGCCCGCGGTCTCGTAGAAGGTGTGCTCGCCGACCATGTTGGTCACGGCGAGCAGGAAAAGCTCGGACCGGGCGTCGCGCGCGTAGCCGGCGCCGCCCTCGTGGGTGACGCCGGACGGCGTGGCCTCACCGCGGACCGGCGAGGTCGCGGCGGGCGCGCGGGCGGTGTTGAACTTGCTCATTTCTCCCCCTCGTGATGGGGGAGCCGCGGCCACAGCGATGCCCGAGATCGAAGTCGGTGAAGGTACGGTTGCTGCTCTGCCGGACTGAGCTACCGGACCGGAAAGTGGTCCGGGAGGGATTCGAACCCCCGACCTGCCCAATTGGAGTGGAAGTAACCCTCGCCTGCGCACCGGGCATCGGTGAAGCCGCGGCTCCCGAGATCTTGCTCGCACCGGGAGTGCGTTCGTGAAGCTGGTGTGCCCGAGATCGAAGTGGTGAAGGCTTTCGGGAGTCGAACCCAAGGGATACCAGAGAAGTAACCCTCACCGCCGCACCGGGCGAAACCTACGTTAGCCGCCGTGCCGTCGGGAGGGAACCGAATATCCACCCGGGTGCGCGGCTGCCTGGCGAACCAGTGTTAGTTCGTGCTAAGAACTATGTATAGTCAGTTCGTAGCACGAACTAACACTGGGAGGAATCATGACGCACTTCGGCATCGGCGTGTCCACCGCGGTCGCCGCGGTACCCGGCACCCTCGAGCTCGCCACCCGAGCCGACCGCGCCGGGCTCGATCTGCTCACCGTGTCCGATCATCCGTACCACGCCGACCGGCTCGACGCGTACGCCGAGATCGGCGTCCTGCTCGGGCGCACCGAACGAATCTCCGGCCTGGTCAGCGTCACCAACCTGCCGACGCGCTCCGCGCCGATGCTCGCTCGCACGATCACGTCGTTGAGCGCCCTGACCGGCGGCCGGATCGTGCTCGGGATGGGGGTCGGCGGGCTCTGGGACGACATCGCGCGGCTCGGGTTCACCAAGCTGACCCCCGGGCAGGCCGTCCGGGCCTTCGAGGAAGGCATCCGGCTCGTCAAGATGCTCGGCGGGGGCGGCGAGCCCGTCACGTTCGACGGCGAGTTCTACCAGGTCACGAACCTGGGACCCGCCGCGGAAGAGATGCCGCCGGTCTGGACCGGGTCGGTCGGGCCGAAGTCGCTCGCCGTCACCGGGCGGGTCGCCGACGGCTGGATGCCCGGCCACGCCGCCGACTGGCTCAGCGAGCGCTACCGCACCTCGCGCCCGCTGATCGACAAAGCCGCCGTCGACGCCGGCCGCGAGCCCGCCGACATCGCCACCGTCTACAACTTCCCCGGCCGCATCACCGAAAGGCCGCTGCCGAACACCCGCGCCGACGACGGACGCTGGATCGGCGGCTCTCCGGCCCAGTGGATCGAGGAGCTGACCGGCGCGGTCCTGGAGCACGACGCGGCCGGGTTCGTGCTGTTCGGGCCCGGCGGCAGCACCCCCGACGAGACGACCGCCGCGCGCTGGGCCGGGGAGATCGTGCCCGCCGTGCGGGAAGCCGTCGCGAAGTAGGCTGGCGCGATGGGGAAACACGGGGAGGACCTCGGCGTGGTGGCCGGGCTCGTGCGGGCGTCGTTCCTGGTGAACGCCGTCTACGCCGAGTCGGCCCGCGAGTACGGGCTGACCGTGCAGCAGGGGCAATTGCTGTGCGTGCTGATGGGCCGGCCGTACGGCATGGGCGACCTCGGCGCGACGCTCGGCCTCGAGAAGTCCAGCCTGACGGGCCTGGTCGACCGCGCGGTCCGGCGTGAGCTGGTGCGCCGCGAGCCGGACCCGGACGATCGGCGCGCGGTGCAGGTCGTGCTGACCGACGACGGCCGCGACCTGGCCGAGGACTTCTACGCGGCGACCTGCAGACGCGTCGACGACCTGGCCGGCGGCCTGCCCGCGGCGGACCGGGAAAAGCTGGCCGCGCTGCTGGGCCGGGTCGTCCGCGAGAACGAGGTCCCGACCGTGTTCCTGGACACCGTTCAGCGCTGACGGATCAGCTGGGGAAACCCGAAGCGCGCCAAGCACCTTCGCCGGGGTGAAGCGGCTTACGCAGCGAAGCCGCGTGATCGCCCCACCACGACGTACGCGCCTTCGGCTTCTCGGGCGCCTTCGCCGCCGACGCCGCGGCGACGACCGCCGTCAGCGCCGCCAGCTCGGCGTCGCTCGGGTTTCCCCGCACCACCCGCAGCAGGGGCTTCTCGTCGCTGCTCACAGCGGGATGTTCCCGTGCTTCTTGGGCGGCAGCGACTCGCGCTTGTTGCGCAGCAACGAAAGCGCCCGCGCGACGTGCCCGCGGGTGTGCGCCGGCACGATCACCGAGTCGACGTAACCGCGTTCGGCCGCCGCGTACGGGTTGAGCAGCGTGTCTTCGTACTCCTGGATCAGTTCCGCGCGAAGAGCGTCCACATCGCGACCCTCGTTCGCCGCGTTCGCCAGGGTCTTGCGGTGGACGATGTTCGCCGCGCCCTGGGCGCCCATGACGGCGACCTGTGCGGTCGGCCAGGCGAGGTTGATGTCGGCGCCGAGGTGCTTGGAGCCCATGACGTCGTACGCGCCGCCGTACGCCTTGCGCGTGATGATCGTGACCAGCGGAACCGTGGCCTCCGCGTAGGCGAAGATCAGCTTCGCGCCGCGGCGGATGATGCCGTTCCACTCCTGCTCGGTGCCCGGGAGGAAGCCCGGGACGTCGACGAAGGTGAGCACCGGGATGTTGAACGCGTCGCAGGTGCGGACGAACCGCGCGGCCTTCTCGGACGCGTCGATGTCGAGGCAACCGGCGAACTGCGTCGGCTGGTTGGCGACGACGCCGACGCTCTGGCCGTCGACGCGGCCGAAGCCGACGATGATGTTCGGCGCGAACAGCTCGTGGACCTCGAGGAACTCGCCGTCGTCGACCACGCGGTTGATGACCTCGTGCATGTCGTACGGGGTGTTCGGCGAGTCCGGGATGATCGTGTCGAGCTCGCGGTCGGCGTCGGTGACGTCGTCGAAGAATCCGGCCGGCGCGTCGGCCGCCTCGAACACCGGCGCATCGGAGAGGTTGTTCTGCGGCAGGTAGGAGAGCAGTTCCTTGACGTAGGCGATCGCGTCTTCGTCGTCGTTGCCGAGGTAGTGCGCGACGCCGGACTTCGTGTTGTGGGTGCGGCCGCCGCCGAGCTCCTCGAAGGTGACGTCTTCGCCGGTGACCGTCTTGACGACGTCCGGGCCGGTGATGAACATCTGCGAGGTCTCGTCGACCATCACGACGAAGTCGGTGAGCGCGGGGGAGTAGACGTGCCCGCCCGCGTTCGCGCCCATGATCAGCGAGATCTGCGGGATGACGCCGGAGGCCTGCACGTTGCGGCGGAAGATCTCGCCGTAGAGGCCGAGCGAGACGACGCCTTCCTGGATGCGCGCGCCGCCGCCTTCGTTGATGCCGACGATCGGGCGGCCGGTCTTGATCGCCAGGTCCATGACCTTGACGATCTTCTCGCCGTAGACCTCGCCGAGGCTGCCGCCGAAGACGGTGACGTCCTGGCTGAAGACGCAGACCGGGCGGCCGTCGACGGTGCCGTAACCGGTGACGACGCCGTCTCCGTAGGGACGGTTCTTCTCCTGGCCGAAGTTGGTCGAGCGGTGCCGGGCGAGCTCGTCGAGCTCGACGAACGAGTTCTCGTCGAGCAGAAGCTCGATCCGTTCCCGTGCGGTTTTCTTGCCCTTGGCGTGCTGCTTCTCCACCGCGCGGGCCGAGCCCGCGTGCACCGCCTCGTCGTACCGGCGATACAGGTCGGCCAGCTTGCCGGCCGTGGTGTGGATGTCCGGTTCATCCTCGGGCGGCGTCCCGAGCGGCTCCGTCGCACTGCTCATGCCACGGGAGCTTAGCTACTTGCCGGTCACTTCGCGTGTGGCGTAGGCAACGTCCATGGACATCCGGACCCTCGGCGCGGCCGACCTGCCCGCCTGCTCCGACCTGGCCGAATCCCGCTCGTGGCCGCGCGAGCCGCGGAAGTGGGCATTGCTGCGGTCCGTCGGGCAGGTGTTCGGGGCGGACGCGCCGGATGGCCGCGGGCTGGCTGCTTGTGCGGCGGTGGTTTCCTTCGGGACGGTGGCGTCGATCTCGATGGTGCTGGTCGCGCCCCGCTACGAGCGGCGCGGCTGGGGCCGGGCGATCACGGCGCACGCGGTGTCGGCCGCGGGCGACCGGGTGGTCTGGCTCCACGCGTCGACGTCCGGCCGCCCGCTGTACGAGTCGATGGGGTTCGTCCTCGACGGCGGGTGCCAGGGCCACGTCGGGACGTTCGTCGACGATGGCGGGCCGGGTGCTTCGCCGGGGTCACTGTCTTCGGTGTTGCCCCTGGACCTGCTCGCCCACGGCGTCGACCGGCGGCCGCTGCTGGACCGGCTGGGGACGCCGTTCGTGGTCGACGGCGGGTTCGCGTTCGGGGTGGACATCGGGCACGTGACGGTGATCGGTCCGGTGGTCGCGAGTTCGGAGGAGCAGGCGAAGGCGCTGATCCGCGGCGTGGCGCGGTCGGTGGCGGGGGAAGTCCGGATGGACCCGGACTTCCGGTTCCCTTCTCTCACGGCGTGGCTCCGGGAGCGGGGTCTGGTCCCGGGTGTCCACGCGCCCCGGCTGGTTCTGGACGGCCGCGCCTTGCCCGGTGACCCCGCACTCCGCTTCGCGCCGTTCACCCGCGCGCTCGGCTAGGGCGGTCGTGAGTGCCCGGCTCAAGACGCTCGTCGAGGCGGGCGTGCTGGCGCGCGTCGAAGAGGTGCCGGAGCGCCCCGAGTACCACCTCACCCCGGCCGGGCGGGA
>NZ_JBFBAG010000078.1:0-37571 GCF_040682155.1 Amycolatopsis sp. NPDC051371
GGACCAGCCAGCACGATCACGCACGCCCACCACCCACCACAAGATCAACAACCCGGCCTCAAGATCACCACAAAACACATCGGTGGATCCAGGTCGGAGGTCTTGAATGACTCATTCAAGACCTTTGGTCCGGGCTATCGAGCCTGACCCGGGCTCGGCGGGCGCCCTGGCTCCGGCGGCCCGAACGCCGACAAACTTGCCGCGCGCGACACTAGCGGAGCACCTCGTCCACATAGGACTTGACGGCGGCGAGCGCCGCGGGGGAGCGCCACAGCCGCTCGACCTCGAGGTCGTCGGTGTGGCGGTGTTCGGCGATCCGCTCGTGGAAGGGCTGGCGGATCTGGGCTTTGGTGTGCGCGAACGGCTCGGCGGGCAGCTCGCCGAGCCGGGCCGCGACGGCCAGCGCCCGCTCGAGCACGTCGTCCGGCGCGGCCAGCTCGTCGACCAGCCCGCGCGCGAGGGCGTCCTCGCCGCCGTGGACGGCTCCCGAGTAGGTGAGCGAGGGCAGCGGCGCCGTGCCGTAGGCGCACCGCAGGATCTCCAGCGCGGACAGCGGGAACGGCACCCCGACCAGCAGCTCGGTCACGCCGATGGTGCCGGACCCCAGCACGCGGTGGTCGCACGCGGCGGCGAGCACGGCGCCGCCGGCGATGGCGGGCCCGTTCAGCGCGGCGACCACCGGACGCGGGAAGCCGAACACGGCCAGCAGCGCGTCGGACAGCAACGGCAGGAACTCCGACACGTACGCCGCGCCGCCGTCGTGGATCCGCTTGAGGTCGACGCCCGCGGAGAAGATGCGGCCGGTGCCGGTGAGCACCACGGCGCGGGCCGGCGAAGCCTCGTCCAACCGGAGCACGAGCTCGCGGCAGGAGTCGCTGTCGAGGGTGTTGGCCTTGCCGTGGTCGATCCGCAGCACGGCGACGTCGCGGTGGCTTTCCAGGGTGATCGGCACGCGCCGACCGTACCCCGGCGCGGCGGTCCGCTCAGGTTCTCCCGCTCAACCGGATGACGCCGAAGTGCTCCCGCCGTACGAACTCGGTGACCTCGCCCGCCGTCGGCAGCCGGCCGGCCGGGAACTTCAGGCCGATCTGCCGCGCCGCCCCGCGCAGCCCGAGTCCGGTGATCCGGTCCAGGTAGGTGCGCACGACGGCGTCCTCGTCCTCGACGAGGACGCCGTGCATCGGCGTGGTCCGCCCGGCGAACGTCACGTCGGCGTCCACGCCGCCGGTGAAGTTCAGCCGCCAGCCGGCGGGGGTGAGCACGTAGAGCCCGCCGTCGTCGCGGTGCGCGGTCACCGGGACCCGGTAGTGCCGTCCGGACCGGCGCCCGGTGAAGGCGAGCAGCATGAACTCGCGGACCCCGCGCCCGAGCGGGCTCGGCAGCACCGCGCGGAGCACCGCGTTGAACGCCTTCACCAGCGGTGCGGGCGGCTGGTGGCCTTCCACCGTGGCGGTCATCAGCTGGTGATGTCCTTGCGCGCGAACCGCCGCCCGGCGTAGAGGAAGAACACCGTCCCGTAGATGACCGCCGAGAGCATGCCGCTGGCCAGGTTGCTCCAGTCGACGTCGGTCGAGATCAGGTCCATCCAGGAGAACGCGTAGTGCGTCGGCAGGTAGTTGCGCAGCCCCTCCAACGCCGTGATCTGGTCCAGGATCTGCGACAGGATCGCCACCAGCACCGCGCCGCCGACCGCGCCGAGCGGGGCGTCCGTCGACACGCTCAGCGCGAGCGCCAGCCCGGCCACCCAGGCCAGCTGCAGGATGATGTACACAGTGGACAGTGCGATGGCCAGCAGGCTGTTGCCGAACGACACCGCGTCGCCCGTGGGGCTGATCGCGTCGCCCGCGCCGTACCAGAGCACCCCGACGCCGAGCGAGACCAGCGGCAGCAGGATCAGCGCCGCCGCCGACAGCAGCCCGGACACGATCGCCTTCTGCCGCAGCACCCGCTGCCGCGGCACCGGGACCGCCAGCAGGTACTTCAGGCTCGACCACGACGCCTCGCTCGCGATCGTGTCGCCGAAGAACAGCGCGACGATCATCGGCAGCAGGAACGTCCCCGACACGAACAGCGCCAGCACCACGAAGTTCGGCGCGGACGCCGTGGCCAGGTCGACGAACCCGCCGCTGCGCCGGTTCGGGTTCGACTGCCCGGCCTCGAACGCGATCACCAGGATGAACGGCAGGAGGGCGACGAACCCGAGCAGGAACTGCGTGCGCCGCCGCTTGAGCTGGCGCCGCAGCTCGACGCCGAGCCGCAGCGTCCGCCGCGCGGAGTACCCGGCGACGGCGCCGTCCGGGCCGACCTCGGCGTGCTCGTGCGACGCGACGTCGCTCAGCTCGTCGAGCGCGTGCGGGTCGGTGTGCACACCCGATTGCGAGCTGTTCACGACTCATCTCCGACCAGTTGCAGGAACGCGTCTTCCAGCCGGCGCCTCGGCCCGGCCTGTTCCACGGCGACGCCGGCGCGGACCAGCGCCGCGACCGCCTCGGCGCGCGGCAGCCCGTCGAGGTCGGCGTGCACGAGGTCGCCGTCGACGTCGACCGAGGTGACCCCGCCGTTCGCCTTCAGCGCGGCGGCGGCCGCGGCCGGGTCGTCGACCCGGAACGTCGCCTCGCCGCCGGCCGCGGCCAGCTCGCCGACCTCGCCCGAGGCGACCAGCGCGCCGCGGTGCATGACCACGACGTGCGTGCAGGTCTGCTCGACCTCGGCCAGCAGGTGGCTGGACACCACCACGGTGCGGCCGGTCGCGGCGTACCGCTGCAGCACCTCGCGCATCTGGTGGATCTGGGGCGGGTCGAGCCCGTTGGTGGGTTCGTCGAGCACCATCAGCTCCGGCAGCCCGAGCATCGCCTGCGCGATCGCCAGCCGCTGCCGCATGCCCTGGCTGTAGGTCCGGACCCGGCGGTCGACCGCGCTGCCGAGCCCGGCGATCTCCAGTGCTTCGCCGAAGTGCGCCTTGTCCGCGGGGCGTCCGGTGGCCGCCCAGTACAGCTCGAGGTTCGCCCGGCCGGACAGGTGCGGCAGGAAACCCGAACCCTCGACGAACGACCCGATGCGCGAAAGCACCGGAGCGCCCGCGGTGATCTTGTGCCCGAAGACCCGGATGTGGCCCTTCGTCGGCGTGATCAGGCCCATCAGCATCCGCAGCGTGGTCGTCTTGCCCGCGCCGTTCGGTCCGAGCAGGCCGAGCACCTGGCCCGGCTCGACGCGGAAGGACAGGTGGTTCACCGCGACGAACCCGCCCGGGTACTCCTTGCGCAGCCCCTCGATGACCAGCGGCGTCGTGGCGAGCTCCGGGTCGATGTCGGTGGCCCGGCGGCGGCGCAGCGCCGCGAACAGCACCACGGCCAGGCCGATCGCCAGCGTCACGCCGATGCCGACCAGCTGCCCGACCGGGGCCGGCGAGCCGACGGACGTGCCGGGTACGACCGGCACCGCCAAAGCTGTGCCGCCGGCGAGCGCGACGCGGAACACCGCGGGCGCGGCCGGGGTCGCGAACGCCTGGTCGGTCGTGCCGATCACCAGGCGCAGCGAGTGCCCGCCCTCGATCGGCCGGACGATGCCGGGCAGCGTCACGGTGACGTCGACCGGCGTGCCGTCGGCGGGCAGCCCGCTCACGCGGAACGGCGCGATCGCGTTGGCCGGCAGCACCCGGGAGCCGTCCTGGCCGACGTCGTAGAGCTTCGCGAACAGCACCGCGTCCGGCTGCGGGTGCGCCGGGTCCGCGGCGACCTGCAGCCGCACGGTCGAGGCGCCGCTGACGACGACCTGCGCGTCCACCGGCGCGGTCGTGAACTGCGCGGCCTGGCCCGGCGGGTCGTTGCTGAACAGCGCGCCCAGCCGCGACGTGCTGCTCGCGACGCCGTTGAGGCCGGGGATCCCGCTCACCGCCGAGGGGTTCGCCCCGGCCGGGCGCACGATCGCCTGCGCGGGCCCGGTCATCGCCAGCAGCCGGCGTTCGGTGGCCGGGCCGGTGAGGCCGGGATAGGTGTCCGCGTTGACCGTGCGGACCGACGGCGTTCCGTTGGCGCGCAACGTGCCCTGGACGTCGTAGCTGAACCCGGTGCCCGGGTCGCCGCCGTCGACGGCCGTCCACAGGAAGTCCGCGATCTTCCCGCGCAGCTGCGGTCCGGGCTTGCCGCCGTCGTGGCCGCCGGTGTACCAGATGGTGCGCACCTTGCCGCCCGCCGCGGTGATCTGGCGCGCGGTGGCGTCGGACTGGTCGAGGCCGAACAGGGTGTCGCTCTCGCCCTGGACGAGCAGGGTCGGCACGGAGATCTTGTTCGTCACCGACACGGGGGAGACGCGACGCAGCAAGTCCACGCTGGCCTGGCTCGCCTGCCCGGTGGTGCCGAGTTCGGTGTAAGCGCGGCAGACGGCGGCGGTGAACCGGCCGCACGGGTCGGCCGGGCCGCTCTGGCGACCTCCGCCCGCGCCCGGGGGCACGGCGGGGACGGCGGCCGCCGCGGCGGTGCCGGCGGCTCCCGTCGACCCCGCGTCCGTCTGCTGCCCGGCTTCCGGCGCCTCGGCCGACGGCGAGCCGCTGGACGCGGCGCCCGAGCCGGCCGAGAAGAAGATGCCGGCCCAGCTCTTCTTGAAGACACCGTCGGTCGCGAAGGCGCCGGCGGCCGGGGTGCCCGAGGCCTGGAGCCCGGGTGTGGCCGCGTTCGGGACCAGGCCCTGCGCGAGGTCGTTGTAGGTGATCACCGGGGCGATCGCGTCGACGCGCTTGTCCGTGCCGGCCAGCAGCAGCGAGAGCGCGCCGCCGTAGGAAGCGCCGGTGACGGCGATCTTCGGGTCGCCGCTGGCGTCGGTGGTCACCTGGTGCTGCGCGACGAGCCGGTCGATCAGGCGGCTCGCGTCGGCGACCTCGCCGTCCGGGTCGTTCAGGCCGATCTTGCCGGTGCTCTTGCCGAACCCGCGCGCGGACCACGTCATGACGACGAAGCCCTTCCGCGCGAGCTCACGGGCGTCGTCGGCGACGCTGTTCTTGTCCCCGCCGAAGCCGTGCGCGAGCAGCACCGCCGGTGCGGGCACGGTCGCGGGCAGGTAGGTGGTCGTGTCGATCTTGACCTGCTCCGCCGAGCCGGGCGCGGCGGGCATGTCGATCAACGCGTCCTGCGTGGGCACCGGCGGGGGCGCCGCGGGCCGCGTGATCCAGAAGACCGCGCCGGCGGCCAGGACCACGACGACGGCGGCGAGCGCGGTGAGGCGGGCTCCGCGGGTACGCGGGAGCGGGAGTCGGGGCACGAGGTGACCGTATGTGAAGTTTCCTGAGAGTGCCCTCACCGGCTCACGTCGATCACACGCTCGTGACCGCCTGGTGGACCGAGGTGACCGAAATTACAGGACCAACCTGGTGACGTGGGCGATTCCGGCTGGCGCTCGGGCGGGGAGAACCGGCAAACTGGACGCGCTGTGAGGGGAGTATTCCTTCGCGGCGGTGTCGTCAGCACGGTGGCCTTGCGCCCCCGGCACCGTCGGCCGGTGTTTTCGCCGGCGGGAGAGACCTCCGGTTAGTTGCTCATGCGCACTATCCGGAGGTTTCGGTTCCATGACTGTCCCCCTGTGGCTGTGGATCGCCACGATCGGCGGCCTGCTCGCGCTCATCGCGCTGGACCTGGTCATCGTCGATCGCAAGCCGCACGAAGTGACCACGGGGGAAGCCGCTCGCTGGGTGATCTTCTACGTCTCCTGCGCGGTCTTCTTCGGTGCGGGCGTGTGGTTCTTCGCCGGGCACGACCCGGGCGTCGAGTTCTTCACCGGGTACATCACCGAGTACTCGCTGAGCGTCGACAACCTGTTCATCTTCATGATCATCATGGCGTCGTTCAAGGTGCCCGCCATCCACCAGCACCGCGTGCTGCTGGTCGGCATCCTGCTCGCGCTGGCCTTCCGCAGCGTCTTCATCGCCATCGGCGCCGCGCTGATCGCGCAGTTCGTCTGGGTGTTCTTCCTCTTCGGCGCGATCCTGGTCTGGACCGCGGTCAGCATGCTGCGCGGCAAGGGTGAGGACGAGGAGTACCACGAGAACGCCGTCACCCGGCAGGTGCGCAAGTTCGCCCCGGTGACCGACGACTACCACGGCCACCACTACACGGTGAAGCTGAACGGCAAGCGGATGATCACGCCGATGCTGCTGGTGATCGTGGCCATCGGCTCGGCGGACCTGCTCTTCGCGGTCGACTCGATCCCGGCGATCTTCGGCATCACGCAGGAGGCGTTCCTCGTCTTCACCGCCAACGCGTTCGCGCTGATGGGCCTGCGGCAGCTGTACTTCCTGCTGGGCGGGCTGGTGACGAAGCTGGTCTACCTGACCTACGGCCTCGCGGTGATCCTCGCGTTCATCGGCGCGAAGCTGTTCCTGCACGCCCTGCACGAGTACCACGTCGTGCCGGACTGGCTGGACATCAACAACTGGGTCTCCCTCGGCGTCATCATCGTCGTGCTCACCGTGACCACGGTGGCCAGCCTGGCGAAGGCCCGGCGCGACGAACGCAAGCAGGTCGCCGCGTAAGTCCCGACGAAGGTCGTTCGCAGAGCTAAGGATTTCGGGTACGGTCGAGGACGTGCGTCCTGCCGACATCGAAGCCCTCGTCGTCCCCGGCCGTCCCGCGCTGCGCGGGAACCTGCTGCTCACCCCGCTGAAGAAGCCCGACCTGAAGACGAACGCCGCGCACAGCTCGCTGCGGCGCGTCTCGCTCGACGGCGGCGAGTCCGCGTGGACGCACGGTCCGCGCGACTCGGCGCCGTCGATCTCCCCGGACGGGCGCTGGGTGGCGTTCCTCCGCGCGGGGGAGGGCAAGGGCGCCGACGGCAGCCCGCAGCTGCACGTCATGCCGGCCGACGGCGGTGACGCGCGCCGGCTGACGTCGCTGCACCTCGGCGCCGGCGAGCCGGTGTGGGCGCCGGACTCGCGGCGGATCGCCTTCACCGCACGCGTGCCCGAAGCCGGCCGGTACGGGACGCCCGACGCCGACGACGAGACGCCGGAGCCGGCCGCCGAGGCCCCGCGCCGGATCACGCGCATGGACTACCGGATCGACGACATCGGGTTCCTGCGCGACCGCATGCAGCGGCTGTTCGTCGTCGACGCGCTGGCGGAGGACCTGGCGGAGCCCGAGCCGCTGACCGGTGACGGCTTCGACGTGACCCACCCGGTGTGGACGCCGGACGGCACCCGCGTCGTCTTCACCGCGCCGCCGGAGTGGGGCGCGGCCGAGAGCGACTTCCGCGACGTCTGCGCGATCTCCGCTTCAGGCGGAGAGCCCGAGGTCGTCGTGCGGGGCGAGGGGTACTCGGAGCGCCCGGTGTTCGCCGCCGACGGCACGTTGTTCTACTTCGGACAGTCTTTCGCGGAGCACCACGAAGCCGCGATGACCGGTCTCTACTCGGCGACGCCGGAGTTCGGCGCCGGCCCGGTGAAGGCGCGCCGGCTCACCGACATCGAAACCGTGGACTGCGAGACCTCGGCGGGCCCGCCGGCGCCGCGCGAAGGCGACGTGCTCGTGGCCGTCCGCAACCGCGGCGCGGTGGAGCTGCGCGCGGTCCCCGTCGACGCCGCGGACGCCCCGCTGGCCGACCTGCCGGTGGTCTACGCGGACCGCACGGCGCTGCGGTCGTTCACGCTGGACGGCTCGGTGCTGGCGGCGGTGCTCGCGACGCCGTCGACCGCGGGTGAGGTCGTGCTTCTCCGCGACGGTGAGCCGCAGGTCCTGACGGACTATTCGAAGCCGTTGCGCGACAAGGGAATCCGGCCGATGATCGAGCTGGAGACCACGGCGCCGGACGGCTACCCGGTGCACGGCTGGCTGGTGCTGCCCGAGGGCGAGGGCCCGCACCCGGTGCTGCGCGTGGTGCACGGCGGCCCGTTCACCCAGCAGGACTGGGCGGTGTTCGACGAGGCGCAGGTGTTCGCGGCCGCAGGCTACGCGGTGGTGCTCGGCAACCCGCGCGGCTCGGCGGGCTACGGGCAGACCCACGGCCACGCGATCACGCACGGCTTCGGCACGGTCGACGTCGACGACGTCCTGGCGCTGCTGGACAAGGCGCTGGAGCGGCCGGACCTCGACGCCTCGCGCGTCGGCATCATGGGCGGTTCGTACGGCGGGTTCATGACGAGCTGGCTGGCGGCCCACCACGGCGAGCGCTTCAAGGCGGCGTGGAGCGAGCGCGCGGTCAACGCGTGGGACTCGATGGTCGGCAGCTCCGACATCGGCTACACGTTCGTCGACGCGTACATCGGCGCCGACCCGGAAGTGCAGCGCGAGCGTTCGCCGCTTTCCT
Organism: Amycolatopsis sp. NPDC051371; assembly: GCF_040682155.1. NCBI lineage: Bacteria > Bacillati > Actinomycetota > Actinomycetes > Pseudonocardiales > Pseudonocardiaceae > Amycolatopsis > Amycolatopsis sp. NPDC051371. The sequence goes on from NZ_JBFBAG010000078.1 coordinate 8,290, forward strand.
ACGCCGCGCGGATCGAGATCCCGTTCGCGGTGGTGCATTCGGAGCAGGACTGGCGCTGCCCGCTGGAGCAGGCGCAGCGGATGTTCGTCGCGCTGCGGCGGGCGGGCGCGCCGGCGGAGATGGTGTTGTTCCCGGGTGAGGGTCACGAGCTGTCCCGGTCGGGCCGGCCGCGGCACCGGGTGCAGCGCTTCGACGCGATCCTCGAGTGGTGGAGCCGGCACCTGTAGCTTGTTTTGCCGCCGGGCGCCTGCGAACGTCGTCTCATGACGGTGCCCGAGGTGGACTTCGAGCTCGAGACGTGGCGGATGGTCTTGTTCCGGGCGGGTCCCCGCGCGGCGGAGATCTCCGAGGAGATGGCCCGGGAGCTGCGGGCGCGGCACCTGTCGTCGGCGCGGCAGCAGCAGGCGGCGGGGACGGTGCTGTTCGCGGGGTCGGTCCCCGAGCCGTCGGCGGCGCTGCCGGTGACGGGCGTGGCGTTCTTCCGGACGTCGGAGGCGGAGACCCGGGCGATCCTCGACGCCGACCCGGCCGAGCAGGCCGGGTTGATCGCGTCGGAGATCGTCGGGTTCGTGTGCCCGCGAGGCACCCTTGGCTGACGGGCTGGTCTGCTTCGACGTCGACGGCACCCTCGTGCCCGGCACGAGTTCGTGCGCCTGGGTGGCCGCGGCGCTGGGCCACGAGGCCGAGCTCGTCGCGGCCGAAGCGGCGTACGCGGCGGGGCGGATGACCAACCAGGAGGCGTCGGTGATCGACGCCCGCGGCTGGGCCGGACACACCGAGGCAGAGATCCGGGCCCGGCTGGAAACGCTGCCGCTGGTCGCCGGGATCGCCGAGACGGTGGCGTGGTGCCGTGACCGCGGCCTGCGCCCGATCCTCACCACGCTCGCGTGGACCCCGGTGGGCCGCATGCTCGCCGGCCGGTTCGGGTTCGCCGCCTACTGCGGGCCGGTGCCGGAGGCGGTGGGTGGCCGCTACACCGGCGCCGTCGCCGAGCACCTGGACGAGTTCGGCAAACGCGACTTCGCGCTGTCCCAAGGCATCGCGCCCGAGCGGTGCGTCGCGGTGGGGGACAGCCGGTCGGATCTGCCGCTCTTCGCCGCCGTCGGGACGAGCATCGGCTTCAACGCGAGCCCCGACGCCCGCGCCGTCGCGACGCACCTCGTCGACGGCGATGACCTGCGGGCGATCGTCCCGCTGCTCGAAGCTCAGTTCAGCAGCGTGTAGTTCAGCTCTTCGCAGACCCGGCCGAGCGGGACGTCCAGGCCCGGGTGGTCCAGCGGCAGCAGCACGTCCGGGGCGATCGGCAGCGCCGCGCCCGCCGGCGGGTCCCACAGGCAGATCGCCGGGTCGCCGGAGTCCATCGAGGAGCGGTACCAGAGGCCGTCGAGGTCGCTGAACGCGCCGCGGATCGCGCGGGCCCAAGCCTGCGTCAGTTTCTTCGGGCCACTCGAGATCTCCTGCGACGCGCCCACCCGCGTCGGCCACAGGCTGGTCAGGTCGAGCAGGCGCAGCGTGCGCGTGGGGCGGACGACGACCAGCCGGGGGCCGCGCGTGCGGCGGTCGACCGCCGAGCTCGTCTGGAAGACCTCGGCGACCGAGGTGCGGACTGTGAGGCCGAAGTAGAGGACCCCGTTCGCGGGGTCGGTGACCGGTGCGCCGCCGCGGCCGGGCGACTGCTGGTCGAACCGGCCGTGCGGGAGCGGGCCGGTGTAGCGGAACGAGTTCCACTGCTGGGGGTGGTTGCCGTGCGCGGTGAAGATCCGTACCAGCCTGGTCGCGGGCTGGACCGTCACCACGTCGTTGGCGCGGTTCAGCTGCCGGACCAGGACGGATCGGGCGGGCGGCAGCGGTAGCCGGGCCATGGGTCGGGGGTGGTCCGTCCTTGTCGGTGATCTTGCTCGGGGCGCTCCAGCCTAGAACGGCGAGCCGAGCATGGCGATGAGGCGGGCGATGTGGTCCGGGTCACCCCCGGACAGGAGCCACTGCCGCGGGGTCGCCGGATGCTCGTTGATGACCAGGTCGGGCTGCGGGGTGCTCATGAACGCGGCGACGACGAGCGCGGGCTGGTCGTCGGGGAGGGCTTTGAGGACGACTTCGAGGCCGGGCAGCACGCCCGAGCCGGCGAACTGCCACGCCGGCAGGCGCCAGCCGCCGTCCTTCCAGCCGGTCAGCCTGCCTTCCTTGAGGCGGTGGCGGATCCGGCTGTCGTCGACGCCGAGGGCCCTGGCCGCCTCGTTGACGCTGAGCGCGCCTTCGGCGAGCACCGCGTGGGCGGCCACCGTGCGGGCGCGGAAGTCGGGTTCGCCCTCGCGGTGCGGCGAAAGATCGAGGCCGACGTCGGTGAGCGCGGCGCGCTGGTCGGCGGAGAAGTAGTGCGAGGGATCCGGATTCGGTGGGGACAGTCGGCGCGCCGCGTCTTCGACGAGCGTGAGGAACTCGTTCGCGTCGACCTTCAGGCCCGCCTTGGCGAGGATGTTCTCCAGCGCTACAGACATGTGGCTCAGGTTAACCCGAAACAGCGCGCGTGTGCGGGTTCGTGCGGTTTCTTGCCCTGACTGTGGGTGAATTCACCAGAGATCGACACTTACCGCACATCAATCAACACGTTGAGTAGGCAACTTCCGGTCAGTTTGACCGCATCGGAGGACGTTGTCCAGGCTTGACAGTGCGGGGTCCTGGCCTTACGTTCCGTGTGAGTAAACGATTTCCGCTCCGTGCTCACAGGATCCGGCGGGTTTGACGCCGGTCATGGGGGACACAGGGGGTGGGGCGTGCCTGGGGGGCCTGGCACGAGCCGGCCCCCTGGGCACGTCGCTCCACGCGACCCCTTGAGTGCGCACGAGCCGGCTCTCCAGGTACGCGAGCCGACCTCCGGGTGCGGCCTGCCCGGTGTCAGCGACGGGAACTCTTGCGCTCGATCAGCCGTGCCTCGAGCGTCGTGGTCGTCGCTTCGCGGCTGCTGTCGGTGATCCTCGCCAGCAGGAGTTGCGCCGCCACGCGGCCGACCTCGTACGCGGGCTGGGCGACCACCGTCAGCGGCGGGTCGATGAGCGTCGTCCACGGGGCGTCGTCGAACGACACGATGCCGACGTCGCGGCCCGACCGCAGGCCGCGTGACGACAGCGCCTCCAGCACGCCGATCGCCATCGTGCTGTTCGCGACCAGGAGCGCGTCCGGCGGGGACGGCTCGTCCAGCAGCTCCAGCGCCGCCAGCCGGGCGCCCTCGGCGCGGTACTCCGCGCGCCGGGACACGACGTTCGCTTCGCCGACGACGTCGGCGTACCCGGCCAGGCGGTCGTCGGCGGTGCGGACGCCGGCGGGCCCCGTCAGGCAGCCGACGCGACGGTAGCCGCCGGTCAGCAGGTGCCGCGTGGCTTCGGCGGCCGCCTGGCGCGTGTCGACCAGGACCTGGTCGCCCGCGTCGGCCGGCAACGGGCGGTCCACCGCCACCAGCGGCGTGCCCTGGCGGCGCAGGCCCTCGACGTTCGTCGACCGGCCGGTCGGCGACAGCACCACCCCGGCGACCCGCTCCTGCAGCGCGACCTCGATGTAGCGCCGCTCCTTGTCCTCGTTCTCGTCGGAGTTGCAGAGCACGACGGAGTAGCCCGACCGCTGCGCGAGGTCCTCGACGCCGCGCGCGATGGCCGTGAAGAACGGGTTTTCGACGTCGGAGATGATCAGCGCGAGGACCGCGGTCTCCTGGCGGCGGAGGTTCCGCGCCAGCCCGTTCGGGTGATAGCCGAGCTCGGCGGCGGCTTCCTGGACGCGCGCGGCGAGCATCGGGTCCACAGTGGACTTGCCGTTGAGCGCGCGCGACACGGTCGCCGTGGAGACGCCGGCCCTGGCCGCGACGTCGCTGATGGTGGCCACACGCCCTCCCTGATCACTGGTCGAAGGGAGGATAGCGCTCTTGGTAGTCGTTTACCGTCCGCTTACCTTCTCGGGTGAGGGCCCACTTCCGGTTGCCCGCAGGGGTTACGCCGAACGGAGCCGATCACTGGGTGTCAAGTCCACAGTGGAGGGTGCGGGGAAGTAGGCGCGAGGCGTGAGGCCGGTCAGCGCCCGGCAGTCCCGGCTGAGGTGAGCTTGATCGGAGTACCCCGCGGCGGCGGCCAGCGCGGCCAGCCCGGGGGCGCGCGGAGCCAGCGCGACGGCGCGCTGGAAGCGGGTGACGCGGAGGTAGGTGGCCGGCCCGTACCCGACGGCTTGGACGAAGCGCCGCCGCAGCCGCCGCTCGCCCACCGCGAAGGGCTCTTCGAGCCGCCCGGCCGCGACATCCGGCGCGGATCGGGTCGGGTCCGCCCGGCCGAGCAGCGCGGCGGCTCGGGCCGGGTTCGCACCTTCCTGGGCGAGCAGCGCGGCGGCCTGCGCCGGATCCGTGCCCCCTCGGGCGAGCACCGTGGCGACTTGCTCCGGGCTAGCGCCGCCTCGGGTGAGCATCGCGGCGGCTTGCTCCGGGCTAGCGCCGCCTCGGGTGAGCATCGCGGCGGCTTGCTCTGGGCTCGCGCCCCCTCGGGCGAGCACCGCGGCCCCCGCCACCATCGCCGCCGCTTCGGAAACCCGCGCAGCCCCCGCGTCCATCCGCGCGATCAACGCCGCCACCGCCGGATCCGCCGGCGGCACCTCCGACAGCCGTGACACCTCCGACAACCGCGACGCAACCGCTTGCGCCGGCGTCAGCTCGCCCGACAGCAACCGCTCCGCCAGCACCTCCCCCGCGCGCCCCCACAACTCGCCCAGCGACACCCGGCGGTCGCGCAGCTCGTCGGCCGCCACGCCCAGGACCGCCGGTGCCCGTCCCGGCGTGAACCGGACACCGCGCAGCTCCGCCCCGGGCCGGGTCACCGACGACCACGCCGCCGTGTCCGGGCCCGCGATGAACACCCCGCCGTCGCCGACGACCAGGTCCAGGCAGCCGTCGGGGACGATCCGCTTCGGCCCCGCCGAAGCCGACCGCCACACGCATCGCGCCACGCCCGCCAACGGCCCCGGTGGTGCCACCTCTTCGTACACGCCCCCGATGATGCACCCGGGGTCCGACAAAAACAGCGTGAAACCGACCGGACGGCCGGGGCACCCGATTGGGTGAAAGTTGGACATCTCGGAAATCACGGCTAACGCGCAGTGAAGTCACGGCGAGATGTAGACGACGCACTCGACGGAAGTGCGCGCGACGAGAGAAGACCTCTCCATGGGTGTTCCCACCGCGATCCCGCCCGGCCGTGACTGCCCGCGCCGCGCCAGGTCGGCCGGCAGCGTCGTGGTCGTCCTGGGCGTGCTCGCCGCGGCCATCGCGGTCACGGCGTTCGTCGTGCCCCGGTCCGCGCGCGGGCCGGCCAAGGAGGAGCCGGTGGCCGCGCCGGTCGTCCCGGCCGCGGTCGCCACCACGAGCCACTCCGTCGTCTACGAGCTGCTCGGCGCGCACGGCGCCCAGGACGTCACGTACGCCGCCGCGGGCTCGGCGCTGACCCAGCACGCCGAGGTGACGACGCCGTGGTCGGCGGAGTTCACCCGCGTCGGCCCGGCCGGCCGCACCGAGTTCTACAGCATCGCCGCCCGCAACCCCGGGCCCGGCGAGCTGCGCTGCCGGATCGTCGTCGACGGGGTCGTCGTCGCCGAGAAGACCGTCGTCGAGCCGGGCCGCCAGTTCAGCTGCGCCGTCTGAGGGCACCATGGGCGGCGTGAACGACGCCGCGATCACCTTCGGGCCCGCCCTCGTGGCGGTGCTGGTCCTGCTCGCCGTCGCCGGCACCGCGGTCGTCCAGGCCGGCGGCCTCGGCCGCGGACGCGATGTGCTCATCGCCGCCGTCCGGGCGGTCGTGCAGCTGGCCTTGGTCTCCCTGGTGATCACCGCCGTCCTGCGGTCGGCTCCGTTCACCGGCCTGTTCGTGCTGCTGATGTTCGCCATCGCCGCGGTGACGTCGGCACGCCGCGCCGGCACCTGGGCGAACCTGCCGTGGACGGCGCTGGCGATCGCGGCCGGCGTCGCGCCGGTGCTCGCCTTGGTCCTGGGCGCCGGGGTGGTCCCCTTCCGGCCGATCGCGGTCGTGCCGATCGCCGGCATCGTCATCGGCGGCGCGATGACCGCGACGTCGCAGGCCGCGCGCCGGGCGCTCGACGAGCTGAAGGCCCGCCACGGCGAGTACGAAGCCGCCCTCGCCCTCGGGTTCATGCCCCGACCGGCCGCGCTGGAGATCTGCCGCCCGTCGGCCGGGCACGCGCTGATCCCGGCACTGGACCAGACCCGCACGGTCGGCCTGGTGACGCTGCCGGGCGCCTACGTCGGCGTGCTGCTGGGCGGCGCCGGGCCGATCCAGGCGGGTCTGACGCAGGTGCTGGTCCTGATCGGGCTGCTCGCCGCGGAAGCCGTCTCGATCCTGGTGACCGTGCAGTGCGTCGCGGCCGGGAAGCTCAGCCGAGCGGGGTAGCCAGGTGGCCGGTGTCGTTGAAGCGCCGGATGATCCAGTTGTCGCCGTGCAGCACCAGGTGCGAGATCGACCCGTTGTCGGCACCGAGGAACGCGAACCGCTCCACCGAGCGGCTGGCCTGCGCGAACACCTCGCCGATCACGCCGCCGTGGGTGAACACCGCGACGCGCCGGTCGGGGTGCGCGGCGGCGATCCGCGTCAGCGCGCCGCGCAGCCGGGCGCCGAACCGCTCGTCGGACTCCGCGCCCGGGATGACGTCCCAGCGCTGCTCGGTCCACAGCCGTTCGACGATCGGGTGGTCTTCGGTCGTGTACTTCCGGAAGAGGCCGTTCTCCCAGTCGCCCAGGTGGACCTCGCGCAGGTCCGGCTCGACGACCGGGGTGATCCCGAGCTTTTCGGCCAGCGGCGCCGCGGTCTCCGCCGTGCGGCGCAGCGTCGTCACGTAGATCGCGTCGATCCGCTCGCCGGCCAGCCGGTCGCCGACGCGCCGGGCGTGGTCGCGGCCGTCGGGCGCGAGCTCCGGGTCGGCCTGGCCGTCGACCAGCTCGAAGGGGTTGTCCCCGCGAGCAGGCGCGGACTCGCCGTGCCGCACCAGGAAGATCTCCGTCGCGCCCGGCGGCGGGCTGAAGCGGTGCTGGCGGTATTCGATCTCCTGCTCGGGCGTGCTCATGGCCCCGAGGTTAGCCGAGTTGCTTGTCCACGAAACACCATCGCCACGTCTCGCCCGGCTCGAAGCTGCGCATCACCGGATGCCGGCTTTCGTGGAAGTGCCGGGTGGCGTGCCGGCGCGGCGAAGAGTCGCAGCAGGCGACGTTGCCGCACTTGAGGCACATCCGCAGGTGCACCCACGTCGTGCCTTCCTCGAGGCAGGCGGCGCACGCGTCCTCCGAGCTGGGCTCCTTGTCGGTCCACTCGTGGGCCAGGTGCTTGCACGAACCGGCCGTCGCGGCCGGGGTGCGCAGCTCGCGGCCTTCCACGCTGGGCTCCTCTTCGTCCCGGTCCAGCATGGACTCTTCGATGTCCAGCCGTTCCAGGACCTTGCGCAGGACGTCGTCGTCGGCGCTGCCGGCGTCACGAGCCTTCAGGAACTGCTCGCGTTCCACTTCGAGGAGCTGGATCCGCAGGCGGCGGTAAGCGTCGCTCGGCGTCTCGGCGAGGACGCTCTGCCTGCCGAGCTGCTCCCAGGCGGAGTCGGAGCGGTTCTGCAGCCGGTCGCGGATGCGCTGGATGATCTCCGGCGGGTCGTCCGGCCGCTGGATGTCCTCGAGCTTCGCCAGCGCCGCGGTGGTCATGTCGTGCAGCACGGACGCTTCCTGCAGCGCGTCCTCCGCCGGGTCCGGTCGCGGCAGGCGCAGCCGCCGGATCAGCGGCGGCAGCGTCATGCCCTGCACGGCGAGCGTGCCGGCCACGACGACGAACGCGGCGAGCACCAGCACGGCCCGCTGCGGGGTGTCCGCCGGCAGCACGAAGGCCGCGGCGAGCGTGACGACCCCGCGCATGCCCGCCCAGGAGATCACCGCCGAGTAGCGCCAGGGCCAGATCTTGGCCCTCGCCTTGGTCGGCAGCAGCCGCCGTTCCAGCCGCTTCACGGTGCCGATACCGATGAGCCACAGCATCCGCGTGAGGATCGTCGCGGCGAGCACCGCCACGCAGATCCAGGTCAGCATGGCCAGCGACAGCCCGGATTCGCCGACTTCGGACAGGATCCGCCGCAGCTGCAGGCCGATCAGCAGGAAGACCATGTTCTCCAGGAGGAACGCGATGGTCTGCCAGTTCAGCCTGCTGGCCAGCCGGGCCGAGCCGGAGAGGATCTTCGGTGCCTTGTGCCCCAGGATGAGCCCGGCGACGACCACGGCGAGCACGCCGGACCCGTGGATCGCCTCGGTCGGGATGTAGGCGATGAACGGCACCGCGAACGACAGCGCGGTGTCCAGCACCGGTTCGTTGAGCCGGGCGCGGATGAACGCGGCCACGAACCCGACGACCAGCCCGAGCACGATCCCGCCGATGGCCGCGCGCAGGAAGTCGGCGCCGACCTGCCAGAAGCTGACCGAGCCGGCGAGCGCGGCGATGGCCGTGCGCAGGGCGACCAGCGCGGCCGCGTCGTTGAACAGGCTCTCGCCTTCGAGCAGCCGGATCAGCTTGCGGGGCATGCCGACCCGGCGGGCGACGACGCTGGCCGCGACCGCGTCCGGCGGGGCGACGATCGCCCCGAGCGCGATCCCGCCGGCCAGGGGGAGGCCGGGGATCACGGCCCAGGCGACGAGCCCGACGCCGATCGCGGTGAACACGACCAGCCCGACCGACATGAGCCCGATCGCCCCGCGGTTCTTCCGGAAGTCGACCAGGGACGTCTGGATGGCCGCCGAGTACAGCAGCGGCGGGAGCAGGCCGAGCAGCACGACCTCGGGGTCGAGGTGGTACTCGGGCACCCCGGGGACGTACGACGCGCCCACGCCGACGACGATCAGGCACAGCGGGGCGGACCAGTCCAGCCGCCGCGCCACCGCGCTGACGACGAGGACGGTCACGACCAGCGCCACTATCTCTGCCGCTATGTGCACGGGGTAATCATTACCCGTCCGCCGGCCCGGGTGTCACCTGGCCGGGTCGGTGAGCACCTCGGCGACCAGCTGGGTGTCCAGGTACTCGGTGATCTCGCGGATCTTCCCGCCTTCGAGCCGGAAGACGAAGCAGTACTTGTTGTCGTACCGAGGCCCCGCCTTGGTGGTGACGCGGCCCCGGGTTTCGACCACGACGACGTCGTCCTCGGCGACGAACCGGCTCGCGGTGCTGGTGTAGGTGTCGGCGAACTGCTTCCCGAGCGGGGCGAGCAGTTCGTGGCGGACGGCGTCCTTGCCGCGGTACGTGGCGGACCAGCTGTTGTGGCCGGTGAGCGTCCAGGCGACGTCGTCGCCCATCGCGGCCAGCAGGGGCCGCAGGTCACCGGTCGCCCACGCGTCGAACACGTCGCGCAGGAGCTGCTTGTTCTCGGTCGCGCTCATGGTTCCCTCCCCAGGTGTGTGCGTCAGTGAACACCCTGGAGCGCGCTCCGGCGCAAGTCTCACCGGCGCAGGAGGAAGCGGAAGCCGAGGAGGCTGCCGACGACCAGGACGCCACCCGCCACGGCGAGCCAGGTGCCGCGCAACGGGACGAAGGTGAAGCCCTCGTCGTAGCGCGGCCGGGCCGAGTCCGGCACGGTCGCGGCGAAGTCGTCGACGCGCTGCTGGACCCGGGCCTGGTCCGCTTCCGAAAGTGTGTCCGCGCCGAGCTGCTTCGCGAGCGTTTCGATCTCGCCGTTCTGCTCGTCGGAGAAGCCCGGGAAGCCCGCCGAGGACCCGCCGGGGAGGCAGGTCAGCACCTCGCCGTCGGACTCGTCGAAATGCATCGGGCCCGATCCGCACTCCTCACCGGACCGCCCGAAGTCGGCGACGTAGGTGGTGTCGACGGCGTGCTGCTCCCCGATGCCCGCCAGCGTCAGGATGCCGCCGAACGCGGCCAGGGCGAGGAGCAGGATCGCTCCCAGGACGCGGATCACCATGCCGGGCATTCTCGCTGATCTTCGTCATCCGGCGCTTAGGCTGGAAGCGTGACGACGGTGGAGATCGCGGCCGGCGCCCTGCGCGGGTCCGAGCGGGACGGGGTCAGGACCTTCCTCGGCGTGCCCTACGCCGAGCCGCCGGTGGGGGAGCTGCGGTTCCGCGCGCCCCGGCCGGCGCCGCGCTGGTCCGGTCTCCGCGAGGCCGTCGAGTGGGCACCCAGGGCGCCGCAGCCGGAGCTGACCGGCCGGGGCTTCACCGGCGACGAGGACTGCCTGTACCTGAACGTCTACGCCCCGGCGTCGCCCGGCTCCTACCCGGTGCTGGTGTGGATCCACGGCGGGGGCGGCGTGATGGGCGCGCCGCACCAGTTCGACGGGTCCGCGTACGCGCGGCGAGGCGTCGTCGTCGTGACCGTCGCCTACCGGCTCGGGGTGCTCGGCATGCTGCACCTGCCCGGCGTCGCCGACGCCAACCTGTCCCTGCGCGACCAGGTCGCCGCGCTGGCGTGGGTGCGGGACAACATCGGCGCGTTCGGCGGCGACCCGGACCGCGTGACGCTCGCCGGGCAGTCCAACGGCGGCCGCACCGTCGGGACGCTGCTGGCCGTGCCCGCCACGCGCGGGCTCGTGCGGCAGGCGATCGTGCAGAGCGGCACCGGCGTCGGCTCGGTCGTGCACACGCCGGCCGAAGGCGCGGCGATCGCTTCGGCGGTCCTTTCCGAACTGGACGCCGTCCCGGAAGACCTCGCCACGCTGCCCGTCAAGAAGATTCTCGAGGCGCAGCAACGGGTTTCAGCGGTCTCCGGGACCAAGGTGACCTATCGCGTGGTCGTCGGGGACGAGCTGCTGCCCGAACGCCCGCTGGACAGCGTCCGCGACGTCCCGCTGCTCATCGGGACGACGGCCGACGAGGAAGACCTGTTCAGCTGGCTGCAGTCGGGCGGCGCGAAGCTGCTGGGCGTCGGTTCGACGATGCTGGACGCCGCCGAGATCGAGAAGGCCGTCGCGGCGTACGGGGAGTTGCTCGACTGGCCGGCGGACCAGGTCCGCAACCGCGCGTTGACCGCGGGGGACTGGTGGATCCCGGCGATCCGGTTCGCCGAGAAGCAGCCGGACGCGTGGATGTACCGGCTGGACTGGCGCATCGCCCCGCGCGGCCGCGGTCTCGGCGCGCCGCACGGGCTCGACCTGCCCTTGGTGTTCGACGACATCCGCAACAAGAACTGGCGGTTCCTCTTCGCCGGCCGGACGTTCCCGGCCGAGCGGATGCAGGCGATCGCGACGGAGATGATCGGCGCCTGGGTCCGGTTCATCGCGGCCGGGGATCCGGGCTGGCCGCCCTACACGACGGCCGATCGCCAGACGCGGATCTTCGACGACGTCTCCGCGACGGTGTCCGATCCGGACCGCGAGCAGCGCCTCCTCTGGGACTGAGCCGGGGCGGCACGACACCGCCCCGGCTCGGACCTAGACGGTGATCTTGTCGACGTTCGGGCCGCCGTTGGCGGTCGTCGCCGTCGCCTTGATCTTGTTCGTCCCGGCGGTCAGCGTCACCGGGATGGTGACCGTCTGCCAGGTGTCCCAGTTCCCCGTGCCGCCGAAGGCCACCGCCGACGCCACCTTCGTCCCGTTCACCGTGAGGTCCATCGGCCGGTTCACCGTGGTGCCGTTGGCGAACCGCAGGACGACGTTCGCCGGGCCGGCCGCCGCCGCGTTCACGGTGAACTCCACCGCGCTGCCGGTCGCGTTGTCGTAGTTGACGAACCCGGTGCCGGTGAAGCCGGCGTGGTTCGACTCCGCGACGCCGCTGGTGATCGTGGCGTTCTCGGCCTGGTAGTCCACCGGGTCGCCCGGGCCGGGATCGACCGTGCCGTCCGCCGGGATCGTCTTCGTCCCGGTGTTCCAGCCCGCGACCCGCACGGACGGCTTGGCGCCCTTGAGGTCCGCGGTCCGGTACGTCGCCGTCAGCGTGGTCGACTCGCCCGGCCAGAGACTGACCTGGTTGTCGGTCCACCGCACCGGCAGCACCGGCGCGCCCGCCGCGCCGAGGACGTGCGCGTCGACGAAGAACGCCGGCACCTTGTTCGCCGAGCCGTTCGTCAGCGTCACCTTGGTCGTCGTGGTGCCGTCGCCGTTGGCCGTCGAGGTGGCGGTCGACCCGAGCGGCACCTGCGCCAGGCCGTTCAGCCCGGACAGGTCGGCGTACGACGTCGTCGGCGTGTAGTACCAGTCGCTGTTGTTCCAGTCGAGCGTGTCGGCCTTGGTGGACAGCCAGTACACGTTGCGGCTGACCTCCTTGCCCGACGGGTCGGTCAGGACCAGCTTCGCCAGGTACGTCGTCGACAGGCCGCTCACCGAACCGATGGTCAGCGCGGTGGTCTTCGCGCCGTCACCGCCCACCGAGACGCTCTTCGACTGGTTGAACTTCTCCGTGCCGTCCAGGTTGTAGAGCTTGACGGACGCGGTGAGGTTCGACGCCGCGTCGTGGTTGTGGTTCACCACGACGACGGATTTGGTGTCGTACGAGTACTGGATGTGCAGCGGCTCGTTCGCCTTCTTGGCCCCGAAGTAGGAGCCGTTCTGGTCGAGGTAGGTGTCGAACAGCTGCCAGTGCAGCGACGTCCAGCCGCTGTTGAGCATCCAGTAGATGATCCCGGTGGCCGGGTTCGAGCTGTCGCTGAAGTTGCGCGAGTGCGACTCGAACTCGGCGCGGACGTTCTCGTACTGCGCCAGCTGCGCCTTCCGGACGAAGTCGTCGAGGCTCGCCGGCTTGCCGTAGCGGCCGGTCAGCGCGTCGCCGAAGAGCTTCAGGTTGGCGAACGTCTCCGACGACGACCGGTGGTACTGCGCGGTCGACGGGCTCTTCCACATCGTGTCGAGCTCGCTCGAGGACATCATCCGCTTGAGCGTGTCCATCGTCGGGATGTCCGGCCCGGCGCTGGTCTCGGAGTTGAAGCTCCACGCACCCCCGAGGTCGCTGTGCGCCTTGTCGTACCAGTAGTTCGGCGGGACGTAGTCGTACGGCCCGTTCATCTTCATGCCGGACGACCCGAGCTGCGGCGACGACTTCGCCGACGCGGCCGGGACCACCGGCGTGGCCCAGTCCGCGGCGCTGAGCGCGTCGAGGTAGTTCTTCTCGATCGTCGCGTCGGGAGCGAAGTCACTGCCGATCAGGAACGAGATGACGCTCGGGTGGTCGCGCAGGCGCTCGGCCTCCGCGGTCATCGACGCCTTCGCGACCGGGTAGTCCGCGGCCGTCCACGGGTCACCCTTCTCGTCGCCGTTGACTTGGCCCTCCCACTTGTCGCAGCACTCCCAGCCGGGCAGCGTGAGCACGCCCATCCGGTCGGCGAGGTCGAAGAACTCGTCCGGCTCGATGTGCCCCTCCAGGCGCACGGTGTTGAGCCCGAGGTCCTTGACGTAGGCGAGCTTGTCCGCCGCGTACTGCTCGTTCCAGCGCAGGAACAGGTCCGGCGAGTAGCCGCCGCCCTTGATCAGCAGCGGGCGTCCGTTGATCGTGTACGACCGGCCGCCGCTGGAGTTCTTCGGCGCCTTGACCTCGCGCACGCCGAAGCTCGAGTGCGAGGTGTCGGACGCCGCGCCGCCGGCGTTCGCGGTCAGGTCGAGGTCGTAGAGCGGCTGCCCGCCCATCCCGGCCGGCCACCAGACCTGCGGGTTGTCGATCCCGACCACGCCGAACGTGACGGTCTTCTTCTCCTTGGCCGCCAGGCTCACCGTCTGGCTGATCGCCTTGCCGGCGACCGTGCCGGAGACCGTCGTCGAGACCGCGGCCGCCGAGTCGTTGCGGACGTCGGCCTTGACCGTGAGGTCGGCGTGGGTGGTCCCGGTCAGCTTCGTGACGACGTGGCCGCCGCGCAGCGCCACCGGGCCGCTGCGCCGGACGAGGACGTCCCGCACGATGCCCATGTTCTGGTCCGGCGGGGTCTGCGCCCAGTCGATCCAGCCCATCGACAGGTCCTTGTTCGGGTCGTTCGGGTAGACCTTGAACGCGATGCTGTTCGTCCCGGCCTTCACCTGCGCGGTGATGTCCAGGTCGTGACGCGTGTAAGCACCGTTGACCTGCGTCTTGTCCGCGATCCGCGTCCCGTTGACCCAGACGTCGGCCTTGGACAGCACGCCGCTGAAGTCGAGGTAGGTGCGCTGGGTGGTGTCGGTGACGGTGAGGTCGGTGCGGTACCACCACGGGACCTTGAAGTCCGCGGTCGGCACGTTCTTCATGTTCGTCGAGTAGAAGGGGTCGGCGTACTTGCCGTTGGCCAGCAGGCCGGCGTAGACGGTCGACCGGGGGCCGACGGGGTACCAGCCGGCGGTGTTGAAGCCGGGCTTGGACACCGCCGAGTCGTCGCTGACCTGCGCCGACGTCTGGATGAGGAAGCCGGGGACGGCGGTGGCCGGTGCCGCGGCGGTGACGACCGCTCTTGCCTGCTCCTGGCCGGTCGCCGCCGGGACGGTCGCCCCGCTCACGGCGACGGCGAGCACCGCCGCCGCCACGAGGGTCCGGGATCTTCTCTGCCGATAGCTCACTTGCGCGCCTCCTAGGCACCGCGGCGGCGTGGGGGACAGCGGACCATCGTTAGGGAACTTTCCTAACAATTGCGGACGATCGTAGCGGTCCGGTCACCCGGAGAACAGGGGCGTTTCCGGTCGGACCCGGGCGGCTCGTCCGGCGTCCCCGGTAGCAGCGAACCCGTCTGCCACGGGCATCCCGTTGAGCGGTACACGGCGGCGGGTCCCCATCACACTTCCGCGTCGAGGTAGACCCAGTGGCCGTCCGCGCGGCGGAATCGGCTGTTCTCCTCGAGGAAGCCGTCGCGGCCGTGGTGGCGGTAGTGCGCCCGGAACTCGACCGTGCCTTCGGTGTGCAGGAGCCCGCCTCCCGTACGGCCGAGGATCTCCAGCCGCGTCCACTCCTGGCCGGCGTCGAGGCTCAGCCGACGCGGGCGGGTGTCCGGGTGCCAGGTGCGCAGCAGGTACGCGGTGTCCCCGACGGCGAAGGCGCTGAACCGCGAACGCATGAGCAGCTCGGCGGTCGGCGCCGCGACGCCGCCTTCGTGGAACCGGCCGCAGCAGGCGGCATAGGACTCGGCGAGGCCGCACGGGCACGAGGCGGGAGGCATGACGAAATCATCCCACGGCGGCCGCGACCGTCTACTGAGGACTATTCCGCGTTGACCGGCTTCCCGGTTTCCCGGGCTTCTTGCGCTCCCCGTACCGCGAGCCGGTCGGCGCGCTCGTTCTCCGGGTGTCCCGCGTGGCCCTTCACCCAGAGCCACTCGACCTCGTGCGAGCCCGCCGCCGCGTCCAGGCGCTGCCACAGATCCGCGTTCTTCACCGGTTCGCGCGCCGCCGTCTGCCAGCCGTTCTTCTTCCAGCGCGGCAGCCACTGCATGATCCCGTTGCGCACGTACGTGCTGTCCGTGTACACGCGGACCTGCGACGGCCGGGTCAGGCTCTCCAGCGCGCGGATCGGCGCGGTCAGCTCCATCCGGTTGTTCGTCGTCGGGGTGGCTTCGCCGCCGTACAGCTCGCGCTCGTGCCGCCCGTAGCGGAGGACCGCGCCCCAGCCGCCCGGTCCCGGGTTTCCGCTGCACGCGCCGTCGGTGAAGATCTCCACGTCCACGCGGCGACCCTACCGGTCTCGGCCCTCGCCCCGGCCCGCCACGCCGGGTTACTGATCCGACCAAAAGTAGGCCGGCCCTCGAGCGGTACGTGCGATTGCCACAAAAGCCATCCGGCCGTGACTGTGGTCGGATCAGTAACGAACGGCACAGTACGGTGGAGATCCGGAGGGGAGCCATGAGCGGGCACGACAACACGGCCGAGGGAGCGCTCCTGGCCTATCTCGCGGACGCCGATCGCGACTACCTGCTCGCCCGGGGCACCCGCCGCCGGTTCCGCGCGAACGACGTCGTGCTCATGGAGGGCGACCCCTCCGACCACGTCCACGTGCTGGTCTCCGGCTGGGTGCGCGTCTCCACGATCGTCGAGGACGGCCGCGAGGTGCTCTTCGGCCTGCGCGGCCCCGGCGAGGTGCTCGGCGACCTCGCCGCCGTCACCGGTCGGCCGCGGTCGGCGTCGGTGCGCGCGATCGAACCCTGCATCGTCTTCCAGTTGACCGGCGCGGAGTTCGTCGACGTCCTGCACGCCCGCCCCGAGATCGCCATCGCGACGATCAAGACGGTCGCGGCCCGGCTCCGCAACGCCGAGTCGGCCCGGGTCGACTCCGCGGCCTTCGACGTCAGCCGCCGCGTCGCGGTGGTCCTGGTCCGGCTGGCGAAGGAGCACGGCCGGCGCGTCCCCGAGGGCGTGATCGTCGAGGGCTCGCAGGAGGACATCGGCGCGCAGATCGGCGCGGCCCGGCGTACCGTCGCACGGGCGTTGCGCATGCTGCGCGAGCGGGGGATCGTCGAGACCGGCCGCCGCCGCATCCTCATCCGCGAGCCGCGCGTCCTGCGCGCCTTCGCCCGTTCTGAGCCAAACGGCACACACCGCCCGTGACAGCGGACCTCTGAGCGGACCCGCCCCCGGCGAGATCCTGGGTTCCGGCCGGAAAAGAAATCAGATGCCGACCGGCCGGATTCCATTTCGAGCGAGGTCGGGGAGTGCTTTGCCGTGAACGTCTACTGCAAGATCTTGACCCTGGTGAAATCGGTCTTCGTCGCGTTCGTGGTCGGTGCTGTCGCCGGATTCCTGGCGGCCGCCGGAAACGCGGCGGAACCGGCCGCGCCGGCGTCACACGGCTCCGCCCCGTTCTCCGCCTCGGCCTGGGTGCAGCGATGAGGAGGTGTGTGTGATGGAGAGCCACTCGATCTGGGCGCTGATCTTCGGCGCGAACTGACCCGCGGCAGCCCGGCCGGCCGGCTCGTGGGGGGTCGGCCGGCCGGGTATTTCCGTGAATGCGGGTGTCCGCGATCTGTCACCCCCGCGCGGAACCGTTCTTGGTAATGTGGGCTGTCATTTCACCGCGGCGCCGGAAGGGGGTGGGATGCGGCCGGAGAACTCCTTCCCGTTCGTGCGCGAGCTGAACGAACTGCGCCGCGGCCGCGGGCTCGACGCGGCCGACCTGCACCAGCGGATCGGTCCCTGCCTGCGCGAGGCGTGCGGGATCGCCGGCGCCGACCAGCCCTCCGCCGCCCGGCAGAAGCTCGTGCTGCGGCTCACCGAGCTGTGCGGACGCCTGCCGGCCGACCTGCGGCTGGCCGCGCTCGCGGCGTTCGGCCTGCACGAAGAGGCCGCGGGGGAGTTCCTCGACCGGCGGATCTCGTGGCTGGCCAGCGTCCTGGACCGCGACCCGCGCACCGCGCGCCGCCGGATCGACCTCGCGTTCCGCCGGCTCGACGAGCTGCTCGGCGCGCCCCCGCCGGACCGCGACCGGCACCCGCTGGCCGGCTGGTACGCCGAGTCGACGAAGGCGGTGCTCCGGCTCGACCGCGACCCGCCGGACCTGCAGGAGGAACGCCGGATCGTCGCGGAGGTCGACGAGCTCGACGAGCTGGTGCTCTCGTTCAGCGTCCCGGCCGAGCCCGGCAGCGACCCGGTGCCGGACATCGCCGCCGAAGTCCTGTTCGGCGGCGAGATCGTCGAATCGCGCCAGGTTTCGGCGAGCCACGCGCAGTTCGTCATGCGGCTCCCCAGCCCGTTGCGGCTCGGTCAGCGGCACGAGTACGGGATCCGCTTCGCGCCGCGGCGCACGTCGCTGCGGCCGTACTACGTCATGACACCCCTGCGCCGCTGCGAAGAGTTCTCGGTGCGCGTCCGGTTCGACCGCGCGAACCCGCCGCCGCGCGTGTGGCGGCTCAACGGCGTGCCGGGCCGGGTGGTCGACGACGGCGTCGACTCGGGGGACGCGCTGACGGTCAACCGGGTCGGCGAGGTGGCGCTCGAGTTCCACGAGCTGCACCAGGGGCTGAGCTACGGCCTGCAGTGGTCCTTCGATCCCCGGGAGGACTGAGGCCATGCGCACCGTCCCGGTGGCCGCGACCGTCGTCCGGATCGGGATCGTCTCCCCGAGCCGCGGTGGCACGGCCCGCGCGGTGCACCTGGGCGCCACCCTCGACGGGGTGCTGGACGAGGTGTTCGACCACGTCCCGGTGCCGTACCGCACGCCGACCTGGTACCGCCGGCCGGAAGGGGACAACACGACGCTGGTCATCCCGCCGACCGTGCCGCTGGGGTGGGTCGCGACGGGGTTCGCCGGCGAGGTGGCCGAGGCGCTGCGGCGCCGCAACCGCCACCTCAACGAGTTCGGCAGGCTGCGGCTGCGGCTCGCCGCCGACCACGGCGACGTCGTGCTGCGGCCGCCGAACTTCGGCGGCGCCGCGATCGCGCTGGCGGTCTGGCTGTGCGAAGCGGAGGTGCTGAAGTCGGCGATGGCCGCGGCGCCGGAGCGCGACCGGCTGCTGATCGTCTCCGACCGGTTCCACGCGGCGATCGCCGACGAGCCGGCCGCGGCGGAGTTCCGGCGGGTCGTGGTTCCCGCCGGTGGCGAGCGGGAAATCGCGTGGCTGTGGACCGGCCCGGATACTGGGACGCGGAATACCGGCTCCGCTGGTGGGTTGGCACCTTCGTAGCCGAGCAGAAGGGGCCCGCGATGAGCACGTTCACGAGCGAGTGGCAGGACTGGAAGACCCACCGCGAGGAGGACCTCGCGGCACCCCACGGCTGGCTGGCGCTGGTGTCGCTCGACTGGCTGACCGACGCGCCGCGGGAGTACCCGGGCATCCCCGGCCGCTGGTGGCAGGACGCCGACGCGGCGTACGTCGACCCGGCCGGCGCGTCGCTTTCGCACGAGGGTTCGCCGATCACCGGGACCCGCCGGTTCGAGCTGGTCAACAGCGGCGCGGGCACGCGGGTGCTGGCCGGCGACGTCGAGATCGAGGTCGCCCGGCGGTCCGGGTACCTGATCCGCGTGCACGACCCGAAGGCCGAGGTCCTGCGCGAGTTCCACGGCGTCCCGGCGTACGAGCCGTCGCCGTCCTGGGTGGTCTCGGGCCGCTTCGAGCCGTTCGACGCGCCGCGGCCCACGACGGTCGGGGCCGTGGTGGAGGGCCTCAGCCACGTCTACACGGCGCCGGGCTTGGTCCACTTCTCGTTCGGGGGAGAGGCGCACACGCTGACCGCGTTCAACGGCAAGAACGGCGGCTTCAGCATCCTGTTCACCGACGAGACGAGCGGCGTGACGACGTACGCGGCGAACCGCTCGCTGCCGGTCGGCGAGCCTTCGCCGGACGGGTCGGTGACTCTGGACTTCAACCGGGCTGTGAATCTGCCGTGCGCGTTCACCGACTTCGCGACGTGCCCGCTGCCGCCGGCGGGCAACCACCTGCCGTTCGCGGTGGAGGCGGGGGAGAAGATCCCGTACGAGCGCGGGTGACTCCCCCGCCCGCTTTCAGTGGGCGACGTCGATGACGACGCGGTTGGGCGCGGTGAGCGTGAAGACGTTCACCGCGGTCCGCGACCGCACGCCGAGCCCGACCGCGAGGTGCGCCTCGAAGTCCCCGGTGACGGCGACGGCCATGACGTTGGCGAGGTTCCGCGTCCGGAACTTCGGCGGCCCGGTGTAGGTCGGATTCCCGCCGGCGTCGTGCGCGGCGGCGGGTGTCGCGCTGACGTTGACGAAGTACTCACCGGTCAGCCACACGATTTCCCCGCTCGGGTCGGCGGTGAGCTCGTCGACGAGCTGGTAGCTGACAGCGGGCGCGGGCCCCGACGTCAGGTCGAGCACGATCCGGTCGAAACCGGGGTTGTTCCCGGTCCGGATGTTCGTCATGGCCGGGATGGTGGGAGCGGCTTGAGCCGGCGCGGCGGCCGCGAGCGTGCCGGCGGTGAGCAGGGTGACAGCGACGAGCGCGCGTCGCACGGGTCTGGACATGGTGGGCCTCCTGGTGAACCGGTGGAAGTCCCAGCGCTGGGTCAACGGGGGACGTCCGGTTCGTCCGGGAAGTTGCCCGGTGGTGCGGGTTTGACGGTTCAAGCGTTACCCGGCTGCGCCGGACGGGTTCGCGTCGCCCGGTCGATCCGCGCCAGCAGGTCTTCGGGCAATCCGTCGCGTTCGCCGAGCCAGCGGCTCCAGATCCGGATGAGGTTCCGGAGCTCCGCCACCGTTTCCGGCTCGAAGGTGTCGCCGATGATGCTCAGCTGGTATTCGATCCGCTGCGGGGAGACGCAGTAGGTGGTCTGCGGCAGGATCCCCTCCTGCCATTCTCCGGCCAGGATTCCGGTGAGCTCCTCGTCGGGTGCGTGGCCGTGGCGGGCCACGTGCCACTCGGAGAACTCCTCGACCAGTGGCGTGGTGTCCTCGTCGAAGAAGGAACGCTGCGGGGGCAGCGGGTGCGCGGTCGAGCGCAGGGCGGCCGCGAGGTCCTGGACCCGGCGTTGCGCGCGGTACCAGTCGTCCGCCCGGCTCCGGGTTTCGTCGCCGAAGGGGGTTTGCAGGTCCAGCTGGGCGAGCGCCCGGAGCTCACCGCTCGACGTCACGGCTTCGAGCGGCGCGTCCGTCGCGGTGTCGCCGGCGGCCGCGCGCCACGCGTCCGCGGCCCGGGCGGCATCGTCGTGGACGCCCGAGTCCACCAGGAGGGGGATGCCGCTCGCGTCCACGTCGAACAGGTACGCCATCGGTGATCCCCCGGGGAAGGCGTACTCCATGACGATGCCCAGGCGAGTGCCGTAACGGTCTTCGAGGCGCCGGACGTCCCGACCGGCCTTCGGCTTGGCCATGCCCCCGAGCCAGGTGGGGCCGGAGCTCGCCCACCGGGTGCGCTTCAGCGCGAGCCGCGCTTCTTTCACCGCATCCGGCGGCCCGATCGCGGTGACGCCGTGCAGCAGGTACCGGATGCCCTCGTCCGGGCCGCCTTCCACGAGCCGGATCCGGGCGTCGATGATGAGCGACCTGAGCCAGAGGTCGAGGATCAGCCCGCCGGTCTCCCCGTGGATCGCCTGGTGGAGTTCGCCACCGACCAGCTCGGCCGTGGCCTGTTCCAGGTCACGCGGACCGGTCGCCGTCGTCAGGCTTCCGGCGGCGTCGAGGATCGCGGCGTTCCGCTTGGGGAACCAGTCGTCGAAGTCATCGGACACCGCCGTCACCAGCCGCGCTCTCGCCACTCCTTCAACTTCGCCCGCTCCGCGCCCAGCGTCGAGTCATCGCCGTGCCCCGGGTAGAACCACGTCTCGTCCGGCAGCTCGTCGAAGATCCGCGTCGACACGTCGTCCAGCAACGACGCGAAGTCCTCCGGCGACGTGGTCCGCCCCACGCCGCCCGGGAACAGCGAGTCGCCGGTGAACAGGTGCGGGCGCCCCGAAGGATCCCGGTACAGCAACGCGATCGATCCCGGCGTGTGCCCGCGCAGGTGGATCACCGAGAGAGTGACCTGGCCCACGGCCACCGTGTCGCCGTGCTCCACCAGGAAGTCCGGCGGCACCGGCAGCGGCGAAGCGTCCAGCGGATGGGCCGCGGTGTTCGCCCCGTTGGCTCCGGCCACCGCGCCCAGCGCCTGCCAGTGGTCCTGGTGCTGGTGAGTGGTGACGACCGTCTTCAAAGCGGGCCGGTCGGGGCCGTGGCCGATCAGGTCCGAGATGCGCTCCGGGTCGCTGGCCGCGTCGATCAGCAGCGCTTCCTGCGTCGCCCGGCACACCAGCAGGTACGTGTTGTTGTCCATCGGGCCGACGGACAGCTTGGTGATGGTCAGCGCGTCCAGGGTCCGCCGGGTGGCGTCGCCGCCCGGGTCGACGTGCCCGGTGTAGGTCTCCACGATGTTCACCCTGCACACGGTAGTCGTTTCGCTCCAAGCGGTTCCACCCGCACAAGCGCGCGCCCGCGGGTCCACGTACGCTCACGGCAGCCCCCGCCAGCCGACCTCAGGACGACCGTGCCCACCTCCCCGACGCCGCGCCGGATCAGCTGGGACCTCCTCCGCGTCGTCGCCGTCCTCGCGGTGATCCTCGGGCACGTCACCCACCAGGGTGCGCTCCTGCACCCGGAACTGACGGGGTACCCCTTCCGGGTGACAGCGCAGTTCGGCGCCGCGATCCTGCTGGTGATCTCCGCCTTCTTCGTTTGCGCGAGCCTCCGCAAGGGCAATCCGCGCCGGTGGCTGTGGAACCGCGTCGCGCGCCTCGTGCCGGCCTACTTCGTCGCCGTCCTGGTGACGTACGTCGTGACGCGGTGGGCGGCCATCTCCTTCAGCGGCCTGCCCTACCCGCACGGCGTGACGGGGTTCCTCTTCGGCGTGCCGCAGGGGCCGCCGGCGAACCCGGCGCCGTGGTACATCCCGACCGGGCTCGACCTGGTCGCCAACCTCGGCATGGTGCAGGAGTGGGGCGTGCGCTCGGCCACGTTCTACTACCTCGACGGCTCCTACTGGACGCTGCCGGTGCAGCTGCTGGCCTTCACCGGCGCCGCTCTGCTGTGGCCCCGGTCGTGGCGCACCCACCGGCTGACCGTCGCACTGCTGTGGGCCCTGATCCTGGTCCCGCTCGCGCTTCGCTTCGTCGTTTTCCCGCCGGGAACGGCGAGCCCGGTCGTCGAGACCTTCTTCTACGGCCTGGGCCTGCACCGGCTGCACGTTTTCGCCATCGGCATCGCGCTGTGGCTCTGGTCGCAGCACCGGCTCAAGACGTGGCACGCCGCGCTGTTCGTCGTCGCCGCCGTCGCCGCGCAGGACCTGCAGGTCTTCCCGTTCCACGTCGCGCTGCCGCAGGACGCCCTGCGCTGGCCGTCCACGATCGGGTTCGCCGTGCTCCTGCTGCTGGTCTGCCTGGCCGCCCGCGGCCCGGACTGGCGGTTCCCCGGACTGGCGAGGATCGCCCCGGCCGTCACGTGGCTCGCGGGCATCTCGTATGGTCTTTACCTGGTGCACCAGGAGCTGGGTTACGTCCTGGCCCGCGCCCTGCTCGACGCCGGCCTGCCCGGCTGGCTGCGGCTCCCCGTGGTCGTCGGCGCCGCCGTGCTGGCCGGCTGGGCGGTCACCGCGGGGGTCGAACGGCCGGTCCACCGGTGGCTCACCACCCGCCGGAAGCCGGAAGAACCGCAGGTCAAGGACGCGGAGCCAGTTTTTGTCGGTGGTGGCTCGTAGCATTGAGAGGCCGCCCGTGCAGCCTCCTACCGGGCCGGCGACCGCAGCAAAGAATGACACTGAAGGGACCCTGGCGTGGCTGATCGCCTCGTTGTTCGCGGCGCCCGCGAGCACAACCTCCGCGGCGTGGATCTCGACCTGCCCCGCGACAGCCTGATCGTGTTCACCGGTCTGTCCGGGTCCGGGAAGTCGAGCCTCGCCTTCGACACCATCTTCGCCGAAGGGCAGCGTCGCTACGTCGAGTCGCTCTCGGCGTACGCCCGCCAGTTCCTGGGGCAGATGGACAAGCCGGACGTCGACTTCATCGAGGGCCTCTCGCCTGCGGTGTCGATCGACCAGAAGTCGACCTCCCGCAACCCGCGCTCGACCGTGGGCACGATCACGGAGGTCTACGACTACCTGCGCCTGCTCTACGCGCGAGCCGGGAAGGCGCACTGCCCCAAGTGCGGCGAGCCGATCAGCAAGCAGACCCCGCAGCAGATCGTCGACCAGGTGCTGGAGATGGACGAAGGCGTCCGCTTCCAGGTGCTCGCGCCGGTGGTGCGCGGGCGCAAGGGCGAGTACGTCGACCTGTTCGAGAACCTGCAGCAGCAGGGCTACGCGCGCGTGGTCGTCGACGGCACGGTCCACGCGCTCACCGACCCGCCGAAGCTGAAGAAGCAGGAAAAGCACCAGATCGGCGTGGTGATCGACCGGCTGAGCGTGAAGTCGAGCTCGCGCCAGCGGCTCACCGACTCGGTCGAGACGGCGCTGCGGCTGGCCGACGGGCTGATCGAGCTGGAGTTCGTCGACCTGCCCGAGAACGACCCGCACCGCATCCGCGGCTTCTCCGAGAACCTGGCCTGCCCCAACGGCCACCCGCTGGCCATCGAGGACCTCGAGCCCCGCTCGTTCTCCTTCAACTCGCCCTACGGCGCCTGCCCCGAGTGCACCGGCATCGGCATCCGCAAGGAGGTCGACCCGGAGCTGGTGGTCCCGGACGACGAGCTGTCCCTGGCCGAGGGCGCGATCGCGCCGTGGTCGGGCGGGCAGAGCGCGGACTACTTCATCCGGCTGCTGGAGTCGCTGTCGGAGACCATCGGCTTCCGGATGGACACGCCGTGGCGCCGGCTGCCCGCGCGCGCCCAGAAGGCCGTCCTGCACGGCGTCGACGACCAGGTGCACGTCCGCTACAAGAACCGCTACGGCCGCCAGCGGTCGTACTACGCGGCCTTCGAGGGCGTCATCCCGTTCCTCGAGCGACGCCAGGAGCAGACCGAGTCCGAGTACATGCGCGAGCGGTACGAGGGCTACATGCGCGAGGTGCCGTGCCCGGCCTGCCAGGGCACCCGGCTCAAGCCGGAGATCCTCGCCGTCACGCTGGCGCACAAGTCCCGCGGCGACATGTCGATCGCCGAGGTCTGCGGGCTGTCCATCGCGGAGGCGTCGCAGTTCCTCGACGAGCTGGAGCTCGGGCAGCGCGAGTCGATGATCGCCGGCGCGGTGCTCAAGGAGATCCAGGCGCGGCTGCGCTTCCTCCTCGACGTCGGCCTGACGTACCTCTCGCTCGACCGCGCGTCGGCGACGCTCTCGGGCGGCGAGGCGCAGCGCATCCGGCTCGCGACGCAGATCGGGTCCGGCCTGGTCGGCGTGCTGTACGTGCTCGACGAGCCGTCCATCGGCCTGCACCAGCGCGACAACCACCGCCTGATCGAGACGCTGACCCGGCTGCGCAACCTGGGGAACACGCTGATCGTCGTCGAGCACGACGAAGACACGATCCGCTCGAGCGACTGGGTGGTCGACATCGGCCCGGGCGCGGGCGAGCACGGCGGTCACATCGTCCACAGTGGACCGTACAAGAAGCTGCTGAAGAGCAAGGAGTCGATCACCGGGCAGTACCTGTCCGGGCGCCGCAAGATCGAGATTCCGGCGATCCGGCGGCCGATCGACAAGAAGCGGCAGCTGACCGTCGTCGGCGCGCGCGAGCACAACCTGCGCGGCCTGGACGTCTCGTTCCCGCTCGGCGCCCTGGTCTCCGTCACCGGCGTCTCCGGCTCGGGCAAGTCGACGCTGGTGAACGACATCCTGGCGACGGTGCTGGCGAACAAGCTCAACGGCGCCCGCCAGGTGCCGGGCCGCCACACCCGGGTCAACGGCCTCGGCCACGTCGACAAGCTGGTGCGCGTCGACCAGTCGCCGATCGGGCGGACCCCGCGGTCCAACCCGGCCACCTACACCGGCGTCTGGGACCACGTGCGGAAGCTGTTCGCCGCGACGACCGAGGCGAAGGTCCGCGGCTACCAGCAGGGCCGGTTCTCGTTCAACGTCAAGGGCGGCCGCTGCGAGGCGTGCGCCGGCGACGGCACGATCAAGATCGAGATGAACTTCCTGCCGGACGTCTACGTCCCCTGCGAGGTCTGCAAGGGCGCGCGGTACAACCGGGAAACCCTCGAGGTGCACTACAAGGGCAAGACCGTCTCGGACGTGCTCGACATGCCCATCGAGGAGGCGGCGGAGTTCTTCGAGCCGATCAAGGCCATCCACCGCCACCTGCAGACGCTGGTGGACGTCGGCCTCGGCTACGTCCGGCTCGGGCAGCCCGCGCCGACGCTCTCCGGTGGTGAGGCGCAGCGCGTCAAGCTGGCCAGCGAGCTGCAGAAGCGCTCGACGGGCAAGACGGTGTACATCCTCGACGAGCCGACGACCGGTCTGCACTTCGAGGACATCAACAAGCTGATCGGCGTGATCAACGGGCTGGTCGACAAGGGCAACTCGGTGATCGTGATCGAGCACAACCTCGACGTGATCAAGACGTCCGACTGGATCATCGACATGGGCCCCGAAGGCGGCAACGGCGGCGGCACGATCGTCGCCGAGGGCACCCCGGAGCACGTCGCGGGGGTCGAGGAGAGCTACACGGGCGAGTTCCTGCGCACGGTCCTCACGCCCGAATAACGGGTCACCGCTCCTCGCCGGTGGTCTGGTGGACCACCGGCGAGAGCGGCCCGTAGTGCAGCGCCCGGAGCCGGTAGGCCGCGCCCTCTTCACCCGGGAGGGTCGACAGCGCGCACGTCGTGGCGTCCGGGTCGGTCACCTCGACCGGGTCGAACCCCGGCGAGCCCGGCCGCCGCATCTCCAGGAGGAACCCGGCTTCGTCGGCCGAACGATCGGCCCACGTGAACGTCACCGTGTCGCCCGACGCGACCGCGTGCAGCCCCGCCGCGTCCGGGGCCGCCGGCGCGCCCACGGTCGTCTCCGCCGACACCGGGCCGCTGAACGGCTGCTCCCGGTAGTAGAACGGTGTCTCCGGGATCAGGTCCGGGTGGTGGTAGCTCGTCGTGTGGGCGGGGAGGAACCGCAAGGTCGTCCACGGCCCGGCGGGGTCGTTCGCGTACTCGACGCGGTGGCCGTCGGCGTCGTCCGGCCAGCTCAGCACGACGTCCGTGGGCGAGGTGAGCGTCGCGGCGAACGACGGTGCCGGCGCGGAAGCGGAACAGCCCGCGGCCAGCAGCGCCACGACGAAGAGGGGTTTCACGGACACGGCGGCTCCCGCGGGATCGGGGGCGGCGGCGAACGTGATCAGCTTAGGAACCCGCCCGCACGGCGACAAGATCGTGCCGATCACCGGAACACACCAATCCGGCCCCGAACCGGCACCGAACCGCGCGAAACCCCGCTGAACCGTTTCGTGCAACCGTCCGTGTCTGAGGTGTCGAGGTCCGCCGGACGGCGGTGCCGCCCTCACCGAGGAGAGAACGTCATGAACCGTATCCGGACGGCCAGTTTGTGCGCCGCCGCGATCGCCGTCGTCGCCCCCCTGTCGGCCTGCGGCGACATGGCCTCCGCGGGGGCCGGGAACCCGGACCACGGGCAGCCTGGGCACGTGATGCTGGCCGCGACCGAGGTCGCCGGCGTCGGGACGGTCGTCACCGACGCCGCGGGCAAGACGCTCTACCGGTTCGACAAGGACATGGCGACGCCGCCGATGTCCCACTGCGACGCCCAGTGCGCCACGACCTGGCCACCGGCGCTGGCCGGCGACGGCTCGCCGATGCTCGAGGGCATCCAGGACAGCCAGATCGGCACGCTGGCGCGCCCGGACGGCAGCAAGCAGCTCACGCTCAACGGCTGGGCGCTCTACGAGTTCTCGGGCGACAAGGCCCCCGGGCAGATGAACGGCCAGGGCGCCAACGGCACCTGGTTCGCCGTCGCCCCGGACGGCAGCAAGATCACCGCGGCGCAGCCCGCGGCCGGTGGCTCCGGCTACTGAACACCGACGGATTCCGGGCAGCACGAGGAAGGACGGGCAGCCGATGAACACCATGGTCGCGCTGCGCTCGGCGCACGCACCGCCGGTGGAGCTGAGGGTTGCACTACTGTCCTCGACGACTCAGAACACCGTCGGGAGGACGAGGGTGGCCATAGGAGGCAGGCGGCCTAAGAAGGCCAAAGGCGAAGACCTGATTCGGCAGCTTTACGCCGAGCACGGGCGAAGCCTGCTGGCCTACGCGACGAGGCTGACCGGTGATCGGGCGGCAGCCGAGGACGTGGTCCAGGAGACGCTGGTCCGAGCGTGGAAGCACGCGGACGACCTGCAGAACGACGGGAAGGGCTCGGTGCGCGGCTGGTTGCTGACCGTCGCGCGCAACTTGGTCACCGACCGGGCACGTGCCCGGGCGGCCCGGCCACAGGAGGTGGCCGAACCGGCCGAAGGCGTGCCGACGCCCGCCGTCGAGCGCGATCACGCCCAGGGCGTGGTCGACTCGATGACGGTGCTCGGCGCGATGGACGGCCTTTCCAACGAGCACCGAGAGGTCCTGGTGGAGATCTACTACCGGGGACGGACGGTGGCCGAAGCGGCGAGAACACTCGGCGTCGCACCGGGTACCGTGAAATCACGGTCCTACTACGCACTGAGAGCACTGAGAGCAGCGATGATTTCGAGCGGAACGGAGGTGGCGCGATGAACTCGGTCGACGAGAGTCACACGCAGCTCGGCGCGTACGCCCTCGGCGCGCTCGATCCCGGGGAGGCGGCCGACTTCGAGCGGCGGCACCTGCAGACCTGCGCGCAGTGCCGGTTCGACCTGAACGAGCTCGTGGCTCTGCGGGAGTCGCTCGACGAGGTACCGCCCGAGGCGTTCCTCGACGGGCCGCCCGAAGGCGGGGACCTGCTGCTGCAGAAGACCCTGCGGCGGGTGCGCGACGAAGAGACGGCGGCGCCGGTCCGCTCGGGGCGTTCGACGTCACGCCGGGGCCTGGCCCTGGTCGCGGCGGCGGTGCTCGTGGTGGCCGCGCTCGGCGGCGGGATCCTGGTCGGCCGGCAGACGGGTGGGGGCAGCGAGCCGATCGCGATCCCCGCGCCGGCGACCGACGTGCCGGGCACCAAGAGCATCGAAGGGCGTGATCCGACAACCGGCGTGCAGCTGGCCGCGTCGGTGAGCCCGTTCCAGGGCTGGGTGCGGGTGAACGTGGCCGTGAAGGGCGTGAAGGCGGGGGAGAAGTGCCTCCTGCAGGTCACGACCAAGGACGGCCAGTCGGTCACCGCCGGCAGCTGGCAGGTGTCGGAGAAGTGGGAGAGCTCGGGCTTCTCACTCGACGGGTCCGCACTGGTGGCGCCCGACGACGTGAAGTCGGTCGACATCGTCACGGTGGACGGCCGGAAGCTGGTCTCGGCCCAGGTGTGACGGCGTGACGGGCGCGCGCTACCGGTTCAGCAGCACGTGGCTGCTGCCCGGTACCGCGCCCGCGCGGGTGTTCGGTGCGGTCACCGACCTCGCCGGCTACCCGCGGTGGTGGTCGGACGTCCGCACGGTGCGCCGGGTGGACGACGACACCGCCGAGCTGATCTGCCGGTCCCGGCTCCCGTTCCGCCTGGTGGTCCGGATGCACCGGGAGCACCAGGACGAGCGGGCGGGACTGCTGCGGGTCCGGTTGAGCGGCGACCTGGACGGGGTGCTCGCCGGAGCGGTCCGCGCGGCGGGCGCGGGCACGCTCCTGCAGATCACCCAGGACGTCCAGGCTCGCAAGGAGCTGCTGCGGCGGCTCGACGCGGTGGCCCGGCCGCTCTTCCGCGCGAACCACGCGCTGATGATGCGGCGGGGCCACCGTGGACTGTCGGCCTACCTGGCCTAGCGCCCCAATGTGGCCAGGAGACGCGCGGCCGGTCCGGGAGCTCCGGCGGCAGCCGGAGGCCGAGGACGAGCGCGACGCCGAGCATCAGCAGGGCCGAGACGACGTA